>JANORL010000936.1:0-22857 GCA_031415295.1 Polyangiaceae bacterium | reverse complement strand
GGCCATGAGCAGCGCAGTGGTGAAGCGCTCCGCCTGGGGTTTTTGCCGGTATCACCTTGGGACATTGGCAGCGTGGAGCGTCTCGCCAGGGCGCTTCGTTGGGTGACGCTCGGCGCGTGGCTGATGGAGTATCCCCGTGTTGTGAGTCGTCCGCCGAGCGAGCTTGAGGCGGGCTTGCTCGACGGGTGGGTTGACACGAGCGATCGAAATGCATTCCGTCTGCTTCGCCGACCCAGTGCGCAGCAATGGCGACGGATTGAAACGGAGCGCCACATACGACGGGAGACCGTTGAGAAAATCCAAGAGCAGTTGGAGGCCTTGCCACCCAGAGAACTCGATGATCGGCGCAAATTATCCGAGAGGAATCGGCAAAAGAGCCAGTTGAATCAAGAATTGGACCCCGCACGACGTCGGGCAGCGGAAATGGATGAATTCTGCCGGCACTTCGAAACAGGTGGCAAATTCATCGATACACTGATGTCCTGTCCCATTTGTGAAGAGCGGACGCCCGTGATGCGTAATCTTGATCGGGGTACGTTCCAAAATGAATGCGTGCCTTGCGAATCGTCGTGGGGAACATTGATATGTTCGCATTGCTCCGAGAAATTCCCTTTTCTCCGCGTCAAACCGCCTGCGGCCTCCGTGCATGAAGACAACGTTGGGATGGTGGATCATCGCTTGGGACGTGACGTTCTTGCTGTCCCGTGTGTACATAATGTATTCCTGTGCCCCCAATGCGGGATGAGGCCGTGTGCGCAATGTGCGCAACAAACGTAGCTGATGGCACGAGGATGCAACCGCGTACAAGCCTCCCATTGGCGTCGAGGGTTTGCGTGCGCAACACGAATTCCTCGCTGTTGCGCACCATTTTCAGGCGCCTTTTAAACAAGGGTTGGACAATGCGCAGCGATTTCTTTCGTATTCGCCGAAAGCTTATCATCTCCAAACGTAGGGATTGCGATACGCAGCAAAGTGGCTCATTCAATCGAGTCCGGCTCAATGTATCGCATTGGCGGCGAAATGGATGACAGGTCTCGGAACCGAAGGCACTCCAATCGACAAAAGTTCGTCCGGACCGACACTCAATGCCTTGACCATTGTTCTAGGTGGCTGGTGCCAAACTCCAACTTCGCAAAGTCGACACGCTACATATATGGGCCAATGAAGCGTGTCGACTCCATATGTGGTGGTGTCGCAACGTAAGATTTGAGAAAAACACCAGCCACCTAGAGCCTAACGGCCCATTATGTTGGTTTTACCGCGGAAGAAAGATTTTTGACGGGCGAAAAAGATTTCGCCTCGATGTCGATTTCTTGATGGCAATCGATCGGCGCGACGCGTTATGATGCGTCACGAAATGCCTTGCAGAAAAGTTGTCCGCATGAAGACCGGCTTGTTAGCCTCCCCGAGACGGGAGGTTCCATGAAAAGGGTTGTGTCAGGTATTGTCGCGATCTCGTTGTGCGCTTGCAGCGCGGATCCAGGGTACGAGCCACGCTATGAGGCGCATGAGAGTCCTCCAGAGGTTCAACCGGAGACTCCACCGCAAAACACCACGAGATCCATCGAAGCCCCCCGAAAGCTCGTCGCTGCATTGCAGGTTTGTGCAGATCGTTTCGCCCTGAAGTTGTCCAAGACGTCGGAGCACTATGCCATTATATACGACGTCAAAATGGACAGCAACGGCACGACCGCAAAGGTCAAGGACTCACAGTTTCCCGGCACGGAACTCGAAAAATGCCTGACGAATGCGCTCGAACGCATGGAGATCCCCGATTCTGTGGTGAACACATCGCAGGTGTCGCCGCAATCCCGTTCTGCGGTGGGTGTCATTCAGGCTTTAGCTGCCCCCATTGCCTTGCTGCCTATTGTGTTGGTTGCAGGTGGTGTGACGATATTGGTCGGGGTGACTATTTTTGTTGCCGCGGAAGCTATTGAAGCGTTGCGCAGACGCCCAAGGTGGGAACGAGATTGTAACGAACAGGTCACCGCGTGTTTGGCGAGCGACCTCGCCGATAGACAAGGTAGCGTGCACGGTTCGAGCCGATGCCTGATGTGCGGCGAATTTTGTAAGAAGAGCAAAGGAACGTGGCCCGGCACGGTCGAGATTGGCGGTGTCGACGTATCCTGTTGGTACTAAAACACTCGTGACGCGAAGAGAAGGAACATGATGGACGAGGCAGCCGGAATCGAGGAGATCGGGCGGGAGCTAGCAAAAGCTATCGATCAGGCTTGGCTCGCGACGCGAGAGAGCACCTTTCCCGAAATGGTCAAAGCATACCGCCACATCGAAGCGGAATTTGTTCCCCGTACTGGCGATGAGTTCTTCGTGCTGGAAACAAGACGCCGAGTTGCAGAAGCAATCCTCCGCCAAGCGCATTCGACAGAGCAATCCCTTCAAGTTTGTCAAGACGCTTGGAATGACTTGGGGCGCCTTGGTTTTACGAACATGGAACGTCGGTGCACAATGACCTGGTTTTACGCGGATAGTTGCTTGCTCGAAAAACAATTCGACACTGGTCTTGCGGTACTCGAACCGCTCATTGCCGAGTTGGAGGCGTCTCTGGCGGACCCGATATGCAGTGAACAGACTCAGAGGTCTTACCGCCGGGAACTGGAACCGCTGTGGAAAATCCGTGACGAACTCAAAGGCGGGATTCGCGAATAGCTCACGCCGACAATCACCAACCCCGCTCGTGAAGCATCAACGGCCGGCCCCATGCGGCACGAGCGTCGCACCGGGACTCTCGCTTTTCACGTGATGCTCGAAGGACGAAGCCAGGTTGGCGTTCCTTGAGGAGGTCCGAGTATTCGAGAGGGCAGCGGGCCTCGAAAGATCTAAATGGTGATTATCGAAAAATACTTAATGCATTAATTGAACTGTAGTATGAGCACATGAAGTTCAAAAACATTTCAATCGCAATACTTTTCGCAATGGTCCTCATGACGATCCCGAGTTGCAGCGATCGTGCATTCGACTATTCCGTTGAGGGTGGTGGTGAGACTGCGATGCACGAGGTTCCACCAGCCCCCCAAGACTGCAACACATGCCTCATGGCGTTGGCCTGGCCGGAGCCAACCATTCCTACGGCCCTGGTGCGACGCGTCGCATGAGGCCTCTGGAGTGGCTCTAAAGGCATGCGCCATCGGCACCGTTGATGTTGGCCATCCCTAGGGCAGCTACCTGACGTCGGAGCCTTGGGGCTTCACGCCACCCACGCAGGAGGTCGCGACGGCATGCTGGTGGCAGGTTCACGACGCTTGTTGGTCGACCATCGAGGAGTGCAACAAGCTCTAGGCCACGCAGTCCGGCGCCAAGAAAATTTCGCGGTGAAGGACCGGAGGTCCTCCAAGTGCCAGGCGTTGGTTCGAGGTGGAAATTCGTTTCCCAAATCTTTCCCAACGTTTCCCAAATCCCGCCACGAAGGTTCGTAAAACCAAACTAGCCGCTCGTGGCGGCTAGTGGATTTCTTGAATGATTTCGCAGACTTACGTGGAGGTGAGGACGGGATTCGAACCCGCGTATAACGGTTTTGCAAACCGTTGCCTAACCACTTGGCTACCTCACCGCGAATTTTTCGTGGCGCCGGTTTTGCCCCAACTCGAACCAATTGTCAAGTAGTCATCAACGAACTGGTGCAACTCAGCCGAACCTTCCTATACGATGCCCGCGCAACATGATGGGTATGATGGGCAAATGTGTACGCTTTCTGCTGGTTTCCGCCATTTGTGCAACTGGTTCAACATCGCCAGTTTGGGCCCAAGGCATCACCACGACACCGAGACCACCCACTCGCCCAGCAGCGTCCGATGCGCCTGTCAAGAAAGATGATCAGCCCAAAAGAAGAAAAGTTGCCAGTACGGAAACGTACGTTGAACCAGAGACCGAGACAACCACGTCGACCGGAGGCGCCAGCTCCACTCCAACCGACGCACGTCCTCCAGCGAGCGCTGCAAGCAAAACGGTCATCCCCAAAATCGACATTCATGGCGGGGCGTGGCTGTTTTATTGGCAACCTTTTGGCGTATCGATCGACCCCGTCGGCAAAGCCCGTGGCGTAACCGGTATTCCCGACGAAAAACCATTCTTTCGCATCCATCAAGCTCATATCAATTTCGACGGATCCGTTGGTGATTTCGGACTCTTCTTTAATGGGAGCATCCGCGACACGAAAATGCGCGAATTTTATGCGGGCACAGCGTGGGTCGAAGAAGGCTACGTTTATTACAAGCACCCCCAGGCCTTTATCAAAATCGGCAAATCCTACAACCGCTTCGGCCTCTTCTGGGATAACTCGTTTTACGGGAACGTCCAATTCTACGACGGCTTGAAACTCGATCCCGATTACGGTATCTCGCTCGAAGGCTCCGTCGGCAAAGACAAAGGTTTCCGTTTAGGGTATTACGGTCAATTCTTCCTTGTCGATGGCCGGACAAACGGATCTTACGTCGGACGCGACACGATTAGCATTCCCGACGCTCGACGACGCAACATGGCCGTCGTTCGTCTCGAACCGTCCTATTTCTGGAGCAAAGAGAATTCGTTTACGCTCGGCCTATCCGGAGAATACTTCCAAGCGGATTTACCCCAACCCGTTGGCAAGAAAGATGTATTCCGCGTGGGAGCTGATTTCTACGCGAACATCGGACCTATCAGCATCTGGGGCGATGTTGCCAGGCAAATTGGTCAATCTGTCACCGAATGGCCCATCCCCCCGAGCACTGACCCAACCACCGGTGTCGTCACTCCAGGGAAAGCGTCCGCGAAAAACGATTATATCCTCGTCGGCGCCGAAGCACGCATCAAGAAACTGGTGCTACGCTACAACTTCAGCGCCGTCCGATACCATGATGTCGCTATTTCAGAATTCTTCCATGTGCCCGGTATCGGGCTCAATATGAACGAATACTTGCAGTTCTTGGTGGAATACGCCTACTGGAATCAAAAAACATCCACCGGCCAAGAAGCACTCTTTGATAACACGCTCGCCACGACCATTCACGGGTATTTTTAATCGATTCATTGCAGCATGTTGCAACAGGTTGAACGCGGAGCGTTCAACCTTTGTCAGGAAAAATTCCGACAAGCGCTACGCGCTTTCGGCATTTTCCCTCTATCCAGTTGACGATGGGGCTGCCGCCCCAAACCCCGCCGGATTGGAGAATTGAGGGCGATGGATGTCTAAGTTAGCGCTTACCCCCCCGAGAACAACCCGCTGCCAAGTCACGAATTGGGAGCGAAAACCCTCATCCCTCGTCGTCGCCCTCGGCTTTGTCCCCTCGTAATCCAAGCGCCTTGCATTTCTTGTACAAATGGCTGCGCTCGAGGCCCAATCCCCGCGCCGTCGACGCCATTGCCCCACCATGATGCAAAAGCGCTTCCTCCAAAATACGCCGCTCTGCTTCCTCCGATAACACTCGAAATGGCGTTCCTGGCCGAAACAATCCCGTCGGCGTACCCATAGACGCATTTCCTAGACAAACGCGCACGTCTTCCGCATCGATCTTCGCGTCTGGCGTCAATATCACGAGCCGCTCAATGAGGTTTCGTAACTCGCGCACGTTCCCCGGAAAACCATACCCAACCAAAACCTCGAGCGCCCCGTCCGTCAAAAGCATTCCCGGTCGATCGTTCGCCACCATCGCCAAATTCAAAAAATGCCGCGCCAATAACGGTATGTCTTCCCGCCGCGCGCGTAAAGGAGGCAATGGCAAAGGTACCACATTCAATCGGTCGTAAAGATCCGCGCGAAATTCACCTTTTTGACACGCTGCCTCAATGTCCCGGTTCGTTGCCGCAACAACCCGCACATCCACTTTGATGATTTCATTGCCGCCCACACGCTCGATTTCCCGCTCCTGCAATACTCGCAAAAGCTTCGCCTGCATCGGCAACGGCATGTCCCCCACTTCGTCCAAAAATAAAGTCCCACCACTCGCCCGTTCGAACTTGCCCCGCCGCTGTTTCGTCGCCCCTGTAAATGCCCCAGCTTCGTGCCCAAACATTTCACTCTCAATGAGTTCGCTCGGAATTGCCGCACAATTCATTTTCTCGAGCGGCCCGCGCGCCCGCTTGCCCGCCGCGTGAATCGCGCGCGCCACCAGTTCCTTGCCAGTGCCTCGTTCGCCCGTCACGAGCACCGTCGCCGTCGTCGCCGCTTTGCCCGCTCGGCTTATCTGCTCGCGCAACGACACCATCACCCGACTGTCGCCAATCAGCTCACCAACCTGCCCAGTCTGTGTCTTGAGTACCTTCGCTTCGGCTTCGGCACGTACGAGACGCAACGTGTTGTCGAGAACCAGAAGCAAACGATCAGTCGAGATCGGTTTTTCCAAAAAGTCGAGCGCACCGAGACGCGTGGCCCTCACCGCCGCATCGATCGACGCATGGCCACTCATCATGACGACAGGCAAATCCGAACCTTGAGCACGCACGCGTTCGAGGAGCGAAATGCCATCGCCATCGGGCAACGCGACATCGAACAGCGCGATGTCGTAACTACGCTTCGCCAACTTTTCTTCGGCGATTCGAATGCCCCCTGCGACATCGACGGCGTACCCCTCGAGCGAAAGAGCTTTTTGAAGTGTGGTGAGTATCGAAGGCTCGTCGTCGACGACGAACACATGGCCACGAGGCATGTCGACAACCTAGCACCAGCATGCACGATCCACACCACAGCCGACGTGATACGCTTCATCGGATATGCCCACCGAGGTACTGCCCACGGCTGAAGGCGATCTCGGACGAACACCGTTCGCGCATCTACTCGTGTATGCAGCGGACCAACAGCTTACAGGCGCGCTCTTTTTGCACGTTCCCGATGGCGTGATGCATGGCGTCCGCCTCGAATGCGGACGCCCCGTCAAAGTGCAGATGGGCGATGGCTTTGCACGCATTGGCAAATTGATGATCGATGCGGGCATCATCGACATAACGACGCACGATCTTCCACGCAAAGTGCCGGGCCTCATTGGCGAGTCGTTCGTGGCTGGTGGACACATCACGCGCGACACCTTGAACAAGATGATCGAGCGGCAATTCTTTGTACGTATGACGCGTCTTTTCGGACTGCCGCCAGGCACGCGTTACGTCTACTTCGCCGATATGCACGAGATCGTGGACGATGGAGCTCCGCTGACGACATTGCATCCACTCGCTCTGATCTGGACAGGCCTGCGCGAACACGCGGCTGCGTCTTTGATGATGGCGCCCGTACTCGAACGTATCGGTGACGCGCCGTTGCGACTGCATCGACAAGCCGGAATCGATCGTCTTCAGGCAACACTCCCCGAAAGCGAAGTGCTCCATCGTCTTCGTGAATCGACGCATACGTTACGTGGGTTGGTCGAGGCAAACTACGCGGACGAACTCACGCTGCAACGAATGGTGTATGGCCTCGTCATCTTGCGGTTCATCGACTTTGGAACAGGCGCGCTGCCGCTGTTTCCAGAGAAGATAACGACGCCTGCATCATCGGCGAGTACCGTCGCGCTCGCACGCATCCGCTTGCAAAAAAACGTGCCGCGTCGGTTTATCGCCGCCGCACCAGACGACGTGGGCGACGGAGAACGAATTCGGCCACAACCTCGGATGCGAAAACGCCCGCGCGCCAGCAATCCCAACATGGCTGCCGTGGGCAAACCCTCCATGCCGCAACCGCTTGTCGCAACAGAAATGCCAGCTCCCACGGCAACGACGACGAGCGAAACATCGGCTTCTGAAAAGCCCTCCAAGCGCCCGAGCGGCGAGTACCAACCGTAAAC
This sequence comes from Polyangiaceae bacterium, assembly GCA_031415295.1. Lineage (GTDB taxonomy): Bacteria > Myxococcota_A > Polyangia > Polyangiales > Polyangiaceae > Polyangium. Next base: position 15,094 of record JANORL010000936.1, on the reverse strand, counting down.
CCCTCGTATCTCGTGCCTCCCCTTCCTTCGTGCGTGATGTTGCCTTCGGGACTTGTCGTGCGTTTGTCGCACGCCGCAGCCGAACGCGCGCCCGCGCCAACCGAGTCTCTCGGGAGTTGTTTGTATGCGTTGTCGATCCTCGAAGTACCCGGTGTGGTTACGACCGAGGACCACGAGCCCGTGGACGTGATGGGTTTGTCTTTGCGTGATGCGCATACGTTGCGCGCGCTTGTCGGGTACGCGGGCCTCGTTCCTGAAGAATCTGTCGAAGCTCCGTGCGAGAACTGCGGAAAACATTTTCACGTCAAACCATCGTCGTTGTTGGAACTGGGTCCGTTCGTCGATCGAGAACTGACCGACCCGGACCTCGATGCGCCGTTCAAGTATGACGAACCGCATCCGATTCCTCGTCTGCTGGTAAGAAGAGAACGAGTTCGTACGATTCGCATCGCGCCGCGTGTGGTGCGTGAAGTGTTGCCGCTCTGGCATGCCGAAACGGCTGAGGCTTTTCGTTTCACGCCGGCGATCGTCGCGGCCATGGGCATCACGGCCTTGGGGCGTGAACGCCGAGCGAGGTTCATCGCTGAAGCGATCATGTACGCATCACCGGATACGTATCGCGCGATCGTCGATCTCGTGTACCAAGCGTTTTATTCGCCACGGCTCGTGGGTTCGTATCGATGCACGGCATGCGGAGCGCGCAACGATTTGGACGTGCTTCCGGTGCGTGAAATTCCGTTCGAAACGCGGGACGTTCGTCGGAGAAAAGGTCGGCGGTTTCCAGACATCGACACGTTCGAGAAGATTGTGCGGGAAACGGGGAAGCGTATTTATCGCGAGCGCGGCGTGCGCAACATCGACCTTGTCGTCGACGATGGCGTGGCAGCGTGTGACGACGGTGGTGAACCGTTGCTTGGTTGTTACACACCTGGCAGCGGTGAAGACGATGGCGGCATTTACAGTGCGCCGGAAATTCGCATTTTTTACCGCACGTTTGGTGCCGCTCACCGCGACGAACCTTCGTTCGATGTGCGGGCTGAAATTAACGAAACGATCGATCACGAAGTGACCCATCACTTGCACTTTTTGTCTGGCGACGATCCGCTCGACGATGAAGAACGTGAGGCCATCGCGGAGGAAAATATTCGACGCATTGGGAAACGCGAAACGGCACGACGTGCGAGCAAACTTGTGGTGGACGACGTTGGAGGCTTTTTTCGTACGGCGTGGCCACTGTTGCTCGTCGCGTTCGTCGCTACGTGGCTCGGCTTTTTTCGCTGCCGATGACACCTTTTGCGACGTTGCTTGACCCGGGAGCAACCGCGACAAGAATGCTCGCGACATGCGCACCCACTCGCTTCAGCGTGCCGCACTCGCGACTGCCCTGGCCATCGTTGCTGGCACCGTTTGTCACTCCGTCGTTTTCACCGTTCTCGCCGACGCTGGCGCTCCGAGTGACGACGCGAAGTACGTCGCCAAAGTGGGCCCACGGGTGTTCACGATCTCGGATGTCGAGCGGCGTATTGCGTCGGTTCCGGCGTTTCAGCTTCGTTACTTCGGCAAGACGCCCGATGAAATTCGCCGCCGTTTCGTTGAAGAAACGCTCATCAAGGACGCGCTCTACGTGCAAGGTGCGGAAGAGGCAAAACTGTCCGACGTACACGAAGTGGCCGAACGAATCCGTAGTGTCCTGCGCAGCGCGTTGATCAACAAGATCAGCGCCGAAGCCGTCGCGGCAGGTCCCATCGCTGATGAAGACGTGAAAGCGTATTACGACGCGAATCGCAGCACGTACCACGCGCCCGCACGCGTAGTGCTTTGGCGCATCGTCGTTGCGACACGCGAAGAAGCGTTAAGCGTCATCGACAAAGTCAAAACGGACCTGACGCCCAAGAAGTGGAACGAGGTCGCGCGCGAACAGTCGCTCGACAAAATCACGAATATGCGTGGGGGAAATCTAGGGTTCGTCGAACCGAATGGGTCGACGAGTGACCCAAACTTGAAGGTTGATGCGGCGCTCGTGACTGCGGCGGAAAAAGTGAAAGACGGCGAGCTGGTACCCGAACCTGTGGCTGATGATTCGAAGTGGTCGGTGGTGTGGCGTCGTCAAAGCATGAAGGCGGTCGATCGTCCGCTCGAGATGGAAGCGACGCAGATTCGGATGGTGTTGATGCGGCAACGCACGGACAAACGGATCGCGGAAGCTGTCGCCGAACTACGAACGAAAAACGTCAGTCAAACGAATGCGGATTTGCTCGAACTGCTGGCGGTGAGTGGCATGGGCGAGGTGTCACCGGTCAAAAGGCCGGGGACGTTGCCTTCGTCGCGACGTCCGGCAGCAGGTTCACCCGTGCCTGTCCAAACGCCGAACGGGAATCGGTAGCTCATTCGAGCTGAATCCGGGACTTGGCTTGAACGCTCGCTCCGCGCGCGTGGGAGCCGCCTACGCCCTAATCCGGCGGGGTTTGGGGCGGCAGCCCCATCGTCAACTGGGTAGAGGAAAACTGTCGAAAGCGCGCAGCGCTTGTCGACAGTTTTCCTGACTAAGGTTGAGCGCGAAGCGCTCAACCGGTCGACAAACCAGAATTTGTCACACCATCGCGAACGCGACAAGCACACCGACGGCCGACACGATCGCCAACGCGAGGGCAGCTTTGGTGCCCGTGCGGTTTGCCTTGGCCACGTCTTCCGCGGGCAAACCGTACACACCCGAAAGAAGCGCGCGAGATGCTTTGCCCGGAACGGTCATCGACAAACCCATGACTTCGCTCGTTGCTTTCACGCCGCGGGACACCAGCATCCACAAGGCGCCAAGCGGCCCAGTCATCAAGTCCCAACCGCACGCGTAGAGACCATAACGAAGCGCGCGTCGACGTTGCGGACGTCCACCCAGTTTGCGTGCTCCGGCATCGAGCGCTGCACCGTGAGACGCGTGTGCAATGACCATCCACAGAGCAAGCACCGGTACGCCAATGACAAACCATCGAAACGCCCGCTCGCGCATCATCGGATCCGCGATGACTTGCATCGCCAGGTTTGGCAGAGCAAGCGCGGCAAACGGCAAAAGCGCGGCAACCATCGATGCAACGGCGAGCATTTCGCACAAGACCGCAAAACGCATCGCCGGAGGCAATGGGCCATCGGGCATGGCCCCGAAAAACGCCTCTGCGCCCTGTGTCGTCGCCAGCGACGTCGCCCAAAGTCGAGACCATGTGCCCGCTCCAGAACGTTCCCAAGGCACGATAGCTACGACGCCCGACGCATCTTCTTCCGCCGGTGTGCAGCCAGGACAATCTGACTGTCCACAAACAGCGCAAAGTACAGCCGCAGGCACATCAAAGACGTCTCCGTCCACCGCATCGCTATAGAGGCGTTCGGCGAGCTGGGGTCTCTTGGCCATCGGCGCACCCTTGTGACGAACTTCGCGCCACGCGAAGCAAACTGCCACTGGTCACCTTACGAAATTTCACGCGAAGTGTCGACCCTGCGGACCGCGCAGACGCAGAAAGATCAGTGCAAAGTTTCGCCACCACTGCGCTTATGCGACGTGGACATGTCGACACGCGAACCACCAAAACGGACCGCAAGAACAAGGGCCGCAACGCCAAGCACGAGCGTCGCCCAAAGCCCGTACGACCATTCGAATCGCACGGGCAAGAGTCGTGAACTCTGCGGCACGATCGTGACTCGCATGATCACCGTCATCACCACGATCAACGCCATCAACCCCACTGCAAAGCGAGCGCCGCGCATCGAGTGAATCGAACGTCGTGAAAGCACCAGCGGTACCAAGACAAACCACGAGACGAAAGGGGCCCACATCCACGAAAGGCGCTCGGCAAAGCGCAGGCCCGTCCACACTCGCAGTTCCGGCGCCAATTCTTGCATCCACGGCAGAAAAAAGGCTCCCAGGCCGAGCAACGCAACGGTTGCCAACGCCCCACGCCCACGCCCCATGTAGAACCACGGAAGCTGTTCCATCTCGGGTGGCAACACTTCGAACGGCTCGTCGTCGTCGAGACTGGCGGTCAGCGGAGGAAGTTTCGCGATGTCCTCGAGCGCAAGACCGCATTCAGGACATGCACGAGCTTCACCGAGCTCGAACATCTGACGACAAAAAGGACAAGCGATGAGCCTATTCATCGAGCAAGCGAGAGTTTAACAAAGAGCGTCCAGAACCCATGACGAGCATGGTGAGTTTTCATCATGTAGAGGGTGTTCATCAGGCGGCTGCGCGTTGCAAAGCGTCGGTCGGGCTTGCTCAGCGTACGATGTACGCTTCCGCCGCCCTCCCTAGCTTCACAACGCTCGCGACGCCTGCTGAACACCCTCATCGAGCAAATTCTAAAGGAGTTCGACATGTCGAGCCGCGAAAAGCTAGCAGATGGAAAAATCGACGACTTCGTCGCGACGCACCCCGGATGGGTACGCAAAGAAAACGCGTTGTGTCGTTCGTTCGCTTTCGACGACTATTCGAGCACGCTCGCTTTCGTCGTCCGGGTATCGCTCGCTGCGGAAAAACGTGACCATCATCCGGATATTTTGTTCGGTTGGGGACGCGCTGAGGTTACGTGGTCGACGCATGATGCCGGTGGCCTCACAGCGCTCGATACAGCCATGGCCGAAGTCACCGACAAACTTTACGGATCCCAACGAACGTAACGCGCAGCCATGTCGGTCATGCAACTTCAGCAGCAAGAACTCATCACTCGCTTGGGTTTGTCCGGCGAGCTCGAGCATCTCGAAGAAGCCCTCACGCACCGCAGCTTTGCAAACGAACGCAAAGAAGCGCAGCGCGACAATCAACGCCTCGAGTTCCTCGGGGACTCGGTGCTCGGCCTGTGCGTGACCGACGTGCTCATGATGCAGTATCCGAATGCGAACGAAGGCGAGTTATCGCGAATGCGATCGGTTCTCGTGAACGCGGACGCGTTGTACTCGTGGGCGCGATCGGTGGACCTTGGCGCCGCATTACGCATGGGTCGCGGCGCGTTGGCGACGGGTGAACAGGAACGACTCAACGTGCTCGCGGATGCGGCGGAAGCCGTCATGGGCGCGGTGTACCTCGATCGTGGCTTGGAAGAGGCACGGCGGCTCGTGCATGCGGTCATCGACGAACCCATGTCGCGGCTTGGCGAATCGATGGTCGTGCATGATCCGAAAAGCACGCTGCAAGAACGCGTGCAGGCTGCAGGAGGTGCTTCGCCGCGTTACCGCACCGTGCGTGTCGAAGGACCACCACACGAAAGAGAATTCTTTGTCGTCGTAGAAATTGGCACCGATGTCCTCGCGGAAGGTCGCGGACGATCGAAGAAACTCGCCGAAGTCGAAGCAGCCCGTGCGGCTCTGCTGACGCCTTGGCCCACGGATGGAACGCACGTTGTTCCGGTGTCCTCGAATGACAACGATATGCCCAAGGAACCACAAACATCCCTGGGTCCGTGACAAACCCACCGCCGCGTGCAGCCTCATTTCACGAGGCTGTCGCAAAATTCGTGATGTGGTTTGTCGTGAGAAGGGAGGGCGAACGCTAGAGCGTGATGCCGAAATCGAACCCCATCGTGTACTGCTTGGCCATGCCTTCGAACTTGTTCTTGCCGTCGGCCCCGACTTTGTCTTTGTTGGCACTCGCTGCATCGATCGCGTCGGCTGCGATGTGCGCGCCGACGCGGACCATTTGGAAGCGGAACTGAAGGCCACCCACGATGCGATGACGTTGCAAACGCACGTTGTTGAAGACGACCGTGTTGTTGAAGTCCGCACTCGAACCGGCGTTGCACACGGGCTGTCCATCTCGATAATTTTTCGAGGGGTCGGGCGTGGCCGTCGTGTTGCCGCCGGCGTAGCCGCAATAGTTGAGCGCATCGGTGTTGGGCGTGAGATCGATGAGGCCCGAATCGCCGAAGGTGTACGTGTACGAATAACCCGCGTACGGCAGCACGACGACGGCACCCGCGATGGGAATGGGCTTCGAAATCATCGCATCAAAACCTGCGACCGTGAGTTGAAACTCGGACGTGCCGGTGATTGTCGTGACAGACCCGGATGCCGTCAGGTCAGGAATGATATTTTGCCAGCCACCACGGAAACCTTCGAGCAGCGACAGGCGAACATCGGCACCAAGCAAACCGATGTTCGAATTGCCCATGAAGCCAATCTTCGTACCAAGCTCGAATCCGAGCAGACCGAGCGGCAACGCGAGCGGCGCAAAACCGTAACGCGTCTTCATCGCATAGACCTGAATGAAGTCGTCTGGACCCGTGTTGACGGTCGAAAACAACTTGTTGTTCGGGTCCTGTTTGCCCTGGGTACCGGACTGCCAGTAGGCGGCTTTCGACGAGATTTTCGTGAACGCGCCCTCGAAGGACAGATCGAATCCACCGTACCCCGTCGTGCGCGCTGGATGCATCCCCGTAGGTCCGAGGGCAAACCCCCACTCGGCCATCAATTTGGCGAATGCGGCATCGTCTGTGCCGCAACGATTGAACCCGGATGTAGGGTTGTAGTAGAGCCCGCCTTCACCACCAGGCGCGCGACAACTCCCGTCCGTGACAAGACGCGCCAACGCAGGGTCCATCGTGTCCGCTGCTGCTTGACGAGGCACCGATGCTGCGACGACGAGCGTAAGGGCCGCCGTGATCCACCCGATTCGACGCATACCAGGATCTCCGAGCGGCGAGGCTACGTGCTGGATCGCGCCTTCGTCAAGTCAATCCCCCCACGCATGTGCGAATGGCTGACCCAAGCATCGAAAGCGAATCTTTTCTTGGGCTCGTTCTCACACCACGGCACTGGACTTACCCAGGAAATGCCGCTTATTTGCAGAACCCTCGTCTGAGAAAATGACCGTGGCCAAAGACCAGCGTCCTCGTCTCCGTGCACATCCACTCGAACACCCGTTGCATGTCGTGCTCATCGAGCCCGAAATTCCACAAAACACCGGCAATATCGCGCGACTCACAGCAGCAACCAAAAGCCGCTTGCATCTCGTGGGAAAACTCGGGTTTCGCATTGACGAACACTCGGTTCGTCGTGCCGGTGTTGACTACTGGCATCTCGTCGACCTCGAAACACATCCTGATGTTGATCATTTTATGACGACATGGCCCAACGCGCGGATGCATTTGTTCAGTGCGATCGCGACCAAAAGTTACCTCGATGCGGACATTCGTCCCGGCGATGCCCTCGTGTTTGGCAAAGAAAGTGTGGGACTCGACGAAGCGTTGCTCGAACGATTTCCGAACGACGTGTACGGCATTCCCACACTCGGACCCGTGCGTTCGTTGAACCTCGCCAACGCTGTGTCCATCGTGCTTTATGAAGCGTTGCGTCGCAGCGGCGCCCTCGCCAACGTAGCCCCCGGTTGATCGTGATGACCATCGGTCCGTTGCTTGCGGTGCTCCCACGCGCACTCGTCGTTCGACGATGGATCTTGGTCGTGGGTCTTTGCGTAGCAAGCTCGTTCGGCGCTGGATGCACTCCACGTCCGACGAACGGCACGCCTGAAGGTGCCGTACGCGAATTCATCGATCGCATGCGAGACGTGGGACGCGATCCCGCAGCGGCCAAAGCTGTTTTCGCGATTTTTTCGAAACGCACGCGCCAAAATCTCGCAGAGCGAGCGCAACGCTACGGCGCGGCCAGCGGCAAAACGATCGCTCCCGAAGCGATGATCGTTCCATCGCGTTTCATGATTCGTTTTGAGCCCCAACGAATGACATCGACGGTCGTCGGCTCGCATGCGCTTGTGGAAGTGATTGGTCTTGGAGCAGATGAACGAGCCAAAGTGACGTGCATGTTCGAGGACGATGGGTGGCGAGTGGACCTTGAATTGCCACCGCTTCCAGCGGTGCAAGTGCGGCCAGGAAGTACACCGTAGAGGATGTTCATCAGGCTGCTACGCGTTGCGCTGCGTCGGTCGGGCTTGCTCAGCGTACGATGTACGCTTCCGCCGCCCTCCCTAGCATCACACCGCTCGCGACGCCTGATGAACATCCTCTGGGCATTGTGAACGTCTGATCGCCCCTTCGAAACGACACAGCCGACCTGCGCTATGTGCGGAGAGGTCGGCTGCGTGGAAACGTATGTAAAGAAAGGACTCAGTTCACGAGTCAGTTCGCGCGTCAGTTCGCGAGAAAGATGGCTTCGATCTCGGTCCGAACCTGTTCTTCGGTTTGTCCTCGCGCGATGGCGATCTCTTTGACGATGAGACCTCGCGCGGTGTCGAGCATACGGCGTTCACCGAAGGACAGTTGTTTGTCGGTCTTCAAGCGATAGAGATCGCGGAGGACTTCGGCGACGTCGTAGATCGATCCGGTTTTGATTTTGTCCATGAAACCGCGATAACGGCGATTCCAGGTTTGGTTGTCGAAAGCGATGGTTCGTTCGCGAAGGATGTCAAAAATCTCTCGGATTTCCGTTTCCGAGATGACTTGACGCAAACCAACTGCCCCAGCATTGCTAACGGGCACCATGATCTTGCGGTCGGTGTCGAGAATGCGGAGAACGTAGAAACGCTGGCGGCTACCGGCGATATCTTTTTCTTCGATGTTGACGACCTCGGCCACGCCTTGGGCCGGATAGACGGCTTTGTCGCCAACTTTGAAAGTGATCTCCGAACGAGCCTGCATATCGTCTCCTTTGCCTACCACCCCGCCGTGTTCATCATGGCCATCGCCTTGTTTTGACCTGTTGCGAGTGTTGCTCGAGGTCGACGATGAACCACTTGACCGGGTGTCTCATTCCGGCAGGCACGCTGCGAAAACTGCGAGAAGCCTGGATGCAGATATCGCGGCGTACCCTGTTCGGTCACCATCGAGACACCAAGGGGGGGATCCGACGGTGGGGAAGGGGTTTCCGGGTTGGTGAACAGACAGCGACCTTAGAGGGGAAGGCAGTCTGCGCCAGGCGCGCGCACTTTAGTGAGAACGGTTGATCCTGTCAACCCGATCAAGACCTGCCGCCCGTTCTACAGACTACATAGAAGCGACACGGGCAAACGACAAGTGACGACGATCGACCTTGAACAGAACGTTGGATCTTTATGGTTGAGCCGCTTCGAAGAGTCGCTTTGCGAGACCCCAACGTACGCCACGATCCGATGCGACAAACTCGACGTCGGTTGCGTCAGATTGAATATCGATGCTGGCGCGTGTCCACGCCAGCACCTCGGACACGATGAGCCCGCCAGCCACGATCACATCCGCTCGCTCGGGCTGAACCGATCCCAAGCTTCGACGTTGGGAAAGCGGCATGCCAGCAAGCGCCAAGACGGCGGCATCGATGGTGGCACCAGACAAACGAGCGCCGTGCACTCGTTCAGAATCGTACGGAGCGACATCGAGTGCGTACGCGGCGAGTGTGGTGACCGTACCGGCGACCCCCACGATCGTTCGTGTCGGTACGATCCCGGAAGCCTCGAGCGCTCGGCGGACATCGTTACGAATAGAAACGATTTCGTTTGGCGTCAAAGGATCGGTACGGACGTGGCGTTCGGTGAGACGAACGCTGCCGACATCGAGGCTCACTGCGCGATCAGGTCCGGTCGCAACATCACCGGTAACGATCTCCGTGCTGCCCCCTCCAACATCGACGACGGTGACTGGTCCCGATAATCCGAGACCAGTCATCGCACCTTCGAAGGTGAGTTCAGCTTCTTCGCGTCCCGAGATGACCCGAGGTTCGACACCAAGCAGCGATTTCGCTTCGGCTCTAAACGATTCACCTCCCGCTGCATCACGCATGGCGCTCGTGCCTGCAACGGCAACATGAACCGCTCCGGAAGCACGAATGTCTTCGGCGTAGCGAGACAAGCAATCAAGGGTGCGACGCGTGGCTTCAGGGGCAAGCGTACGCGTCGCATCAACGCCTTGACCGAGACGCGTGATCGTTGCGCGTTCGAGGACGGGAACGATCACGTCGCCGCGACGTTCGGCGACGAGCAGCAGGACAGAGTTTGTCCCAATGTCGATGGCAGCTACTCGCATGAGGGTGCTCAGGAACTAATTTGCGAGGGTCTTGAGGTCGAGCATTTCTTCGACGTTGGGAAGAACGACGAGTTCGCAGCGACGATTGCTTTGCTTGTTCTCGTCGGTGTCGTTGGGTTTGACCGGGTCAGTGTCGCCGTATCCCGAAGCGCTCCAACGTTCGGGATTGAGCCCGCCACCTTTGGGTGTTGCGTCGACGAGGTACGCGAGCACTTCGCGCGCACGCATGACGCTCAGACCCCAGTTGTCTTTGAACCTTCCACCGGCGAGTTTGTCCGCGTCGGTGTGTCCAGCAACCTGGAACGAACGTTGTGAAAGCGCCGAGTCGGTGCGAATGACTTCCGCCACTTTGAGCAGAATGTCTTCGCCGTCTTTCTTGAGCGTCTCTTTGCCCTTGTCGAAAAGCACGTCACCCGGGAGCTGAATGACCATGCGGTTGTTCCGCACGATGACGCTGAGCCCGAGTTTGGTGAGGGCCTGGAGTTTTTCGCGGAGCGTCTCGAAACGTTTTTTGATCGCTTCGAGTTGTTCGGCGCGACGGCGGTAATCTTCGAGCGCGCGAGCCTGTTCTTCGAGGTTCGCGTTCAGTTTGGAGATGTCGACACCGGCAGCTTTGAGCTGTTGCTTGAGCTGCTCGATTTGAGCTTTGGCGTCATCGATTTCGGCCAAAGTCTTCTTGTTACGCTTTTGTTCATCCGCGATTTTCGAGTTGAGACCTTCGATTTCGCGGAGTTTGGCTTGCCACTCTTCTTCTGAATGTCCGCACCCCGAAACGCCAGCGAGGGCGAAGAGGGCGAAGAGTGCGGATCCGAGCAAGAGCCATGAAGTCATTCGACGCATGGTTTTTTCGAACCTCCTGGGCGTTTAGCGGTTCGCGACGGACGGTATCGGGACACGACGCGATGCACAAGTGCGTGCGCGCGTGGAACACAAAAAGGACATGTTGTCAAGAGGCGAAATTAGACGACAAAGGGGGCCGCTGTAGGGGATTTTCCCCTTGTGAAGGACGACGTCGTAGCTGCTCTTGTGTTCCGCCTCTGCAATGGTTGCGGGGCAAATTTCCCAGAACCACGGGGATACAGGGGTTTAGGCCTTGCAAGAATTTCCTTGACCGTCACCATGCGTGGCAATATACGTCGTGCAACATCTGTTGTCTCAGCGCTCGCGACCAGGTCCGCGAGAGCGAGGCGGCCAATCAGGAGGGTCACAGATGGCTGCGAAGAAGACTGCGAAGAAAGCCACCAAGAAGGCGACCAAAAAGGCCGCAAAACCGGCTGCCGCGAAAGCGACCAAGGCCGCCAAGAAGCCGGTGAAGAAGGCCGTCAAGAAGGCTGCTCCGAAGAAAGCCGTTAAAAAGGCTGCTCCGAAGAAGGCCGTCAAGAAAGCCGCTCCGAAGCGTGCCGCCGCCCCGAAGCGTACGGTCAAAAAAGCTGCCAAAAAGGCCGCTCCGAAGAAAGCCGTCGCTCCGCGCCGTGCCCCTGCCAAGCCGGTGAAAGCAGCCAAAGCTGCCAAGCCTGCGAAAGCAACCAAGGCCGCAAAGCCCGCAAAGAAGAATGCCCGCGCTTCGAAAGCAGCCGCACCGGCAGCATCTTCGCGAGACGACGACGAATAGGCCTTCCCGCCTCCTCATCGTCAAGCTCTGCGCCACCCTCTCAGCAACGGCTAGCCGATGCGAGAGAGCCTGGGGTGGATGATCGCCTCGGCCAGATCTCAATTGTTGCGACCTGGACTACGCAAGAGCCTCGACCGAATGGACGTCGGAACACCGAGCGTCCATTCGTGTTTTGTAGGCTTGAGTAGACGCCGCAGGCAACGCTTGAGATTGAGGTTTGCAGGCGTAGCGAGCGTTGTGAAGCTAGGGAGGACGACGGAAGCGTACATCGTACGCTGAGTAAGTCCGACCGAAGATTCGCAACGCGCAGCAGCCGGCAAAACTCAATCCCCAAGATATCGCTTCAAAAGCCGTGCTGCCGCATGCCGGTCAAAAGGCACTCCTGCAAGCTCGCGTTGGGACAACCCAACGTAAAGCTGCATCGAAAATGCGTACAGCGCCTCGCATTCGCGCGCCGCAGCATCAAGACGCGTTGGGTCGATCAAGTCCGTATCTTGTAACGCAGCCAAAGCCGCCAAAAGCTGGCGAGTGCGCTCATACCCACCAAGCATCAGCACGGGATGACCCATCGCCCGGTAATACCCCAAGAAGTCCCCGACAAACCCATACCGTTCCGGGGCACTCCACGTGTCACTCAACGGATCCGCATGCCGCGCCTTGGTCGTAAACGCGCGCGCGATTTGCGCGAACATCCACGCACCCGATCGCAAACGCACACGCGTGTCGTGAAGCGAGCCTGGCGTGTCGAAAACATGCACTTCGTCGAACGAGGGATCAAGCGTGCGACCCAAGAACAACACGGCCAATTGCAACACCGGACGCAACGTCTCTGTCGCCATCTGCAAACGTATCCGCATGTCCGCCGCGGGGAGTTTGTCACGGGCAGGAGGTACGTCATGGTCAAACACGAGTCGCATCTCGAGACGCAACATCGCCGAGACCGAAAGCAGCGCTTCTTTCAACTGCGCGAGCCTTTGTCCTTCGTCTTGCAACGCATTCGCTGCTGCATCGATTTCACCCACGCCGACTCGCATCACGCGCGCTTCGAAATCTTTCGCAAGTAGCTCGCCCGAACGACGCCACAAGTAACTCGCCAGCGCTCGTGCGTCACTACGAAGCACCGCGAGCACGAGGTACCCACGGCCCCACACGCGTTTGTCAGAAAGATCGAGCGTGATCGTTTCAAGCAAACGCACGTATCGGAGCATGCGGAACAGCGACAAGAACGTGAGTGCTACGAGGCGATGAGCGTGTTCACCGTCGACGCGATGGATCAAGTCGAGCACCGCGGACGAACTGATCTTGTCGAACTCAGGTCGAAACTCGAGCGCCGACAGCGGGTTGAAAAATGCGCTGCCGGATATCTCGCGCACTGTGGTGGATAGGTGCGCGAAAAACACGCGGTAGCTGGTGCGCGGCGAACGAGCGAGCGCAGAGCCGACTTCGATGAGGTTTGTCAAGGACTGACGAAGCACGAAGAGGCATTCTTCGGGCGATTCGGGGGTCATCGCGGCGTAGACGAGTTTGGTGCGCGCGTTGTCCTCGGGCAGTACGGTCTCGAGGTACCGATGAAACACGACGGCACGATCACGTTCGCCGAGCATCATGCGTGCGAGTTGCACGCCACGCGCCATGCCATCGCACGCGTGATCGAGTTGCGTACGAAAGTCATGACCGACGATGGTTTGTTTCTTCCCTGCCCCGGGGTGGTTACGCGGGTTGGCGAAACAAGCGAGCCCTTTCAAAATTATTTCGAGCTCGAATAAATTTTCTTCTTTTTGTTCAGCAGCAAGCTTTGCGTACCAAGCATCTCGCGCTTCGCGTTGTTCACGTCGAAGGCCGCGTGAATCGCGAAGCAGCTCGACGTAAGCACTGGTCGCGTCTGCGCCACGGGGTTGCAGTCGGGCGTCGCTCGTCAAGGTGGGGCCTCGATGATTCTGCGTGGGTGATTAGCGCGGTTTGAAATCGAACGGATACGTGAAGCGCGTGTCTCGACCGCTGGGAGATTTCGGGAACGTGATTGTCTTGGCCACTTCGGCCAAACACGGCTCGATCTCGCTGGCCATCGGAGCGCTCTCTTCTTTCTTGATGGCGGCGGTCTTCAAACTCCCGTCCGGCGACAATTCGAACGCGAAGTTGATCTTGCCGGGTTGCCCGGGATGCGTCTTCGCCCAGATGTCGAAACAGCAGCGGAAGGCCTTACGCCTCGACTTCACAAGATCGTTCACGGGCGTAAAACGATCACTCTTGCCGGCATCCGCAGCGGTCTGCGCGTTGTTCATCACGACGCCTGCATCGGGCGCATCGGTCACTGCTTCCGCGGGCATCTGTGCACACGCGGCGGCCGTCATCGGTTCGGTACGCGCGGGAGCCGTGGTCGCAGGTGCAGTCGCAGCGGCAGTCGCGGTTTGACTCGGCATGTCCGTCTTGGGTTCGTCTTTACGAACATCCGCGGGTGCATCTTTTTTCGCGTCGGCAATCGTCTTGTCTGGCGTGGTTCCGTTCGTCTGGGAACCACCCGCGCAGGCGGCGAAGACCACGACCAAGGGGATGCCAAGGATCGCCACGATTGAAGCGGTCGCACAAGTACGCATCACCCCATCCTACTCGATCCCGGCGTCAGACCGCAGCTCGCGGCAATGGTCCGCGCGTATCATGCTGGACCCATGAAGTTCCCTGCGGTCGTTCCTGGTCTCGCCACGTTGTCTCTTGCTACCGCCACGTTTTCGCTTGTCTTGGCACTCGTGGGCGCATGCGGTTCCTCTCCCGAAAGCATTTCTTGCGGACAAATCCCAGCCCAAGGATGCCCGTTACGGGGCGGCGGAACCTGTGACGACGTGACGTGCAGCGCCATTTATGGCTGCGTCGAGGGAACTTGGACCTTCGTCGAGAGCTGTTCGAACACTCCTGCCGACGATGCCGGAACGGGTCCCGACAGTTGTACAATCGCGACGATCAGTCACGAGGGAGAAGTCGCGGGATGCAAACCGGACCTGCAAAACCCCGATTGCCCCGTGCAAGCCGCCGAGCAATGCGCGACTTCGGTTTGTCAAAGCGAGTGCAGCGACTTCTTTTTGTGCACCAAAGATGGGTGGCGGGTCGTGGCGTATTGCGATCAAGACGGGGAATTGGTGGTGATGCCTTAGCGCGTGTTTACAAGAAATTTGCGCCTCACCCCCTAACCCCATTAGCGCTAACTTACTCTGGTTTGTCGACCGGTTGAGCGCTTAGCGCTCAACCTTAGTCAGGAAAAATGTCGACAAGCGCTGCGCGCTTTCGACATTTTCCCTCTACCCAGTTGACGATGGGGCTGCCGCCCCAAACCCCGCCGGATTAGAGAATTGAGGGCGATGTATGTCTAAGTTAGCGCTTATGCCCCCATACCCCCGAATTTTGACAGGTTGCGAACTGTACGGTGCTTTAGAAAACGAATTTTTCCTTGGCCACTTCGTATTCGAGCATTTCGCCAAGGATGTCGTTTGAAGTGCCGACGACG
>JANORL010000935.1:0-11813 GCA_031415295.1 Polyangiaceae bacterium | reverse complement strand
CTCTACCCAGTTCACGATGGAGGGCTACGCCCCCCATACCCCCCAAGCGCGAACCCCTCAATTCTCAAATCCGGCGGGGTTTGGGGCGGCAGCCCCATCGTCAACTGGGTAGAGGGAAAATGTCGAAAGCGCGCAGCGCTTGTCGACATTTTTCCTGACTAAGGTTGAGCGCGAAGCGCTCAACCGGTCAACAAACCTGATTCCTGACTCAGGCGAAGCGCTCAACCGGTCGACAAACCAGAGTAAATCAGTTACGAGCGCGCTTGGCTCGCGGCTTCTTTACAGGATCGGGGGCGAAGATCTCGTCCACCGTTGATGCCGTGAGCGCCTTGCCCAACCACGTATCAATTTGCTTCGTATCCTTGACCGCGGCGATGAGCGCTCGTTGTGCTCCCGTGAGCGAGAGCCCGCGTAAGCGGAGAACCTGATTGAATGCTTCCAGCTTGCCTTCAAGCTTGCCTTCAAGCTTGCCTTCATCGCGGATCGCCTCGATACTCGCGTAACCTTTTCGTTGCAACAAGTTGCGCAACGTCGCTTCATGTGCCGCATCGCGATCGAAGAGCGCATCGACCAAAACTGGGTTCTGCAAGATGCCTGGCGCAGTCAAGTGCTCGCCACTGTGAGCCAAAAACATCGGGTTACCCGACGTGTACACCTCGACGCGTCGACGTCCGACAAGCCGAACGACCCAGACAATCTTCGTTCCCCCATCGAAGAGTTCCCGAATCTTCAGTTGTAAATCCGCTTCATCTTGGCCGCGATCCGCATACTCGACGGCAAGCGGCGGAGCCGTTGGCGCCCATCCCGGCGCATCCGCAAAGTCCCCCACGGAAACGTCCGGTGCTCGTAAATGCCCTGGACTGTCCGAATATCCAACATCCACCCCGGCCGACTTCACCGCCGGATCCGTCTCCAGCACTGTGCCTCCCGTCAGGTTCGACCGCCCCCCACGTCGTCCCGTAGGCATGCACAAAATCGCATGACCGTTCGAAAGTTCGTAAGGATCGCCTTCGCGGATCTGATCTGCTGTAAAGGGACCCGGAGCGAGCATGTGGTGTCCAGACGACATGCCCTGACGTTACCACGAGTTGTGCCGAGGTACAGTTCGCCTTTTACATTTACCGAAACCCCCCGCAAGCTTGACGCTCACGAGGGGTTTTCGGGTTTTACTGCGATGCGATTCGATCAGCCGAAGAGCGGAAGCTCTTCTTTTTCTTTGATCGGGAACCGAAGGGCAAGTTCGGATTGATCAATGCCGGCGAGCCGGCGGAGCGCGCGGTGAATGTGACCGGGCTTCAGACGAAGTCCTCCGCCTTCCACCGGTGCCAACGTATTGGGATCGATGTTGAACGGGTTGTGTCGATCGGTCGTCTTGCCAATGACCGTATCACCAGGAATGCCCTTGCCCATGAGCATCATGCTCGAAATGGACCAATGGTCTTTACCATCGCCCATGTTGTACCCCGGCGTGCGGCCGAAATCGGACCCGATCATGAGCACGATATTGCCCCAAATGCCGAAGGCCTTGGATTGCTCGACCAAATAGTCGACGCCGTCCCAGATGCTCGCCAGCCGCGGGAATTGCTGCTGGTCGTTGTCACCGTGGGTATCGAAGCCGCCCGTGGTCAGATTGACGCTCACGCAAATGCCGGCGCGATAAGCCGCAAGCGCAATCTGCACCTGCCGTCGCAAATTCGATTGCTCGAGTTCCGCCGGAAGGTATTCGGTCAGCTTCTTCAGCTCGTTTTGACCCGAACGGGCCGTAAAGAGCATGCCCATCGAATCCTTGAGTCGCGGCAGGTTTTGCTTGGCCGCATACGCCTGATGACGAGCATCACGCGCTGCCGTAATCCGAGCCGCCGTCGTATCCGTATAAAACGGCGTCTTGTCCTGGTCGTACAACGGATCGATGACGTTTGGAAAGGCAATCTTGCGAATGGCTTCCAAATTGCCCACGCGCGTGACGGCTACAGCTCCACCGGTGACGTCATAACCACCGTAAGAAATGTAGGACATCGGTTGCGCTTCACCCGCGGCGCTAGCCACGAGCGCTGCGAATGACGCTTTGTTTTCCACGAGCGTACCGGACCAGGTCACTCGCGTACCAACGTCATGGCTGTTGGTCGACGTATCCATGCCATTGATGACCATGAGGTCAGCGGCATATTTGTCGAAAAACGCTTTGTTTTCTGGCGAGGGGGCATAACGCATGCCGCTCTTGCTGCCGACAGCCGTGCCAATGTCCGTCGCCAGATAATGATTCATGGGCGAAGCGTCCATCGGCCCCGTCGATCCTTTCGGATCGCAGAAGCTCGTGACGTCCCAACCGCCGCTTGCATGCAGCGTGACGTACAACGTACCCGTGTAAGGTGCACCTGCCCCTGCTTTTGAAGCAAAAGGCACGTTAGCAGCGGCAACTCCGAGCCCCGCGGCCGATGTCAGCTTGAGAAAGTCTCGTCTATCCATGGGGCGCTCCTACTCGTAAATGAATTGGTAGTCCGACAACAGGTACGTAGTCACCGCCATCCACGAACGAATGACGTAATTGGGATCCTGAGTCAGTTTGTCCTCTTCGGGCAAGTCGACACGCGTCCAGAAATCATTCTGAACTTGACACGAGTATTCGAGCGACTCGGGGTACAACGCGTCTTGTGCCGGGTCACTGATGCCTTTGACGCCTTCACGATACGTTTCGAGGAAGAGCTGGTACGTGCGTTCGAGTTCTGGATGTCCTTCGGGAAGTTTTTCCCCAAGGATCCGCTCGTGCAAGTACTGGATGTTTTTCTTGATCGCTTTGACCGCTGGTTCGACCGGGAATCCATTCTTGTCCTCGGGTTCGAACGTGAGTTCGACGTGCGGGAACAAAAGACGTTCTTCAGCCGATTTCCAGAATTCGCGAGGTACGGTACGACAAGCCATTTCATTGGACATGCGTTCCGCAATGTTGGCCATGATGCCGTTCGGACTCTTCACGCGTGTGACCACGTCATTCGAATCGATACCACCGTAAAGCATGCGGTATTGATCGCGAATCATGAGGTAATCGTTGGACCAACCGCCGTCTTCGAAGGCCCGCGGACGCCAAGGATAACCCATGACGGCCCAGACTTTGCGGTGAAGTTGTTCCGGCGTAAGGAATCGGCCCATTCCCAACGTCGAAAGTTGCGATTGTTGCTCTTTGGAGAGCGTCTTCGAGTTCTTCGCACGATAATACGGCGACTTGATGATCTCCTTGAAGACGACCTTCAAGTTGAAGTTGCTCGCTTCAAAGTCGTGCGCAATTTTGCTGAACTCGGAATAGATCGCGAGGTACGAATCAAACTCCTTTTCGAAGTCCGGTGCGCTGGGATCGGTCGGGGCAATCGGAGGCGCTTGTCCCGTCATACCCGTGAATACCGTATAGGCCGCAGCGAGAGCAAACCGGGAATCGTTTGCAATACGTGGAGCGAGCCATTGGAGACCTTGCGGCAGTTTTTCGTAAGGAACGTTTTCGGCACCAAACCCCGGCGGACGCATATCGTCGAGCGGTGGTTTCATGGGATCGTACCGAGCCCGATCGTCGAAATTACGGAATGCTCCGGCAATCGGGTCCATGACCGAATGACAACCAATGCAAGCCTTGGCGTTCATCGTCGGATTGACCTCGGTCACGATCGTCTGATCAATCGGCTGTTCGGCCGTCTTCAGAATGTCCGTGCCCAAGAAGAATTCGTATACGCGTCGAGCACGCGCACGATTGCGATTGGTGTCCGTCGTCGGATATCGATTCAAGAACATCGGCGACGTGAGAATACCAGCGTGGGGGAATCCACCGCTGGCAAGCTGGAGTTTTACCTCGATGAATTCGTTCGGATCGGCGTCATTCTTGAATTTCGCATCCGGAACCATGTACGCGTGCGCAGAGAATGGATTGACCATGATGTACGGCGCCGTGAGGACTTCCGTAAATGGTCGATTCTCACGAACGACGTGGGAAATCAACTCGAGAGGCTCGCGTGCTACGCCACGATTCGTCCAGGAACGCAGCTTGTTGTAGAGGTCGTCGAAGTTACGCGCGCCGTACTTCTCGATGAGCGTCGAGTCGGTGTAGAACGATGTCTCGTTGTACCACTTGGGACTGTAATAATCGACGTCGTTGAGCAAATTGACGGCATCTTCGTTTTCGACGTAACGGTCGGTCAAGAAGACGTCGTTGTAGATTTCCTTGAGACGCGTGTAAAACGCATCTTCGGTCATCATCTTGTCGAGAATGGGATCGAGTGCTTGGAGTCCACCCTTTTCGACGGCTTGCATTTCCGCAGCCGTGGGCAAACGTCCCACGAGCGAGAGCGATGCTTTGCGCAACGTTTCTTCCGGCGTGGCGAGTTGCACACCGGCAAACACTGCATTGAGGTTCGTCTCACACGACGACGGATCGCCGAATCGATTGACCAGTGCTTCCAACGACGCGTATTCGTCGCTGCCCGGTTCAACCACCACGCCGCCCGGATGCTTGCGTGACGCCGTGCCACCGGTGGGCATTGCAAGAAGTTGCGACTGGCCGTCCTGCTGGAGCGCCGCCGCATTCTTCATCATTTCATAGTTCGCATCGAGAAATCCGGCTTCCGTGCTGCCTCGCAACACCAAACCCGAATTCGCCGCCACACCCGTGGAGCTGTGACAGCCAGCGCATTTGACCGAAAGTACCGGTGCCCAGACTTTCTGGGCAAAATACATCTGATCCGATACACACGCTCCGTCCTCGTCGGCGGAACTGCATCCCGTAAAGCCTAGTGCCCCTGCGCCCAATAGGGCCAGAGATACCAAACCCATCGACCATTTCTTGTCGAGTCGTCTTCGCGTTTGCGCCATGAGCGACCTCGTTCGTTGGTCCAAGCCGCACCTTGCAACTTGGAAAGTCATAGGCAACGTCCCATCCATATCATGGGTCGACTCAGGCCGAATCAGGCAAATCTACGGAATATGTAAATAACTTGCACCATCCATTGCATATTTCATGCTGGGCGCAAAAAGTCGCCTCTGAGCGGAATACAAGTATCCCATCCTATATATTTTATCGCGCTTTTGCGCACCCCGATGCCCTCGATGATCACCCAAATAAATGGATGACCGTCTTGCTTGCTTTTATTGGACGGTGGTTTGCCAACGTTGAGAAGCTAAGGAGGAGGCTGAAATGGACGTCTCACGCTCGATTGACGCTCGATTCACGCTCGATTCACGCTCGATTGACGATTCCCGACGCGCAGCCTGCGAAACACCGTCTCAGATCCCGGCGTCCGCACCACCGGCACCGCCGCCTCCACCCGCGCCGCTACTGGAAGAGGAAGACGACGCCGATGAACTCGCCGATGAACTCGCCGACGAACTCGCCGACGAACTCGCTGATGAACTCGCTGATGAACTCGACGAACCGTTTCCACCGCACGCTTCGTGGATCTTGCAATCCGCGCACGAGCAACCTTCGAGGTACAACACGCATGAACCGTTATCGACGCAGTTCATCGTGCAGCGATCGGTGTTGGTGCAATCGGAACAAACGCAATCTTCATCGAGATCGCAGATTGCATCCGCTTCGTTGCCGCATCCAACGCTCGTTGGGGGACATTGTTCGACTTTGAAATAACAATCGACGCACGTGCAATCCTCAGCGTCGGGGCCGAGCGTGCACGTACCATCGTCGGTACATTTTTTCGTGCAGGCCGCTTCTTGTACGCAATCTGCACACGCGCACGTTTCGGGGTTGTCGCCCATGTAGTTGCAAAACCCATCGGGCTGATTGCCATTGCAGTCGGGAGCCGCGTTGCCACTTCCTCCCAAACCGCCGGCGTTCGATGTGGATGACGTATCGCCCGTCGTCCCGTTGTCGGTACAACCGACGAAACAGAGCCCAACAAGTAAAACCGAAGAAGCAAGGATGGCGGTCAAGGTGCGCATGATTGCGCAAGATCAACGTGCCAGGGTCGCTACGTCAACAGGACTCTTCACTCCTCGTACAACGCGCCAACAAAGGTGCTAAAGGGGCCGGCGATGCCTCGTCTCATGCCATCCATTTCGCCCCTGAGCCTCGTCATTGCGTCCACCCTTGTTACCGGTTGTGGCGCCGAAGCGCCGACGGGTACGACAACGCCAAACCTTGTCACCTCGACATCGACGCCGGTCGCCTCTGCCGCATCGACAGTCGCTGCCAAGCCGTCTTTTGTGAATCCAGGCGGCATGTGGGTGCCTTCGCAACTCGAACGTCAACACGACGCGCTGAAGTCTGCCGGGTTCGAACTGGACCCCAAAGTGTTGAGCGATCCGACGACAGCACCGCTGGGGGCTGTCGTGAGTCTCGGTGGATGCTCCGCCTCGTTTGTCTCGCCAGACGGGCTCATCGCGACCAACCACCACTGCGTATCGGGCATGTTGCAGTTCAATGCGACACCCGAGCGCGACCTGGGAAAAAATGGCTATCACGCCAAAACGCGCGCCGATGAAAAATGGGCCGGTCCGACAAGCCGCGTATTCGTCACCCAATCGTTCAAAGACGTAACGAATGAGGTTCGTTCCGGAATCGAAACATTGCCAAGCGATGCCGCTCGTTTCGACAAACTCGAGGAACGCGAAAAAGCAATTGTCGCCACGTGCGAAAAAGGTCGTCCCGAAGTGCGTTGCACGGTGAAGAGTTACTTCGGCGGAACGTTGTATTTGCTCATCGAACAACTCGAACTGCGCGACGTGCGTCTCGTCTACGCGCCACCGGAAGGCGTTGGTGATTTTGGAGGGGAAGTCGATAACTGGCGATGGCCTCGTCATGGCGGCGACTTTTCGTTCATCCGCGCCTATGTGGGCAAGGATCAAAAACCTGCCGACCACGCGGACACGAACGTTCCTTACAAGCCGCCGCATTATCTCCGTGTTGCTTCGAAACCACTCGTCGCCGGAGACTTTGTCATGGTCGCGGGGTATCCCGGAAAGACAAACCGTCTGCGAACGGCGCTCGAAGTACGCGAAACACTGGATTGGGAGTACCCGCGAAAAATTGTCACGCTCGAACAAGCCCTCGTTGCACTCGAAGCTCTGGCCAAAAAGAACCCCAAACTCGAAGTAAAGATGCAGCCCACCGTGGGGAACTTTGGCAATGGGCTCACGCGTACACGAGGTTTGTCCGAGGGACTCGGCAAAGGCGGTATTGCTGCACAACGTGAAAAAGAAGATGCCAACCTCGCCACGTGGATCGATACCGATCCGCAACGCAAGAAGGCTTTTGGCGATGTGACGAGCAAAATCAGCATGCTCATCGCCGAGCGCAAAAAGACGCGCGAAGAGGACCGCGCGCTCAGCACCGTGCTCTCCAATGCGGACATGTTTTCAGCGGCAATGACCATCGTGCGGATGTCCGAAGAGCGGGACAAACCCGATGCAGCTCGAGACCCCGAGTTCCAAGCGCGCAATTGGAAACGTATCGAACAACGTCTCACGCGTTTGACGATTTCGTACGATAGGGCGATCGATCAAACGCTTCTCGGACTCGTGCTCGAACAAATCGCCAAACTTCCGGAAGCCGATAGACCAGCGTTCGTCACGACAATCGTGGGAGCAAAGCTTGATCGGGCGTCGATCGACAAGGCTCTTGGCGACTTGTACCAAACGAAAATCGAAGACGAAAAAACGCGTCTGGATCTGTTCCGCAAGGCCAAAAAAGCAGACCTGGCCAAGAGCAAGGATCCAATGATCAAGCTCGCACTCGCCCTTCGTCCGCTCTACGTGGCTGCTGAAACGCGCGCGAAAAGTTACGAAGGAGCGATGAGTGTGCTGCGTCCGCGCTACTTCGAGGCGCTGCAACAGATGCGCGGAGCGGTCCTTGCTCCCGATGCCAATGGAACACTGCGCGTCACGTACGGGACTGTGCGAGGTTATCGTCCATCGGCAGAAGCGCCGATTTACCGGCCTTTTACGACCATTTCAGAAATGGTCGCCAAAGTAACGGACAAGGTGCCTTTTAACGCCCCAGCAAAATTCGTCGATGCTGCGCGCGCCAAGAAGTTTGGCAAGTACGCCAGCGAAGCAGTCGGAGAAGTACCCGTGGACTTCTTGAGCGACGTCGACACGACCGGAGGCAACTCGGGATCCCCGACGATGAATTCGAAGGGAGAACTCGTGGGTTTGCTCTTCGACGGCACCTACGAGTCGATGGCTTCGGACGTGGTATTTTTGCCCGAAATCAACCGGGCCATTCACGTCGACTTCCGGTACGTACAGTGGGTCCTCGACGTCGACGGGGCCGACAATGTGTTGACGGAGCTCGGCGTCACTCCGTCGATTGACTGACTTCACGGCGCATTTGAACGCGGTCACGAAGTAGGCGTTCCGCAAAGCACCGGAGGACGTTTGTCCGCAGGGTGAAGCATCTTGTCTGGCACGACGTCAAGCAGAATTTGCGCCCGATCAGTTGGCCAATTCCACACGTACGTATCTAAGTCACCGCACCACCGGCGGCCCCCAGCGCAGATCCTTTTCCGTGGTGCCATACGCCACAAGTACACCAATACCCGCGAGGCTATCCAAAAAGTCCTCGACGTCCTGCTTCTTGGCACCCTTGAAGCGCTTCGCGACCTCTTCGGTGCGCCAAACTCGTTTTGAGCCGAGCACCAAGTCCCGAATCGCTGCAATGCGCTCTCCAGGCCGTTTTGGCCATGGCATGATCTTCGCGGCCAGTGAGGTTTTTTCGTCCGTCTCTGCCTCGTCTTCGGTGCCGAGCATCATGAGGTTTGTCGGCTTTTGCGCGCCGCTTGGGTTTTGGAATTCGGGCCGAAGCCAGCGGATTGTTCCGTTTCGCTCTTCCTCGGCGCGTTCGGCATTCAGCGTGACGAGCTTCTCGAGGATCTGTTCGTCGGTCAGGTCGAGAGGCCAGCCGTAAGCATCGAAGACCGCGGCGTCGAGTTCGTCATGGAGCTGCTTCAGCACGGATACGAGCCCCTGTTCATGAATGACGCGTTCCTTATCGTTCAGCGGCTCGCCGGTGCGGAGTTTTTCTAAAACGTTGTACATTCCGGTAATGGTGAGTTCGGGGTGTGCCGCTTGTTGATGCTTGCGGTGGGCGTCGAGTTGTTCGCCAAGCGTGCGAATGCGCGTTTGTTGTCGCTTGGTGGCAATGGGAAAAGGAAAAGGGTCGAAGCAACGAGTCTTGTTGTAGCGAGGGTCGTTCCCGACACCAAGACGCCCACCCGCCGCGAGTGCCCAGACAACATGAATCCGCGACGAAAGAATGCCCAGATGAAACGAATCATCGACGGCAACGTTCACCAGCATATTGTCAGGCAACACGTTGACATCCAAGAATACGAATACACGGTGTTTGGCCGTCTCGACAGTGGCGATATAGCGCAGAAGGCCTCGTAATGCTGCACGAAGCTCCGTATTTCTCCGACCAAAAAGCCACCAATTTTCGCGACGGTATCGCTCGTTGTTTTGGTCACGGACTGGTTTCACACGCGCGTGAACCCACTGATAAACTTGGGGAAATCGTTGAAGCACCGCATCGATGCTCAAGCCATCGAGATCTATGACCATAAGATCCCTATTCTTGCCAGCAATGTCACGACCATTGCGATAATTTCGGATGTGCTGCTTTAACGCCGGGATTCGTCCTAGGCCAAGTGCCACCGCTTGTTCTTTTGTGACCGTAAAACCAGCACCATGCAGCTTCACCCCTGGACTTGAGATTCCACCATTCGCACGTAATGGAACAACGCGCGTGAGGTCAACGCCCACGCGCAGGTTGCTGTGGATCATTCCTTTTGTATACTCGAGGTCGATTTGAATTGCCCCGTGGTTCGTTCCAGTTTCGCTGATGACCTGTGCAAGTTGTCCATCGAGTGTCCCTGCTTGGACCACAGTCATTGCAATGCGAACAGCGGCACCTTTTTCGCTATCCACCCACGGATGGTCAGGAATCGCAAACACGATTGACGCAGAAGGATTGGCGTCGAGATGACTCTGTAGCAACCGCCCGGCAAACACCTGCGTAATGCTGTTGGTCGTGATCAGTCCAAACCGTCGAACAGCGCCCGCGCGAACCAGATGTGCAGCCTGATTCCACCAATACATGACGTAATCGCACGACTCCGGAACGTCAGCGTGAATCGCACGAAGCGCCTCGACGTAACCATTGCCGAGTGCATCACGCATACGCCAATTGCCCAGGAATGGCGGATTGCCCACGATAAAATCAGCTTTGGGCCACGTCGCTTTTCTTGGGTTCACATAGTGTTCCTCCGCCACGCGGGCCTTTTCATCGGGCACCAGTTCACCCGTCACGGGGCTTTTCTTTTTCGTCTCGCCATCCCACCTCGTGACAGGCTTCCCCTTCTCATCACGAACCAAATCAATTCGATCCCAATCCAGAATCGCATCACGCTGCTCGATTGTATGCAGATTTTGAAGCACCGGCTCCGGCGGTGGACGCAAACGCCCGTGAACCTTGTAATGCCATTGTAAATGCCCAATCCACAAAACGAGTTCCGCAATCGCCCTCGCTCGTGGATTCAACTCGATCCCGTGCAACTGCGCCGGACTCACGCGATGAATGTCGAGCAGTTGTTGCGTCTCGCCAAGTTCGCGCAGCTCGGCGAGCACTTCGCTTTCGATTTGCTTCAGGATGTCCAGCGTCACGTAAAGAAAATTGCCCGTTCCACATGCCGGATCGAGCACTTGTATTTGCGTCAGTCGATTGTGGAATTGCTTTAATGCATCCTTGGCATCTTCGGCTTTGCCCAACTCGCGAAACCGAAATACTTCAACACGCACAATGTCCCATTCGTCCCGAATCGGCTCCTCAACCGTAGGACGAACCAAACGCTCGACATACGCACGCGGCGTGTAATGCGCTCCGAGCTTGTGGCGCTCTTTGGTGCTCAACGCTTTTTCCAGAAGCGTACCAAAAATGGCCGGTTCGACCTTGGACCAATCGTGTTGCGCCGCGACGTGAAGCTTACGGAGTTGGTCGGCAGTCATGGGTAGCGCATTTGCGTGCTCGAACAGGCCGCCATTAAATCGGAGCAGCTTATCCATACCGAACAGCGAACCCATATTCATGGCTTGCCACAGATTCTCGATGGCTGTCGGGAATTGGTGCGGCTTGGGAATCCATCGCGTTTCGAGCGCATGGGTAAAAAGCTTGTTCTCGAGCAGGCCAACATCTTCCGCGAACATCGTGAACACGCAACGCATGAGGAATTCCGCGACAAACTCGGGCATATGTCCCGCATCCTCGAGGCTCTTGGCGAGCGACGCGAGCGACGCGGCAACCTCTTCGGACACCTCTTTGGCTTTACGCGATGGGTCAAGCGAATATGGATCGAGCCAAATGGTTCGGAGCAATTCGGCATGGGTAGCGAGGTCGCCGAAAGGAATTCGCTTTTTCTCTGGAATCGGAAACGGCTGATAACGTGCGGAGCCATCGAAACATGCGTGGACGTCGAAACAACGCGCAATGTCACAAACAATGACGACAGGCGGAGATGGCGTGATGTTGAGCGCGTACCTGACCGCTTGCGAACGCGCTTTCTCCATTTCGTTTTCCCAGCCCAGCGTCGACGTCGATTTGCTCGGGCGTTGTTTCGCTGCCGTCCGGTCGATTGTCTGTTTTGCTTCGAGAACGAAACAGCCCTCTCGGTACAGGTCGATGAAATGCGTCGTCGCCTTTCCGTCTGGCGCTTGGATGAGCACATCACGTTCGAATACGTATCGGTCTTTCGCTGGATCGCCGCATTTCGGATCTGGCTCGGGCAAGTCGAGCACCTGGCAGAGTTCCTTCAGAAACGAGTCTTTGT
>JANORL010000934.1:0-17433 GCA_031415295.1 Polyangiaceae bacterium | reverse complement strand
CTTGGCCCGATTGTCCTGAACAACGCCCAGGTCCGTGATCATCAATTCTTTTTCCCAGACCACGGAGCAATCCACGACGGATTGTTCTATTTCAGCCGTGGACGCTTCATCGATATCAGGTACGTCATCGGTACACCCCATGAGGGACGTAACAAACATTAGACCAACGACAGACGATGTTAACAACCGACACATGACATTCCTCGCTTTTCGTGGCACGCCCAATGACAGGATCCGATCGGAATCCATTGGATGTTGATGAACGAAATCTGAAGCCCGGACAAACACCTGCTCTGAACGCACGAACCGTCTTGCAACGGCGAGCAAACGAGCGGCGTTGTTATGGAGCCGTGCGTGGAGATCGACCAGACCGACGAATGGGTTTGTCTGTCGTTTTTGTTCCTGTTATTTGCGAAATGCCACAAAAAAAGATCATACGCTGATGCATTCGTTGGTTTCGTGGTACGCGAAGCGTCTAGAACGAATGCAACGGCAATACCGTTATCATTGCGGACAAACCGATTCCGTCATGCATGGGGGATGCAATCGTTCGCGTAACGTCGACAAGTTCGTAGCCAAGATTCTGCACCGCGGGCAAACGACGATGTCCACGTCGCTGAGCGTCACGTCACCAGGAGCCTTGATGACGACGATTTGGCTTTTGCTTCGACAGCAATTTTTTCCTACCGTTTCGATCGAATGACAGCTACTCTACGGTCGCGTGACGAGTTCTCGACAATCTTTCGAAGCTGAACGAATTGCCACCTGGGCGCATGCCAGCGGATTTGCTTGGGCACCGTTCCCATCCGAATCGTGGTTCCGACACTGGGAACCTTATGACACCATTTCGCCGCCAAGCTTCTATCTACGCAGTGTTACCCGCACATCGCCACACGGTCCGTATGTCTGCGTCGAACCTTGGTATGCCTCGGACCTCGAAACCGAACCCCTCGAACGTACGCTTCTCGCTTATGCCACGCATCCATCGCTGAGGCATCGCGCAGCAATGCGCACGGGGGAACACTTCGTAACACGAGTGGCATTTATCGAAAGCCGACCGCCGCCCCAAGTGAAGATTGGGGAAGCCATCTGGGACGATCACGTCACGACGTTTGCCATTTCGGGAAGCGAGGCAGCACGCGCTTTTCCGCCGCGTTTACGTTCGTTGCTGGCTAGCTGGGGTTTTCAGGGGCACCTCGAAATTCGCCCCGGTGGACTTGCGCTTTACGTTGCCGGACTTCGTCCTGTGACGGAACATTACCAGCGCCTTTTCGGCATTACGCGAGACGTGCTGCACGCAATCGTGGGCTGACGTCGGGACATCGCGCTTGGTTCAACGCGATGCCCCACGACGACCTCAACGCAACAACGAACGTGCGATTTGCGAAATCTGAATTTCGTCCGTACCGCCGTAAATTTGCAGTACTTTCGCATCACGACACAATTGCTCGACGCGATACTCGGCCATGTATCCATTGCCGCCAAAAAGCTGGACGGCTTCGAGTGCCACCTCCATCGTCGCTTGTGCACTATACAGTTTGCACGCGGACGCTTCCGCCAAGTCCATGCTCCGGCCCCATCCGGCGAGTTCGATCTGACGAAACACCAAATTTTGGATATTCGCCCGTGCCACGGCCATTTTTGCCAATTTTAGCTGAATCAGCTGAAATTCGCCAATCGTTTTTCCAAATTGAACACGTGTCTTCGCGTAGTCGGTACACAACTCGAGACATTGTTCGACGATTCCCAGAGCCATTGGCGCCACGCCCGTTCTTTCGGTCGTAAACGTATCCTTTGCGCCTTCTCGTGACGGCTGATCCTCGGTTTCTCCCAGCAATCGATCCTTCGGAACGCGTACGTCCTCTAAAAAGAGTTCCCCGGTCGGAGACGCATGCATTCCCATTTTGCGCAAAGGTTTCGACCGCGTCAAACCCTGGGTATCTCCATCGAGAATAAACGTCACGACCTTACGCTGCTCGGGCGAATTGCCTTCGTCGAGTTTACAAATGAAAACGATCGTATCGGCGTACGGTCCATTCGTGATGAACGTCTTGTTGCCATTGAGTACGTATCCATCACCATCGCGTCGCGCCGTCGAACGCATCGATCCAAAAGCGTCTGACCCTGATCCAGGCTCGGTAATGGCCCATGCCCCGATTTTTTCCAGGCTAAGAAGTTCTGGGACGAACCTTTCTTTTTGCGCAATCGTACCCTTCTTTTGAATCGCCCCGGCCGTGAGCCCCACGGCAACCCCCAGCGCCGTGATCATCCCTGGACTATGGCGCGAAATCTCGATGACGGGAATCATACGCATCGCCGCCGCGTCCGCTGCTCCTTGGGAAAACGTCTCGCGAGGTTTTCTTTCCTTCGGCGCTTCGCCACGCTTCTCCCGCTCGAGATCCGCAAAGAATTGGGCCTTGGCCATATCGCCAGCGCCGAAGGTATCCATGAACTTGCGCAGCACTTCGTACGGAGGCGTGTCCCCGAACTCGATTTCTTCGCGTTTCGGTGCAATTTCCGCCTCGACAAACCGCCGAATCATTTGCCGTATCTGCCTATGTTGCTCGCTCCACTCGAACATCGATCTTCTCCCCAAGGAGGCACTTGGCCCGTTTGTTCTGCGAGCATGGCATAAAAAAGCTGTCTTGGGCGGATTATCGACAAGCTCGGGCAAGCACTCGATTTCCCGGCAATGCGAAAGAACGTGCGCAGTCCATCGCTGGCGTGTTCCCTGGGGGAAAGCTGGTCGACGTGTCGTATCGTGACGATCATTCGGCACTTGACAACGGGTCCGAATGCTGTCTGAGTGCGCCTTATGCAGCATTCGAATCGTCTGGGTCTTCCGATTGCAGGCAGGGTTATTTCAAGTTTCGCAGGTGAAACGACGGCGCCGAATTGGCAACAGATTCGGCACGAATTTGCCATCGTTGAACGCACGGTGCCCGTCTTGGGCGGCAAGGAAATGCCTCTCGTGTACCTCGATCATGCGGCATCGACCCATGCTCCACGGTCGGTTATTTCTGCATATGTAGATTTTTTGGAACATGATTATTCGAATATACATCGTGGTACTCATTTGTTGTCTCGGCGGGCGACGATAAGGTTCGAGGAAGCGCATGGAAAGGTCGCGAGTTTTTTTGGTGCGGAACTCGAGCAGGGTGCGATTTGTTTCGGCACCAATACAACCCATGCAATCGACTTAGCGAGTCACGTCGTCGAACACTTGCCGGGCAAGGTCGTCACGACCGAAATGGAGCATCATTCCAACGAGTTACCACATCGACGTCGCGGCGAGGTATTACGTGCGCGGATTGGTTCTGATGGACTCTTGGATTTGGGCCATCTCGAAGAGATTCTTCGCAAAGAGCGCGTGAAACTCGTTGCGGTTACTGGGGGAGCCAATGTGACGGGGCTCTTGCCGGATTTACGGGCCATTGCACGTTTGGCCCACGATCACGGCGCGCTGGTGCTCGTGGATGCGGCGCAGCTTTTGGCGCATAAAGCGATTGATGTCTACGCATTTGATCATCCTGAACATATCGACTTTTTGGCGGGCGCAGGGCACAAGGCTTATGCGCCATTCGGTGCGGGATTCTTGTATGGTCCGCGCAAACTCTTCAACGATGTGCCTCCGTATTTGCCTGGCGGGGGCAATGCCGCACGCGTAACGGAAGATTCAGTTGAATTTCTCCCCGCGCCAGACCGACATCATGGCGGAACGCCCAACATTGCGGGCGTCGTAGGGCTCACGTGCGCATTATCTTTTTTGCAATCTATCGGAATGGATGCGGTACGCGAGCACGAAGTGGTTCTGACACGAAAAGCCATCGCCGGTATGCAGGCCATGGGAGGCATCACGATTTATGGCAATCCATCGCCTGAAGCGCGGCTTGGCGTCATTTCGTTCAACGTCGAAGGCGTATCGGAATTGATGACCGCCGCGATCCTTTCCGAAGAAGGAGGCCTCGCTGTTCGTAATGGTCGATTTTGCGCACATATTTACATGGACCGACTGCTTCGTATTCATCACGCGAGAGGCGCGGGAGACATGCCAACCGGCGCGGTTCGCGCATCATTTGGTGTCTACAATGACGAGTCCGACGTCGATCGATTTCTGGAACAGCTAAAACGAGTACGTGATCGCGCGTGGGTTGGCCGTTACCGGATCCAAGGCGGATCCATGATGGCCGAATTCGCGAGTCGCTGCGCAGATCAATGGATGGAGCCCGCATGATGACGCGCGTGGCGACACCCGAAAGCCACGCTCGATATGGTCACAACGTGCCGCATGGCGGCATGACGTGAATGTAAACAAAAGTCTATGCATGTCGGATTCTTTCGCGTAGGCTGCGTAAATGAGAAGAATCGGCTGCCTTCTATCTTTGAGTGCATTGGGGATAACGCCGCTGCTCGTCGGTTGTGGTTCTGAACCTTCCGAACGAACGAGCGAAGAGGTTTCGGCGCTTAGCCAATCCTTCGAAAAAGAAACGGAGCCCAACAACGGAGCCGTGCAAGCTACGGTGATCGGAAACGACACCGTCGTTCGTGCAAACGTCTTTGCCACGGGTGATAACGATTTTTACCGGATCTCGGCTAATGCTGGAGATCGCGTCTTTGCGGCAACAATGACCGGATTTTCGGCCGCTGCGAACACGTCACAACTCTTCGTCATGGGACTGGACGGTACGACCGTTTTGGAGAGCGATCTCAACAATGGTGTTTTCTCTTCTGGAGCGTCGAGCATTGCGGGGGCGCCCGTTGCGTTACAAGGAAGCTATTTCCTACGCGTCGCTCATTCTGGCAATTCCGCGCAAATTCGCCCCTATGATTTGCACGTCAAGGTGCAAACTGGAATGCCTACAGCCGAAACGGAGCCTAATGACGGCACAGCGCAAATGCTTCCGGTGGGAGGATACGTTTCCGGTGCGACATCGAGCGCTGCGGATGTCGACAGTTATTCGTTGATGCTTCAAGCCGGTGATACGGTCTTTGCAAGCCTCGATTTGGATCCCGAACGTGATTCGACGGAATGGAACGGACAACTCACGTTAACATCGATGATGCAACCGGCGCTCGTGGTCAATGACGGCGATACTGCGGGAAATCCCGATTCCGAAGCGCTCATGGCCACGGTCCAAACGTCGGGAATGTATGAAATTCGTGTTGGATCGACGAATGGATCGGGCACCTATTTGCTCAGCGTGAGCGTACATCCGGGAACGGATGCAACGCCCAATTGCACGACCTACACGAGCGCCGATATTCCGAAAGCCATTGGTCCGAACGACAATCAGCCGGCATCATCGACGATTACGATTCCCGGTAATCCGCGTATTGCCGACTTGGACGTGTCGATTCAATTGAATCACGCGAAGGCGGACGATCTCGACGTGCATCTCATCTCTCCCGCAGGCAATACCAATGCGTTGTTCACGGACATTGGGGGTACCGGTGCGGTTACGATGAACATGACCATCGACGACGAAGGTGCATTTCCACTCAGTTCGGTTGGTGTACCATTTTCGGGCCTGGTCATGCAGCCGGAAAACAACTATCGCCTGCATTGGTTCGACGGTGAAAACGCTGGCGGCACATGGACGCTCGTCATCAACGACGACGCCAACAACAACGGTGGAAATTTGACCGGCTGGAGCATTCGAGTCTGCGAACCGCCGAGTATGCCAATCACGTGCGGCGTCGGAATGCCACTCACAAAGTTTAATTCAGATTTTGAACTTGATGCCGGTGGTTTTACGTCGAACGGAACGCAAAACGAATGGCAACGAGGAACGCCGAATTTCGCCCCCATTACGAACTGCAACAGCGGTACGCAATGCTGGAAAACGGACCTCCTCAATACCTACAACAGCACATCGAGCCAGAATTTGGTATCGTCCGCGATTAGTCTCGCGGATGTGAAAGCGCCCATCGCTTTGTCGTGGGCCATGAAGTACCAAATGGAGAACGCGACAAACGATCGCGCGTGGGTGGAAATACGCGAGGTTGGCGGGGCAAACCCGCAACGTGTGTGGCAATTCCTCGACGACACCATGCAAACGCAAATTCAGGTGGCCGGTACGAACACCAATCTCACAGAAAGCGCGGGATGGGGTGTCACTACCGCCGACATCAGTGCATTCGCTGGGAAAAACGTCGAAGTCGTGTTTCACCTGGAAAGCAGTGCCAACATCAATTTCGCGGGCCTCGCCATCGATGACGTATCGGTGATCGGTTGTCCGTCCGCCGTTTGTGGCAATGCCATGGTGGAAGGCACCGAGCAATGCGACGACGGAAATATGGCCGACGGCGATGGATGCGACAACAACTGCAGCATGACCGCTTGCGGCAATGGCATCATGACGCTGGGCGAAATGTGCGATGACGGAAATATGGCCGATGGCGACGGATGCGATTCCAATTGCACCATGACTGGTTGCGGCAATGCTATCGTCACAGGCACCGAAGATTGCGACGACGGTAATCTGACGGACGGCGACGGATGCGACAACAACTGCACCTTGACCGGTTGCGGCAATGGCATCGTCACCATGCCCGAAATTTGCGACGATGCCAATGGTACCGACGGTGACGGCTGCGACTCCAACTGCACAACGACGGCTTGTGGCAATGGTATTCCCACGAGCGGCGAAGCTTGTGACGATGGCAATATCGCCGATGGCGATGGATGCGATTCCAACTGCACTGTCTCCGCATGCGGCAATGGAATCACCGGAGCGCCGGAAGTCTGCGACGATGGAAATACCGTCGACGGCGACGGATGCGATTCCGATTGCACGATTACTGGCTGTGGGAATGGCGTTCAGACGATGAACGAATTGTGCGAAGATGGCAATCTCGTCGATGGCGATGGATGCGATTCGAATTGCACACCCACCGGTTGCGCCAATGGAATTCCCACCGATGGCGAAGCCTGCGATGACGGAAACGTTACGGCAGGCGATGGATGCGACGACCTTTGCGCCGTGGAAATGGGATACGGCTGCATGGGAGCTCCCAGCGTCTGCACATTAAACTGCGGCAATGGCACGCTTCAAAACGGCGAAGATTGCGACGACGGAAATGCCAATGCCGGTGACGGCTGCGCAGACACGTGCGTGGCCGAAAATGGATATACCTGCACCGGAGAACCAAGCACTTGTGCTACCGTTTGCGGTGACAATATCGTCGCGGGCTCCGAAGAATGCGACGATGGTAATACCAAGAACGGCGACGGTTGCTCGGATATGTGCACATCGGAAGGCGCCGGCGGTAGCGGAGGAGGAAGCGGCGCAAGCGGCGGAAGTGGTGGAAATGGCGGAAATGCCTCCGGTGGCGCCGCTGGCGAAGGCGGCACAGGCGGCGGCTCGACACAACCACCCATTGACGACGGAAGCTGTGCTTGCTCCGTTCCTGGTCAAGATTCCTCGCCAAACACGTCCTTCTGGGCAAGTCTCGCTCTCGCTCTCGGCTTCTTGCGCCGCCGCAAGAATACCCGCCACGCAAGCTGACCACGATACCTATTTGGGGTTTCACCCCAAACCCCACGAGGGCTCCCCGCCCTCAACCCGGCAAGGGGTAATACCCCTTGACCCGTGAATTGGATCGACCGCTTCGCGCTCGATCCAATAACTCACACAAGTTTACACCACGACCTGCTTTGGGTGGTGCTTGATTTCTTGGCACTGTGGCGGGACCCCGTTGTTTGAGCCCTGGCCATTGATCACATCTCTATTTCAGCAGACATAGCCCTGGGAGCAGGCCATTTCTCGGCGTTCGCGGGGGGACCCCGCTGTTTGAGCCCGCCTTGGGCGGGCGAGTTCGGGGTCCCGCGGGCGCCGAGAAATGGCCTGCGCCCGGGCGATCCACGCAAAAGACTGCGGTTTTCAAGAAAATGATGTGACGAATGATCAGGTTGGAGCCCGAGCTTGGGCGGGTGAGCTCGAAGTGCCACGCGTCAAGAAATCACGCTCCACCCAAAGCTCCAACCACGAAGCGGCGGTGTTATGCTTGCGCCGCGTAGACTCGCACTCGATTCACGCCCCCGTCAGGAAATGTCCGCAAAAGAATGCGGTCGAACTTTTGCGAGGACGCGACCACAAAAACCTTGCGATTGCCCGCGAATGGTTTGACGTACGTCCGCGGTACGAGCGGGACCCATGCTTGCTCGTCACCAAAATCTGCCAATACTTCGACGTCGCACGGATTGTTGTTGACGAAAAACTGGAAATCCAATTCGATCCGGCCGATTTGTATGGGTTTTCCAAGCCGAATACGCGCCTCCTCAAAATGACCTGAATCACGGCTCCGCGCACTCTCCAACCCGTCGAACATGTGCAGCGGCGGATATGGTGAAATCACCTGCACCGCCGGTCCATAATGCTCGTTCGTCGCGCCAAGCAGCTCCGCACCAAACGCCGCACTCGCCCAATCGATGAGACTTGCCTGCCCCGCCTTTTCGAGACGGTCTATTGTTCGGGTTATGGTGGAGGAGTCCGTAACAAACGGCAACGTCATTGGCTTGCGCGTTTTGGGAATCGCCTCGGTAAAACGAATCCATGACGTTTCGTTCACGGGAACGAATTCCTGCGCCACGTCTTCAGGCAAATCCGCATACAAACCTAAACGAGACAACCCTCCGTCCGGCGTCATCTCCACACGAATGCGACGATATAGACGATCGCCAGGTTCGATACGCGCACGATACAATGCATGCCCCATCGCCCGTACCCGCGGAACGATATCGATCCACGTCGTCGCAGTCTCGTCCCAAGCTTTCACCGCAACGAATTCGGGCTGGTTTCCATCATGAAATTTCGTCGACAACTGCACGAAATGAACGGTCGATGCCTCGCGAAGTTCCAATTCCAAGACGTCACACGGATACGGATTGTGCCGCGCTGACTCCCAGCTATCCATGATTTTGCCCTGACGCCCAAACAATTCCGGATCAAACACTGGCTCACGATCCGAAAGAAGATTCTCGGCACGGGCAAACTTTTGGTTTGTCACGGAAAGAATCCGCGCACCAACGACAACGTTCCTCGATGCCAACGGATCGACCCTTACACGGTGAACGATGGCTTCTGGCAAATCCGGCTCGAATGCGGCAAACAGCAGGTGCTTGTAACCAAGATTCACGATTTGTTCTTGCGCCAAACCTTGGAAATCGAAAGCTCGTGACAATCTTGACAGATCAACGCCACCAACGTCCAACGCCAACAACAATTCACGCGCCGCCTCGGCGACGAACGCGACGGCTCGATTGTCCCCATTGCAAAAAATGGTAAAACCTTTACCGCGATCGGGTCCGTCAAAGCAAAACACATAGATGCCGCGAAACCCTTCATTGGCGCCTTGGTGAATCGCCCATCGATTGGGGCCAGCTTCGGCGACGAATACGCCAAGCCCCATGTCGCATCCCATGAAATCGCGACTCCCAACATTTCGCCCGCAAAACATCTGCACCGCAGTATCGTGAGAAATGCCGCCAGCAAGCGGGTCTCGATACGCCGCCGTCAGCGATTGCAAAAACCGCGTCATATCGCCCGCGGTCGCCCAAAGGCCAGCGGCCAATGCCGGAAATTGCAGCGCGCCTCCAGGTACGGCGTCCCCCGAATCCAAATATCCACGAGCCCGACGCTGCTCTGGACGCGAAACAAACGCGGGGAAAATTTCGCTCAAAAGCTCTGCGAGGGTACGTCGTTCCAAATTTTCGAGTAATGACTCCAATACGAGATATCCGCCACCCGAATACTTGAACGTCGTTCCCGGTTCTGACACGACGCGCACCGGCTCGTAGCCGTACGGATTGTTTCCATCGAGCAACGCCGCCGCTCGCGGCGCCAGCTCGCTAGCCGGAATCCCTTTGACGTAATGCATATCGAGCGCCGTATGACGCATGAGATCCGCCATCGTAACTCGATCCGCCCATTCCGGATGGTCCGGTGAAAACAATCGATACGTTGCGCCACATGCCGCCAGGACCGCATGTACGTGCGTGTTTGGGGCGAATCCTCGTTTTTGCAACAATTCGAGCGCCAATGCACTACCAATGGTTTTGCTCAACGATGCAATTTGATACACCGTGGAAACATCGACATCCGACGATCCTGGATGTTCGTCATTACGCACGACGAATTCGTGAACGTTCGTGCCGCGGCTCAAGGCAATCGACGCACTAGCCACTCCATGATTACGAAGAAGCCTTTCGATGGTCGCTGGAGTTCGCCTAGGAGTCGAATCCATTCGCTTCCGCGTAATTTCCCACAAGGCTTGGCAAGCATTGTGGAGTTCCACCGCTTCTGCATTGTCGATTCTTTCGCGTAAAAACGCCAATAATTCTTCGGTGCTGCGACCTTTGGCCGAAACAAGGTATTTGAACCCAAACTTGATCTTGTAATCCGCAGCGAGCGACCGTAATTGCTCCGCCACATCCGATTCAGTCACACCTGCTTGCTCGGACGCCGCGCGGGCATCGAGCGTCGCCTTGTTTTGCCCGATGTCCCCATGAAATCCCGCGGCTTCGATAACTTGTTCTTTCGTAAACCCCAAAACGATCCCCTGCGCCAGGACCGGGTCTTCAATGGGGCTCGCCGACATTTTTGCCGCGAATTCGTGTGCCCCACAAAGCTCGAAGTAATGATCGAAGTCTGCGACTTCACGCGGAAGCGTATCGAACCCGGGATCGACGTCCAGCAGCGCTTTCCATGGATCTTCAGCGTTACGAATGTGTTCCACGGTAAACGGCATCAGCAATTCGGTCGCGAATTCCGCGGGCAACGCGTCCGTCATGAGCCGCAACAAAATGCGTTTCGCAATCGGATACCATTTCGCCGTACGCTCGCTCCAGGCCACTTGAACGATCTTCGTCTGGTCCTTCCCTTGCCCCGAAAGTCCACGACGAATAAAATTCATCTCTTCATGCACGATACGTAGTAACGTCGGAATCGACACGCGTCCATGGTGTACTTCATGCCAAACCTCCCAGCGGGATCGTTCCGCCGTCGCCAGGTCATCCATGACGCGCACGGCAACGCCATCAATCGTGGTCGGCAGCGCCACGCAGCCATTACCGCCGAGCCAATCTGCAAGGTATTGCAACGACTGGAAAACGTTGTATCGAACTTCCTCCGGGTCGTCATTGGACACGAAGTCCGATTGTCTCATATCAGCCACGATGAGCGATCGTACATACCCGGCGTCATCGATCGGCAGTCCAGACACGTCTGGTGTTTCTATAAAATGCAGAATTTCGTCTCGATGCTTTCCGACGAGCAATCCTTCGACGAGCGTCCGAAGCGGCTCGGGATGACCTTCGGCGCGTTTTTTCCAGGCAACCACGAGCGCAATGCCAATACGAACGAAGTCGGGATGTGCGACCCAAAAGCCCGAGAGGTCTCGTTTGAGTTGCGTGATCACGTCCTTGAAAAAACCACGCATCGTCACTTGCATGGATTCGGCATTTCCAGCGATGGGCAGAATGCCATACATCCCCCCGATTTTGATTCCTCCGCGGGATCCGACGACATCCGCCACCAAACAATGCGACGCTTTGATGTATTTGACGACAATGTTCGGGTCGGCTTTTACCGGAATTCGATAGTTGGAATCTTCTTTGAAGAGGCGCGCTGTCGATGCGAGATAATCGTGCCAACCTAAAGACGCACCGGCAAAATAAGGATACAACGTATCCATGATCTCGTGAGCTCGCACGATGGCCCGCGGATTCTCGAGTACCACGAGCAGACGCACGGTGCCCAAAACGTACGACGGATGAAGGGCACGAATACGTTCTTCGGCCACGCAAATCATACGATGGACGTACCGCGCTTCTTCTTCATTTTCGATTTTTGGCAAATAAAATACGAGCGCTCGGGGGTTGTTCCAATGGTGAAACAAATGGAGCGCAAAGTCATAAAGGTGCAAAGGCACAGGGTTTTCATCGACGAACAGAAAGCTCGATGGAAGCGCCAACCCAGGAAATCTCTTGATGGGTAACGATTGCTTTTCTTTGGTTATTCGGTACGACTTGGACCCTTCATCGAGCGCCAATGTACCGTCGAAACAAGCTGCCAAATGTGTACCAGCGTCAATCAAATCCGAACGTAATGGCGTTTTAGAATCTTCATCGTCGGCGCCCCACATGGGGGAAAACCCGTGTTCGTCCAAAAGAGACGCCACGATCGCAGGTTCACCCGGCAATTTACGATGGTACGCATTCATCGCATTGATCGCCATCTTCGCGCCATCCGGCGGACCGAACAATGTCACGTGCGGACCTTGCAAATAATCCGGAATTGGCGCAATCGGCGCGCCTCCGGGCATCGAATACTCAGGACGCAAAGGCCCAAACACAATACGGCCTCGAGCATCGGTCAAACCCAAAATCGTGCGGTACTTGGGATCCAAAAAGTCGATACCGAGGTTTCGATTGGTTTCGACCAGCGCCCGGACACGCGTATCAATAAACGCTCGATCTTCAGCACGTTGTGCCAATACGCGCTCGAGATCCGTTTCGAGCGTCCGCGCAAGGTCGACCAAAAAGCGTAAACCATCGGGCGTCTCGAGGCCACCCATTTCCCCCACGTGCACGAGGCCTGGCACCCCTTCGACCGGAGCCGCTCGTCGTAAGAGTTCCCGGGCAAACTGCGGAGAGAGATATGCATGAAACGACGGAATGCGAAAGAATGGCGAAATCATTGCAACAACTCAGCTCCCTCGGTACGTGGAATATCCAAATGGATTCAGCAAAAGCGGGATATGGTATTTGCGGCTTGTATCGACGATGTTCACATGCACGGTGATTTCCGGAAAAAACGGCGTTTGCCCTTTGGAACGAGAATAGTCGCCCACGTGAAAAGTCAAACGATACTCACCCGCCTCGAAAGGAACGGGAAAAACGATGCGACCATCGGTGTTTGTCGCATCGGTACCGATACGCGTCCATTCACCAATAGCTCCGTCGTCTCGAACTGTTTGGCGTTCGAGGTCGACGCGAACGCTTGCAGCTGGCAGTCCAACGCTCGTATCGAGGATGTGCGTACTGATCACAAAAGTGCTCCTTGGTGGTCGGTTGTCGCGAAGATAGTTTGGACGGGTGTACTTTGTAAAGCTGGCCGTAGAATTTTGAAAGCACGCCCGGTGATTTGTGCGCGATAGAAATTGAAACCGCGCCCGGTGATTTGTGCGCTTGCTTCGCTCGTGTGGGACACGCGCTGCGCAAGGCCAGTCACGATGGGGGGCTCCGCAGGCGGCTCTTTAAGTCTTTTGGGTCAAAGACCCAAAAGACGAGCCGACTGCTCTGCCCCCCATACCCCCCGAGGGATCAAATCGAAGCCGCGTCATACCCCCGAGGGATCAAAAAGTGCCTGGCACCTTTTGCTTCGACGCGCGATACCTCCAACCATGGCTCACATCCTCATCGTCGAGGACGAACCCGCGATCGCGGAGTCGCTCGCGTATGCTTTGCGACGCGATGGTTTCACCACGACCCTTGCGCCGACGCTCGCGGATGCTCGGCGTTCGCTGTCCTCCGCGTCGCTGATCATTCTGGACCTCATGTTGCCTGATGGCAGCGGTTTCGACCTCATCGGCGACGTTCGTCGCAGTACGACCGCTGTGCCGATCATCGTGCTCACGAGTCGCGACGATGAAGCTGATCGCGTAGCAGCTCTCGAAACAGGCGCGGACGATTATGTCACCAAGCCTTTTTCAACGCGGGAGATGACCGCGCGTGTGCGGGCCGTTCTTCGTCGTTCAGCGGCGGCGACGACGACTGCTCCGACAAACCCTTCCCTTGCGGCTTCTCGCGACGAGACCCTTGTGCTCACCATCGATGAACCGACGCGTCGGGCGCACGTCCTTGGGCAAGAGCTGGATTTGACCCGCGTCGAATTCGACTTGCTGGCGTGTTTACTCGCGGCGCCTGGACGAGTTTTCACGCGTGCGGAACTCATCGATCGCGTCTGGGGTGACGGGTTTGCGATCACGGATCGCACGATCGATTCACATGTCAAGGGATTGCGGCGCAAAGTGGAAACGGCGGGAGGCAATCCGGGCATGGTCGAAACGGTGCGCGGTGTTGGGTATCGAGTCACCGACAAACCCGTTCCACCGTCGCGTGACGGTTCATTGGAAACGCCTTGATTCGCCTCATCATCACCACAACGTCATCCGTTGCGCTGATTCTGCTCGTCGCCTACGTGGTCTCGCGCATCTTGCGGGCACGAACGGCGGGCACCAGCATTCAGTTGCAAGTATTTTTGGCACTCGCGAGTATCGTGGGCGCATTTTCATTTGGCTTGGGCCTCTTGGTGCTGGACCGCATCGAAGCGCGCGCGACGCTGCTTGCAGACGAAGCGGCACGTGACGAAGGCGTGGCGATTGCAGCGGTCGTTGCGGGTGAAATCGCCGAGCGGTCGTCGTCGCTCGCGGACGTCGGTGGACGTATTGCGCGATCGTCCAATCCAGAAACGTTGCACTTTTCATTGCTCGATACGACAGGACATACGGTCTTTGCAAGTGGTCCGGCACAAGGTGAACCAGGGACTGTTTTCGTGACCGTGCCGATTCTCGTTGGCGGAAGTTTTTCCGGACAAGTTCGCGTCGTCAAACCCACGATTGTCATTCGCCGGATGCTCGAAGATTTTGCGCCCACGGTGGTTACGATCAGCGCGCTGCTCGGGGTTGCAGCGGCCGCGGCGGCCATGCTCATCGGTCGAGCCATTGCGACGCCGATTGAATCGCTCACGGAATTTGCCGTACGCGTGAGCGAAGGCGAACGTCGAGCACCACCGCCGCCGGTGTTTGGCCGCGAAGTCGCGCGTTTGTCGCGGGCGATTGATTCAATGCGCCGGCAGCTCGAAGGGCGGCCTTTCGTCGAAACATTTGCCGCGGACCTTTCTCACGAATTAAAGAATCCAGTGGCGGCCATTCGAGCCAGTGCCGAAGTGCTTGCCGACGGAGCGCTCGAAGAACCCGTGGAAGCGGCGAAGTTCGTTGGGCGTATTCAACAAGCGACGGAG
Source organism: Polyangiaceae bacterium (assembly GCA_031415295.1). Lineage (GTDB taxonomy): Bacteria > Myxococcota_A > Polyangia > Polyangiales > Polyangiaceae > Polyangium. The sequence goes on along the minus strand of JANORL010000934.1, from coordinate 2,410 downwards.
CGTATTGAAGCATTGCTGGGGGATTTACTCAATTTGGCACGAATCGAAGCGCGCGGCGTGGAAGATGCGGCCGCCGTGGACCTCGACAAACTGGTGCGAGAAGTGGTATCACGCGAGCGCGAGCGCGGAGCGACGATTGACGTGACCATTTCGGGCGCGCCCGTCGTCCGCGGTAGTGCGCCCTGGTTATCGCGGGCTCTGGAGAATTTGCTCGACAATGCATTTGCGCACGGTGTCGAAAACGAACCCATTCGGCTTTCGGTGGATCGCGAAGCGAACTCGGTACGCATTACGGTGCGTAATCGAGGGAACGTGCATCCGTACGTCGCCGGGCGATTGTTTCGCCGTTTCGTAACGACACGTAGTGGTCATGGCGGAACGGGCCTGGGGCTGGCGATTGTCCGGGCCATTGCCGAAGCGCATAGTGGCAGCGTCGAATGTATCGATGGCGGTCCGCCCGAGGTCGCCTTTCGGATTACGCTTCCACCTGCAACGATGCTGTAGAACGATGCTGTAGAACGAATGTTCGAATCAGCGCCCGAAAACAAATGAAGACGTCCAAACCCCCGCGTTGACGCGCTCCCGCTCGAAAATCACGCACACGACGTGACAGACGACAATTCCTGTAGACGTGCGCATGCGTCCAAACTACACTCAACGTTCTTCGCTCACGCTTTGCGTGAGTACGTTTAGATCGCTTCACAGGAGGTTTTTTTCATGAAATACGCAATTCTCATGAGCATGGTCGGTGTGGCCGCTCTCGTCTCGGGCTGCGAGACTGAAATGCCATCGAACACGGGCGGCAGCGGCGGCTCTGATACCAGCAGCAGCAGCACTTCATCGAGCACCGGTATGGGAGGCGCTGGCGGTGGCACATCGAGCAGCAGTTCGAGCAGCACGAGCACCAGCACGTCGTCGAGCAGCAGCGGTGTACCGGTCTGTGGCGACGCCACTGTCGTCGACAAGGCAGATGGCAACGTTCGATGCGCGAACGGAATGGTCGTCGATGCCATCATGGCTCCGGTAACGATGGTTTGGGCTGATTCGATTCCGGCGATAAATGGTTTTTCGAGTCAATTTTCGCCGACGGATTATGGTGCCATCCAAGCAACCGGTGCTCCCGATGTGTATCCTTCTTCGGGCGACGAACCCAAAGCGTGGGCATCGCAAACGACGGATGACAAGGTCGAATTCATCAAAGTTGAATACAAGACACCAGTCGTTGCAGATTCCGTCTGGGTCTTCCAAACGTTTAATCCCGGCGCGATCTCGAAGATTACCGTGACCGCGTTGGGTGTTGATGAAATCATCTACGAAAACATGAATCCCCAGACCGTCGGCTCATGCGCTCACGTCTTGTCAGTAGCGACCAAGAACTGCTCGCCCATTTCTTCCGTGCGTATCGACCTAAACTCGCCCAAAGTGTCGGGTTACAACGAAATCGACGCCGTCGGCCTCTTGCCCTACCAATGATCGTTCCATCAAGACGATTCTTCAATCGCCTCGACAAGCGCCCAGAATAACGCTTCGCCTTCGTATTCCCCCGAAAAAGCCTTCGCACGCGTAGCGACCCATTCGAGCACGAGTGGCAATGCAATAGCCATGTCTTTCGTCTTGGCCACCTCATTGCCCGCTTTCGTCAACGCTTCGCCCAAACGAACGGGCCGCTCGATTGTTTCGATACCTGAATCAAAAGATTCACACAACGAAGGTGCTGTCACCGCATTGTATTCGCGACAGGCGATCGGGCGTTCTTCATAAATCGAACAAGAATCGTTTTCTAGAAATGGACAATCCATGCGCAATTCATAATAACGGCGACTCACGTCGTTCCACGCCGCCGTCGCATCCGTCTCGTTCGAGACCAACGCTCGTTGCCCCTTAGCCGCCTTCGCGCTCGACAGGCCCGCTTGTTCGAGGGTCTTGATTGCCTTGGAAAAACGTTCCAAAATCGCGTTTCGTTGATCGAGCGGCAATGCTGCAATCACTTCGGCAAGACGTTTCGCTTCCAGGGGAGCCACCGGGACGAGCTGCCGACAACAATGGGTACATCCCCGCTGACAAGAAATGGTTTTTCCTTGGGCCGCAGCATGCTCGGTTGCCAACGCGACGACACTCGCCGAAACCGATCTTGCCAGGGGCACGAGCTCCGACAAACGTGCACGGCCCAGACGAACTCGACACGTGATCTCGTGATCGCCTCCAAGAACGTTCAAGTGCAACTTGGCGTCGTCGTAAGCAGCGGTGGTGACTCGATGAGATCGCTGTCGCGGCATTCGTTGCTTTCTACCATGGGAGCGAGCGCTGGTGAACGTCGGACACGGTCAAACTTTTCCCTTGACAGACGGACACGTGGTGAAGATGCCCTCAGCGCACGCCTCACCCCCTAACCCCCTCTCCAACTCCGCAT
>JANORL010000933.1:0-5505 GCA_031415295.1 Polyangiaceae bacterium | reverse complement strand
CGCAGCTCAATGTCGTACCCGCATTCCGTAATAACCTCGACAAATTCAAAAACCACGCCGTCATTGCCGACCACCTTTCCAAAGTCGATGCGGGCGTTACTGCACTGAAGAATGCGGTCAACGCAACAAATTCGGCGGAAGGATTGGTGGATACGTATTTCGACCAAGAAACGGACACGCGGCAACAGATTCGCGAGCAGCTCGAAAAGGCGTACGGTCAATTGCGCGCGTATTACAAAGCTTCGCCGGCCAGAGCCGAAGACTTCTTTTTGCGAGAAGGCTCACGTCGCAGCAACAATACCTGACGCGAACGTGTCGGAATGTTTCACCCTTCCAAAAATTCCCACACCAACTTTTTGCAATCGACCTCGCGACCACCAAATGGGTGATTGCACGCGCGTGCAACCGTCGCCAACCCGGCGCAATACGCGTTGCCACTCGGCGCACCCCTCTCCGCTCGGGCCGTAGTGCCTTTGCAACATCGTACAATCGGCCTCGCGGCGGACGCGCAGGGCATTTCCTGGAGTTGCGACGGTGTTTCTTCGGGGTGGGAACACATTGCGAGAAGTTGCCACGTGTCCGACGCGCGAGTGGAGCGTGTTGCAGGTGCGGAAAGCGCTGAGAACGCCCACAATTGGGCGCTTTCGGCACCGGCTTGTAAGTCTCGCCTCAACAAACGGGCCCAGATAGACCAAGACTCACGACCTCAGAGGGTGTTTATCAGGCGTCGCGAGCGTTGCGAACTAGCCCGGGCGGCGGAAGCGTACATCGTACGCTGAGCAAGCCCGACCGACGATTCGCAACGCGTAGCAGCCTGATAAACACCCGCTCAGTCGCAATCTTCAAGTTCGACGACCATATCCAAAATCTTGCTGTCGGCGACTTCCACGAATACCGCGTCACTGACTTCCTTCCGCTCAGCAATCCACGTAAAATCAAAACCCGCAAGTTTGTTTTCTTCGCATCGCAACACCGGAAACGCTTCTTCCGGCAAGGAACCAGGAAAGATCACAAAAGCCTCTTCCCCAGCATGTGCTGTTCCCGCTGGTCGAATGACGATTTTTTGCCCGAGCGCTTGGGCGCCAATCTTGAGCGTACCGGCCAATGTTAATTTCGTCCCTACCGCCTTGACCGAGACGACCGATGTTTGCGCATATAGACTTTGGATGCGCTTGCCAGCAGGAGGAATCACCTGGATACGAATGGCACATTCTTTAGCAAAATCGAGTGGCTCATTGAGCGGCCGGCCTGCGGTCGTGAGTTGGAGTTGGTCGAGGTGAAAGCGAACGACGTAAACATCACTCTTGGGGCCCCCAGTGGTTATCCGCTCCATGGAGACGTCGCCTGCCGCAGTCGACGTTGCGTGGCATCCCGATCCGTGCGCAATCCATTCAGCAAACACTGGCAGTTCTCCACCATCTGCCAAGACAGTGGACGTCATCTGATTCGTCACGGGTGGCGTGACACCATCCCTGGACGAACCATAGGGATAAGACGCCACCGCCGCCATAACGACGATTCCAACGCACAATGGATTCGCCACCCGTAACGGACCATGCATGGTTTCCTCCTTGCCTCCACCACGTTGCGTCGCCGTGAATCCGCTGGCCGGATTTCACTCGCCTAATACCAATTACCTATCACGGGAACGGACACAAGTTGATGGCAAACACGATGTCGTAACGGAGATCGAGTCCTTGTGTCGTGAGAATGATCTGACCCGCACCTTGGGATCCTACGGCGATATCACTGCGAAACAACCCACGAAGGGCACCGGCGCATCCACTGATGACGGCGATCCCATCCACTTGCGTTTGTGTCACGGCCGGATTGTTCATCGGGATTCCGGGTATGTTCACGGAAAAACTCGATACGGGCTGATTAAAAAACGACGCCAGCGTCGTGATTTTGCCCGTCGTGCCAAACCCTTTCACGACGCCATAGGTGATTGTTTGCTTGAGTTGCGCCAGGTAAAATCCCTGTTGGATCGTCGCCGGAACGCGTGCCGAGCAGTTTTTGAGCTGATTCGGACCGACGACTCCGAGATTGCTAAAGATGATGGCCAGGTCATTGCCCGCCGCGAGGATAGCCGTGTCCGTCCCTGGTCCAAAGGACTTGCATCCCGTGCCTATGGCAACTCCGTTATAATCCTCCCAGATGATCGCATTTTGCGCACTCGCGGTCTCCACTCCACCCACCAAGGCGACGGCCGCCGCAATCGCTGTGATAACTGCACGCTTACTCATGATTCTGTGCCCCCTTCACATGGTTCATGCAGCCGTCCTGCCGGGACCGCAAGTATGCCGCGAACGGTAATTCGTGCAGAAATTGTTGCACGCATGCACCTCGTCGTTGCATGATGGTCCGCGCCTGTTCAAACTGACTACCGTATACGGTGATCCCCCAATGGACATTGTCCTTTCGAAATCGACGCTGCGTGCTCCTTTTTTCGCAGCGCTTTGCCTCGTAGCCTGCGCGGGTGTGGCCGTGGAAGTGCTTGGGGCTTTTGCGCACTTGTCCACTCAATCCGGTGTCGTACCGCTTTTTTCTTTGAGTTACGAAAGCAACGTGCCGACGTTTTATTCGGCGGCGATTCTTTCGCTCGCTGCGGTTTTGCTCGGAGTTTCTGCCGTGGCGGCAAAAAAAACCGGGGACGGATTCGTGCCCCATTGGTGGGTACTGGCGTTGGGCTTTTTCTACATTGCGGTGGACGAAGTTTTTTCAATTCATGAAATGGCTGGCAGTCTGCTCCGGCTTTCGGGCGTTTTGTATTTCAGTTGGATTGTCCCGGCCACAGGCGTGGTGTTTATCGTCGGCGTTTCGTACATACACTTTTTGCGCCATTTGCCATCACGTACGCGATGGCGATTCTTGATTGCCGGTGCCCTCTACGTGGGTGGCGCTGTGGGCATGGAATTGCCGCTCGGGTATTGGACGGAAAAGCATGGCGCGCATAACCTTGGTTATGCGCTCATCGATGCCGTCGAAGAATCGCTCGAAATGCTGGCCATCAATCTCTTTAATTTGTGGTTGATTGACCATTTGGCTGACAAGGCGGTCACCTTGCGATTTCAACACGCCGAATCCACAGGTCAACCGGCGATTGCCGTGGACAAGCCGTGACGACGTTGCAGCCGAATCTCACCGTGCCACGTGTTTCGGTACCTCGCCGCTCGGCCTATATTTCCGGGCCGGTGTATGATTGGATCTTTTTTTTACTTCCGCCCCTGGTGTCGATGCTCCTGGGAATGCTCGTTTCGGGCACTTCGTTCGATACGAATCGTTTTTGGCTCCATGGCCACCGCGTCACGTGGACGACGCTGCTGCTCGGCATTTTCATCCACGCGCACCTCGTGGCCGTTTTCGTGCGCAGCCACCTCGATCCCGACGTATTTCCCCGGCATCGAATAAGGTTTGTCGTGGTACCCATCGTCCTTGTGGTGGCCATGATGACGTCGATGTGGGCGGTCGTTTTGGCGACAGTGCTCGTCACGTTTTGGGACGTATGGCATTCGGCGCTGCAAACGTTTGGCCTCGGGCGAATTTACGATCGCAACCAAGGAAACGATCCGCTGATCGGCCGAAGACTCGATTACTTGTTGAATTTGCTCCTGTACATCGGACCTATCGTGTCTGGCGCGACGATGCTCGCCCATTTTCAAAAATTCGAATTGTTTGCCGACGTGGACGCAGTGTTGTTCACGCAGATACCAATAGCGATGTCGACCCATCAGCGGAGTATCACGTGGGTCACGACAGTTGGAGGCGGGGCATTTTTACTTTTTTATGTGTTGGCGTATGTTCGTCTGGCGCAACGTGGTTACAAAATTGCGTTTCAGAAAGTATTCTTGTATGCAACGACGGGAATTTGTTCGATTTGGGCGTGGGGCTTTAATGCGTTTGGACAAGCATTTCTCATTATGAATATTTTTCATGCTTTTCAATATTTTGGCATCGTCTGGTGGTCCGAGCAGGGGATATTGGTGAAACGTTTGTGGCTCGAACGTTCGAGTTTCGCGAAGCCCATCGCGGCATTCATTTTTGTTGCAGTGACGCTGGCGTATGGCGCTATGGCGGAAATCGTCGCGGACGATGATCGCCTTTTGTGGAGCATCGTGCAAACCGTCGCCCTGATGCATTTTTTTTATGACGGTTTCATTTGGTCGGTGCGCAAGAAACAAGTTTGATGTGGTTGTATCTCGTCGCGTCCCATGAAAATTGCGCGTTGTCCTTACCACCGAGAATGCCCATGTGCGGATTTTTGTCCGCACGGAATAAGGCAGGGTTTCGGCAAAATCGTGATTGCCAAGGCGCCGATTCCTCTGTAGTCTCCCCTCATGCGACTCGACAAACTGTACCGCTCCTCATTCGTAGTGCTTGCACTCGCCGCAGCCGTGGTCTTGCCGGCGTGTGGCAAAAAAGACGAGCCATCCCAGGTGGGAATCACAGCCGAGAACGCCGCAGCTGAAGAAGCGATAACGGAACAATACGAACCGGCAACGGTATCGTGGGTCGTGGCTCCGGAAGGCAAGCTGAAGGCGAAATTCAAGACGCCTGATGGCGCAGCGCTCGGCACGAGTGTCACAGGAACGGTCACGGTCAAACCCGTACAGGCAGACGCGAAACCGGTGACGGCGAAACTCGTGTACGACACGGAAACCGGCATGCACACGGCTGAATTTCCGTCGCTCGACGCGGATCTGACGGAAGTGAGTTACGACGTATCGGTCAAGGGAAAACCCGTCAAAGGCGCTCTTCATGTGCCACGGGGCGGTACGCGAGAACTGGTCGCATCGGCAAAAGTATCGGCAGACGTCAAAATCCCCGAAGGAAAAAAGGGGCCAAATGGCGGCATCATCCAAGTGGTCGGAGATGACGTGATCGAAGTCGTTGCGGACGTAAAGTCCGGCGAAACGCGCGTTTACGTTCTCGATGACAATTTTAAACCGATCGCCGTCGGCAAACGCAAAGTCAAAATTGCCGTCGTCGGAAGCGCGCCGGAAACCGTAGAACTACAAGCCGAACCGCAAGGTCTCTATTTCACCGGCAAACTTGCAGTGGTCAAGACGAACCCGCATAAGTTGACCGTCGTGCTGCACGGCGAAAACTCTCCGCAACCTGTCGTCGTATTGTGCGGATATCATCCAGGCGTCATCGTCGTGATTGGTCCAAGCGCTCCAACGGTCGGTTTGTTCGTCGTTGTCGGCTGGGCTCCGGCAATCGTCGTCGTGAATCCAACGCCCAATGTCGTGATTGTTGGTCACGGCAAAGGCAAAGGTAAAGGGCGCTGGGGATGGAAAGGCGGCGGCCCCAAAGTGCACATCAAGCTGCATTGAGAGTGTGTTTTGCAGGCTGCTGCGCGCCGCGCCTGTGCCGGTAGGGACGACCCTTTCGGGTCGCCCCCCGGACAGAGCCCAGCGAGCGGATTTCCCGCACTGGGCTCCCACTTCGGGTCAACGGGAGTCAAAGCGTACCGTTGGCCATGGATGAAAGATCCGAGGTAAC
>JANORL010000932.1:0-3614 GCA_031415295.1 Polyangiaceae bacterium | reverse complement strand
CTCTACCCAGTTGACGATGGGGCTGCTGCCCCAAACCCCGCCAGATTAGAGCATTGAGAGACAAACAAGGGTCGCCCGTCGCCCGAGCAGGCTGCTGCCCCAAACCCCGCCAGATTAGAGCATTGAGAGACAAACAAGGGTCGCCCGTCGTGCTGCCCCAAACCCCGCCAGATTAGAGCATTGAGGGCCCATTACTTCTTCACCTCGCACGTCAAATGCTCGCTCACCAGCTCCGTCTTTCCCTCTTTTTCGCGAATGTACACGATAACGAGTTTCCCCTCGGGCAAGGCCATGAGGCGCGCCTCGGATCCGTACACTTCGCCCGAAGTCACGGCGAAACTGCGCCCCATGGGCTGCATGTCGATACCGAGCGGCGTTATCCGAAGATGTGCTTTCTCGCGCGGCCCTTCGGCATAAACAAGCCAGCGCCGTCCCTTTTTGTCGTGCGTCAATTCAGGTGCCGAGAACGATGCTTCGTCGTCGTTGCTGCCTGTTGCCTCGAGGTTGATTGACGTGTATTTGGCGGGTAACTCCGGCGTGTCTTTGGAAATGGTGAGTGACTTCAACGTTCGATCTTTACCCGTTCCAAGACCCGTCGTCAGGACCAAATTGTCCTCGTCCGTCGTGGCAATGTCGGGCATCGTCGGGAAACCACCGTAGCTCTTGAATTTCCCTTCGAGCTTGCGATCTTTGTCGAGCAATCCCACGAGCAAACTGCCGCCGAAGCGCGAAGCGATGAGCCAGCCCTTGTCTTTGATTCGTCGCGAAATCGGGATCTCGTACGCCGTTGCTTTGGGCGGATCGCCTTTCAAAGCAGCTTCGTGAAGGACGATCTCGTTGTCACTTTTACCGAAATCGACGAGGAAAACCATTTTCCACTCGTTCGTGCCGTCGGGCTTTTCGGTGCCTCGGAGGACCGAACCCAGGGCCCAAACCTCTTTGTCACTGCGAGAAACGAACGTGCGACAATCGCGCAGCTCTACGTAACCGCCAAGCTTTTTCCACGAGAATAATTTTTTCTTGTCTTCGCCGGTTGGTTTGGGATCCATGTCGAGCCACGAGGATCCATCGTATTCGAGGAATTTCTCGTCCGAGTCTGCGGGGCCGCACCAGACGTGGCGGCGTTTGTCCTTCTTGAACTCGTCTCGATAATCAATAAATGCACGCGCTTCGCTTCCGCTGATGTCGGAGGGTGAAACACGCATCAAAAAACGAATGCCTTCTTTGGGGTCTGGCTTCTTGGCTTTTTCGCCTTGCTTGACCTTCATCATCGTCGTGCTGCCATCTTTGGCGACAACGAGTACGCGTGGGTCGTTGCCGAACGCGAAACCCACGGCAACGTGGCCATCGAACCCTTTCGTGGTCAGGCCGGTCAACTTGTTTGCACCTGAACCCCAGACTTTTTCTCCGCTTCGTTGGCAGATGGGCGGTTCTTCTGGGGCAGCCACGGCAGACGCGGCGGCTGAAGCAGTCGCGATAGGCGTGCCCGCCGTCGGTGGAGCAGCAACTGTTGCGTTGGACGGCACTGCGGTGGCTTTGACTGCGCTGCTGTCTGCCGGAGCAGACTGAGTAGAGTTCCCTTGCGAACAGGCCGCAAGAGTGCAGCCGGCAAGTGCGAGAAGGGAATTTGACAAGAGGCTTGATCGGATCGCCAGGCTCATGGGGCAGGCATGCTAAAGTGTTTCGCCACGGAAGTCATCAACCGTTTGTTAGGACATGCGATCCAAGGAACCCTCGAATGGTCAAGTGGAAACTGATGCTCGCGACGATGCCGTTCGTCGTGGCTACCGTGGCTTGTAAGCTTCTCCTAGAAAACGTGGTGGATTTTCACGGCATCGTCGATTTCGGCGACGTGGGCATCGTCTTGAACGGTGGCGTATTTCTCATCGGCTTCATGCTTGCCGGCACGATGAGCGACTTCAAAGAGAGCGAGAGGCTTCCGGCCGACATGGCGTGTTCTCTCGAAGCGATCGAAGAAGCGTTTGTCCAAGCGAGCGTGGGACGCCCAGCCATCGATGTCGCTGCAGGACGTCGCGCTATTTTTGATGCTGCCAAAACGCTCGACGCTTGGCTCCACAAGAGGACGAGCAAGTCGGCGCACTTCGAAGCGCTCAGCCGTCTTGCCGATACGCTTTACGTCATCGAAGGGCAAGGAGCGGGTCCGCATGCGACGCGCGGCTTACGCGATTTAGCGGCATTACGTCGAACGGTATCGCGCATCGACGTCATCTCGCGAACGGGGTTCATCGCTTCGGGATACGCGCTCATCGAAGTTGTTGCAGCGGTCATCATTTTTCTGATCATGATCTCGAAGTTCAAGAGTTTTGTTGTTGAACTCGTGATCTGCGCGTTCGTGACGTTGATCTTCGTCTACATGATCAAGTTGATTCGCGACATCGATGATCCGTTCGAATACTCGGGGACGGGAGGCGCGGCGGAAGTCAATCTTTTTCCGCTCGTCGAGTACCAAACGCGCCTCGAAGGTCGGCTCCAGGATCCCGGACCGATCGCGGAAAACGATGCGCCACTGAAGGAAGCTTGTTAGTACGACTGCTGGAAGTTCCGCGCGTGTAAAATTGCCGCGGATCAGAACGTTGAGCGTTTCCTCGGTGCCTCCCGCGACGCACGCAGTTTGGCCGAGCCGTCGAGCAGCCGACGAAATGTTCAATGTTAACAACTTGCGAAGCCAGCGAGCATTCACGACATCTTGACACCAAACTCATGCTCATGGCATCATCCCGACGGGGCCTATTTCGGGGCAGGACACTGACAACCTGCATTTCGTGGCAGAGAATGTAACTGTGGGGGCGCTGAGGCACATGCCGTCTTCGCCGAGCGAGCGTGCCGAGAGAATGTCCAAGCGGAGGCGGTTTTCCTATGGTCACGAAGATGAAGAGGATAAATGAGACTGGGTATCGAGTGATTGAGACGCTGCGCGAAGGGGACGGGACATCCCTACTTCGCGCTCTTCGTAATGCGGACGGGCGTGCCGTGGTGCTCAAGGTGCCCAACCCGCAGACCAGGCGACAATCGGATATCGACAGGCTCAGGCACGAATACAACATTACGAGAGATCTCGACATATCATCCGTCCTCGAGCCTTACGCCTTCGAGTCGTACCAGGGGTTGCCAGCACTCATCATGCACGACGTCTGCGCAACGTCACTCGATCGTTTTTCATTTCCGCTGGAGACGTCCGCCTTTCTTCGTCTGGCGATTCGTATTACTGCTGCGATTGCAGAGATTCATGGGCAGGATATCGTTCACAGGGATTTGAAGCCGGAAAGTATATTGGTCGATCGAACGACGAAAGAGGTAAAGATCGTCGACTTTGGAATCGCATTACGGTTGCCTCGGGAGCAAACTGTCGCTCAAACTTCAAGGCAAATTGAAGGGTCATTGCCGTACATGTCACCAGAACAGACCGGGCGAATGAACCAAGCGATGGATAACCGCACGGATCTCTATTCACTAGGAGTGACATTCTACGAGATGCTCACTGGCAATCTCCCATTCAAGGCCCGCGACCCGCTTGAATGGATTCATTGCCACATGGCTCATACTGCCCCGGCACCTTCCGAGGTGAATGTTGATGTTCCTCCAGGTTTATCGCT
>JANORL010000931.1:0-4324 GCA_031415295.1 Polyangiaceae bacterium | reverse complement strand
GAAGCCAGTGGTGGTTTTGCGTGAATACGATGCCTTTGAGCAACTCAAGAAAGAATCCGCCCCGTTTTATGCTGGCGACACGGCCACCTATACGACGTACACCCGCGATAGGCTCGGGCGGATTTCGCAGATGATCGATGTCAATGGCACCGTGACGAACGTTTCGTATGCTGTGAATACCGGGACATGCTCGCAATGCGTGCTCGCGGAAACGACAACGGAAGCGGTAGGCACCGCGAACGCCCGAACGTCCACGCGCTACAACAATGTTGATGGTCGCGTTTTGCGTCAGGTCGATGCGGACAATCGCACGACGAACTTCGCGTATGACAAACTTGGGCGACAAACGAGCCAGACGAATGCTGCCGGAACGACCACGTGGGAATACGATATGATGGATCGCGTTCTTTCGGTCAGGACGCCCGATCAAGGAACGATCACGAATTGGTACCACGCAGCCACGACGTGGATGTGGAGAACCCTAAATACCAGCTCGTGGGACGACGTGTACTATGTCTACGACGCGCTCGGCCGGGTGACTCAAAAGAGCGTTTCCGGAAAACAAGCGGTCAACTTCACTTACGACGATACGAGCGTCGCTAATGGAATGGGGCGGCTGACGTCCGTCACCGTTGTACCTGTTGGACAATCGACCCCGTCGTCGAGCAATGCATTCTCGTATAGTCGTGACGGGAAAATTGCTACCAACGTCGTCAAGATCGACAATGCGACGTATGCGGTATCCAGCAACTACGATCCGCAAGGGCGACTCATTGTTTTCAACTATCCCGACGGCAATCTGCTGTCGCGTACGTATAACGCGCAAGGCTTGTTGTCCAAAGTCTCCATGAACGGCGTCGATTATGCCAATTACACCGGCTCTACAGCGTCTGGGCAACCGACGGCCATGACGTATGCCAATGGTACTTCGACGAGCATGACGTATGACAACGCAACGCGTTTGTCGACGGCGAAGGTGACGAAAGCAGGCAGCCCGAACCTGCTCGATTACGCCTATGGGTGGGACAAACTGCATCGAATCACGTCGATCACGGACGCACGCGATGCAACACGCACTCAATCGTTTGGTTATTCGGCAACGGGTCAGCTGACGTCGGCCAGTGGTGTTTATGGCTCGTTGACGTACGGTTATGACGCAGCCGGCAACATGACCACCAAAGAAGGTTCGTCCTATACATACACCGGGCACCGTGTGACATCGGGAACGGGTTTTTCGGCGTCGTATGATCTTGCGGGTAACCGCACAGGACAAACGCGAGGTGGCAATACGTGGGCATACTCGTACGATGGCGAAAGCCATTTGACGCAGGTGACGAAAAACGGTGCGGTCGTCAATCAATTCGCGTATGATTTTCGTGGCGAGCGAGTCAAGAAAGTCGATGCAAATGGCACGATCACCCATTATGTGACGCCAAACTACGAAGTGGCGTTCATGCCCGATGGACGAAAACTAAAAACCAAATACATCAATGCACCATCGGGACGAGTTGCGGCGATCACGACGGAAACTGCAGCGGGTGCAAGTGTTATACTCGACGTGCAAACCCTCAACTTGATGAAGTCGTTGTTTGCAAAAAACACAGCGGCTGGTTTGGCGAAGTACATCGAGAATCGCTCGATGGTGTTGGCTTTGCAGCCGTGGGCCCGTCCAGTGGCATTGGCGCTTCTCAGCCTTTTGCTGGCGCTCACGAGTCTACGTTTGGCGCGACGTTACCGCCCAGTTCAACTGCGTAGCGCGCTTGAAAAACTTGGCGAATGGTTGTGGCCTTTGAGTACCGGGTATTCGCGTCGCCATCCATTGTATGCATTGACCGTCCCGCTGGTGCTTGCTGCGTTCCTTGCGGCGTGTGGTCAAGGCCCTGGTCAAACCATGGTCGACGAAAATACGGCTTCCGCAGAAGAGGCCCTCACGGCGGGCGTCAATGGCGCCGGGATTCCCGAAGTCGGCACGTATTACTTCCACAGCAATCACCTTGGTTCCTCGAGCGTGGTCACGGACGCAAGTGGTAACGTCAAAGCACGCACCGAATACAAGCCTTATGGGGAGATCGTACATCTCGCCAATGACGGCATGGATATGTTTCGTTCCAAGTTCACGGGCAAGGAATGGGACAAAGACAGCGAGATCTACGATTACCACGCTCGATCGTACGATCCCATCACCGGCCGTTTCTTGACAGCGGATTCGCAAGCGAGCGGCGGTCCAGAAGGTGAAACCGTTGCGTTGAATCCCTACGCGTACGCGAACAACAATCCTGTAACCTACACGGATCCCTCGGGCCATTTCGTCTTTCTCGTCATCGTGGTTGCCGTCGCGGTTGGTGCGTACGCTGGTGGAATGTCGACCAATGGCACGTGGAACCCCGCGCAATGGAATTGGAATAGCTGGCAAACGTACGTGGGTATGGGCGTCGGAGGCCTCGTCGGAGGTTTTTCCGGCGGTATTGGTGTGGCCGGTGGCGGCAGTTTTGCCAGCATCATGGCTGGCTGCGCCCTTGATGCCGTGGCGATCAATGGGTTGAAGTTCTTGTCGCCCGAAGGCAGCTCGCTTCAGGAGTTTGGCGTGGGCGTTGCGTCGGACATGGCGATGGGAGCCGCTTTGGCGAAGCTCAAGCCGATTGCCAAAGCCAAAGGGACGTCAATGTGGAACAAGCTCACGAAGAGTGGGGGTAAAGCTGCCAATGAAGCTGGTCGCGAAGGAGCTGGTGCTGCTGCGAAAGCCGCTTCCAAACCGTCGTTATGGAAGAAACTCGCCGAAGGCGCCAAAGACATTGGCAAAGGTGGTATCAAAGTGGGCACGAAGATTGGCAAGAGTGAATTCGAGCAGCATGTCGGAAACTTCTCATCGGTGGGCGCGCCAAATCCACGCGCTGCCGATCGTCCGACTCCACGACGTGTCGATGGCAGTTCCGTAAGCGACTACCTTCGCGATTTGAATGACGCCGTGCTCAGTGCGGTGGGAGCTGACGATATGAGAGGCCGTGTCGCGAGCGATTGGCGCAATTCCCAAGGCCGGACGTCGGTTGCTCGGGGGGCAAAACGAGCGCCGCAGACCTACGTTGGGTTTGCCGTGCTTCATTGACCCGCTTCGTGCGACGCCGGCGGTCTTGAGAGACGCCTTATTGTTGAATAATCCCCGCCCATAGGCAGGTTCCGTTCGCGAGCCGAACCTGCGTTCCCACGACCCGCCCGGTCAGGCGCGCGACTGGCAAACGCTTGATCGGACGGACAAGCGTTTCGTTGGCCCCGTCGACATTCGCGTATTGCCACACCGCATGCGCATGTAGATCGCTAATCTCGAGGGCTTCGATTGGTTTCATGTTCTTCATTAAAGTGCGCATACGGCGGCCAAACAAATCAAAAGCCGAGACCACAGAACAAGGAAACGCTTGGTCATGTCGCGACGACATCATGAAGGTGCGTACAAGTCAAAAAAGTCGTCTCCCGTCGGCCCCCCGTTTTTCACGTCGAGCGTTTCTTCGTCCGCAGAGGTTACCTCTGATGCGCCTAGGACAGCAACCGAAGTGCCATCGCATAGCGTACGTGCACAATCGTTTGACTCCCGGTCCGTTGGACATTAGGACTGCGCCCGCGTGTCGACCAAACCCGTAGCTGTGGCGATGTTAGGCGTGAGCGGTTTCGCTGGCAGCGAACTTGCGCGTCTCGTCGCGGCGCATCCAGCGTTCGAACTCGTGGGTATTGCTGCCGATTCTTGGCGCGACAAGTTGCTCGGCGATTGTTTGCGTATAGCGGGGCCTGCGGCGCGTTTGCGCGTGTCGTCGATGCAGGCAGCCCCAATGCTTGCAAGTAAAAGTGTTCTCATGGCGTTGGCGACGCCTGCCGAAGCGTCCATGAAAATCGTGCCCGACTTGCTTCAAGCGGGTGTGCGAGTCGTCGACTTGTCAGGGGCGTTTCGCCTCGCGAACCTCGACGCGTATCCGCGTTGGTACCAATTTGATCATACGGCGCCGGACATCGTGGCCGAAGCATTTTATGGTTTGCCCGAAATTCGCGAAGCGTCGGAAGCGTCGATCGATACAGAAGGCATTACGAAAGCGCGCATCGTGGCGAATCCGGGATGTTATGCTACGGCGGCTATCGTCGCGCTCGCGCCGCTCGTGCGGGCGGGAATCATTGATCGCGAAGGCATTTTTTTGGATGGCAAAAGTGGAGTATCCGGGGCAGGGCGAAAAGTCGAAGAACGGTATTCGTTCATGGAAGTGGATGAAAACGTTTCGCCTTATCGCATTGGGGATCATCAACATACGCCGGAAATCGAGCAAGCATTGGGTCGAGTGGCCAA
>JANORL010000930.1:0-9072 GCA_031415295.1 Polyangiaceae bacterium | reverse complement strand
GATCATCCAAACGCCTCCGTACACGTATGACTCGCGCCCCTTCGGGCACATGACCGCCAACACGTGCTTCGAGACGATCGCCCTTGGGTACGAGGTCGAGCGTGAGTTTTTCCGGATCGGACTTTTGGATTGTCCGGACCGTACCCACGATGTCGACAAACCCTGGTGGGTCGACTCGTACAGCTGCATCTTTGCCTTTGCTACTGGGACGAACTGACAACGTCACGGTGTTTTCGTCGAGGGACACGGCGGACACGGGCGCACGAAACGGAGCCCATTCGTTCGGCTGTTCTTCAAAGGCGGGCGGGACAAACTTCTCGTCGAAGTAGCTTTGGTCGACGAGCACGGTACCGACATGTTTTATGCCCGCCGTAAGAAGCTCGCGCGTCATCGTCCACAGATGTCCAGCATCGAGTGATGGGTCGCCTTCACCACGGAGCACCAGTTCGGGAACGCGATCGCCGTCGAGTTTGCCGTAGAGGCCCGTTTTGTAGCGATACGCTGGTCCACGTAGTTTCAGCGCCGAAAAAGCCGTGAAGATTTTCGCGTTGGACGCGGGGTTTTTAGCGGTGTGCTCATTGCGACCGCTGATGGTTTTTCCTGTACCAACATCCACGATCGCTACGCCAACGGACCCGCCCCAGCCCTTTGCTTCGGACGCGAGCTTGTCGATGGCGCGTTCGACGGCGTCCGTTTTGAAGCCTTCCGGTGCGACGGCAACGCTGGCGCTTGGTGCGGGGTCGGGCGCTGGGACCGCTGATGATGCGATGGACGACAGGGCCAGAAGTGCGGCGACCATGACGCCGCGGCGCTGCAGACCACCAGGAGTACGGGGCAAGAGCGACGTCGAACGCAAGCCGATCCACATGATTTGTTCTTACAACGTCCGGACTGGGGGAAACCATCCAACGTCCATGTAACTTCGACGGGTTCGTCACGGCCCGCGCATCTTTTGTGCGCTTGGCCAATTGCTTGCTAGGGTCAAAGCACTCGACCTTGATGGGGAGGATGTACCGTGACTCTTCTTGCCTCGACCTCACAAAATCTCGCACTGACCTTGGCATTGGCGGCTTTGGTGGGTGCCTGCGGCGGAGCGCCGAAACAAGTTGGCGATGACAACAGCTGGGAAACGAAACCCGCCAAATCATCGTCGGACAGCGGTGATTCCAGTTCGAACAGCGGCTCGTCATCCGCCGATCCACCCGAGAAATGGACGGGTGCCACTGAGCCGATGAAGCTCAACCAGGAGCAAGAAGCGCAGATGGTGGTTGCGTTGAGTCGCGGTGAGAAAAAAGCTGCGAACTGCTCGCAAGTCGTCGACAACGCACCGACAGGCGAAGGCGTGGTGAAGGTCACGTTCGACGGCAAGATCGGCAAAGCAACGGATGCTGAAGTGCTCGCGCCGTTTGCTGGCACCGCGGTCGAGTCGTGCATCAAGCGTTCGTTCATCGGTGAATATTGTTTGCCGTTCGAGGGTGAACCGATCGTTCGACGACATCCCATCAAGCTGCCTGCCAAGAAGTAATTCGTAATGAAGCGTGTTGCGTCACTCGTCGCTATTGGCCTGACTCTCGCGTCGACGCCTTGTTTGGCGCAGGAAGAAACGCCTGAACCCCCGCGGTATCCGCCGCCTTCCGTGCGACCGAAACTCATCATCGCCGGGCTCGGTTTGTTTGCACTTTCGTACGGTGCTGGCTTTCTCGTGTCGCGACTTGCGCCGGATCAACCGGGCATAAGCAAAGTTGAAATCCCGATTGTGGGCCCGTGGATGGCGCTGCCGCAAAACAGGTGCGTCGAGTTTGCGTCGACCGATTGCACGCCGGAACTCGTAGCGCGAGGCTTCATCTACAGCGTCGCGGGACTCGCGCAGATTGGCGGCTTGGCGCTCGTGACCGAAGCGATCGTGATGAAAACGCAAGTCGCGGCGCCGAAGCCCGACACCGCGTTTGTCGTACCTATGCCGATCGTTTCACCGACGATGGTTGGAATCGTTTTTTCCGGGCGATTCTGACCCGCCACTAGGTCGTTTGCGCAGCTCCGGCGGCTCGGGTCCAACCACAGGGCGCGATGCGAGTTTGCCAAGACGTTCGACAGCGACTTCGAGGGTTGTTCCAAAAGACAAACCCAAGTCCCGAATCGTTTCTCGAGCGCCCGTGATCGGTTCTGCACCCACGAAATCGCCGGGCATGAGTGGCACGTGTCGACTCACGAACGCGATCGCCTCGGACAAAGACCAGTCTGATGTTCGTTTTGGATTGATGTCGCGACCTTCACCGGCGACGCGCACACGAACACGCGACGAATCGACGGAGCCGGCTTCGTCTTTCGAAACGAGGAACGGACCAAGGGATGTGGCGAACGCACGGCCATGCGTCCAACTGCTTCGTTTTTCGGCATTTGGAGCAACCCAACGAACGATGAGCGAGTAGCCGAGGATCGCATCTTCGACCTCCTGCACAGTGCTCGAGCGCAGTTCTTCGCCAATCAGCGCAGCGATGACGACATCGGCTTCGGGAATCGCTTCGTCGTGTGGAAACGGAACGGTTTCTTGGTGTGCAAACAAAGTTCGCGCGTTGCCGATGTGATACCGCGGCAGTTCGTCTTGCTCGCCCACTCGCGGCAACCGATCGATCTGAACGTAGAGCGCACGTTCGGCCGAACAAGGGGGACACCACAGCAGGTTCGCTTTGGACAAACGCGCTTCGGTGGGACGGTCCCCGCCGCGAAGATGATCGTCTAGTTTGTCGAGCCCAACGCCACGTAAAGCAAACACGCGCAGGTGAAAATCCGATTCGTCGAACGGCACGCGTTGCGATGATGGAGTGCCGAACTGGCGATCGAGCTCGGCCACGTCGTACAAACAGCCATCTCTCTCGAGGGCGACGAGCGGGCAAGGTGACGACGGGTGAAAAACGCGGGCAATTCGCATCGGGACAATCGTTTCGGGCCCGGAGCGTCGAATGTAGCAAGAGTCGCGAAATTCGTAGGAATTACGTCATGCCAAACATACGGATGACGAACCCGACGTCTCGTGCGTTGACTCGGCTCTCCGGACGCCTAGACTGCGCCGAAATAGGTCGGACGGGGCGTAGTTCCAGAGTGCGCAGCGTCCTTCGATGTTCACGAAGTTCACGAAATAAGACGAGCGCGGCTCGTAGAGCGCGCCACGCGCGACGGGAGCGGTGGTCATGAGCAAGCGGACCAAATTCGTCTTCGTTACGGGCGGAGTTGTTTCATCGATTGGCAAAGGGCTTGGGGCCGCATCCATCGGCGCCTTGATGGAAGCGCGTGGCCTTCGTGTCACGCACATCAAACTCGACCCTTACATCAACGTCGATCCGGGCACGATGTCGCCGTATCAGCACGGCGAGGTGTACGTCACCGATGACGGTGCCGAGACAGACCTCGACATCGGCCACTACGAGCGATTCACCCTTGCGCGTATGACGCGCCAAAACAACTTCACGACCGGACGAGTTTACGAAGCCGTCATCTCGAAAGAGCGTCGCGGTGAGTACCTTGGCGCCACCGTGCAAGTCATTCCGCACGTCACTGACGAGATCAAACAACGCATTCGATCTGCGGCTGAGGGTGTCGACATTGCCATCGTGGAGATTGGCGGAACTGTTGGTGACATCGAATCGCTTCCGTTCCTCGAAGCTATTCGGCAACTCAAGGTCGAGTGTGGAAGTCAAAACGCGCTCAGCGTCCACGTGACGCTCGTGCCGTTCATTTCTACGGCGGGCGAACTCAAGACGAAGCCCACGCAGCATTCGGTCAAAGAGATGCGTGAGATCGGGATCCAACCGGACATTTTGCTCTGTCGTTGCGATCGTCCTTTGTCGCGTGGGATGAAGGAAAAGATCTCGTTGTTCTCGAACGTCGAAGTCGACTGCGTCATCGCAGCCGTGGACGTTGGATGCATCTACGAGCTTCCGATCGCTCTACATGGCGAAGGCGTAGATGAGAAGATCACTGCAAAACTCAACATCTGGGCACGTCAGCCGGATTTGTCGCAGTGGCATTGGGTGGTCGAACGTTTCAAGAGACCAACCCGAGGAGCCGTGAAGATTGGCGTCGTGGGCAAGTACGTGCACTTGCGCGATGCGTACAAATCACTTCACGAGGCGCTCGTACATGGAGGTTTGCACAACGATGTGCGCGTAGACCTCGAGTACATCGACTCGGAGCAGATCGAGAAGAAGGGTGCTGCCGATTCGCTTTCGGGGCTCGATGCGATCTTGGTTCCAGGTGGTTTTGGTGATCGCGGAACTGAAGGAAAGATCGACGCGATTCGTTACGCGCGTGAACAAAAGATTCCGTTCTTCGGCATCTGTCTCGGCATGCAGCTCGCGGTCGTCGAATTTGCGCGGCACATATGTGGGCTTGTCGGGGCAAACTCGGTCGAGTTCGATCGGAACCCGGCACATCCGGTCATCGACATCATGCTCGACCAAAAGACTGTCGTGGAAAAAGGCGGCACGATGCGTCTCGGCGCGTATCCATGCGTGCTCGAGCGCGGAACGATCGCGGCCGAAGCCTACGGGGCGACGACGATCAGCGAACGACATCGTCATCGGTTCGAGGTGTCGAACAAGTACCGAGAAGGCATGGTGCAGAAGGGGCTCGTTCTTTCGGGAACGTCACCTGATCAGCGTCTCGTGGAAATGATCGAACTCCCTGATCATCCCTACTTCGTCGGTTGTCAGTTCCATCCTGAGTTCAAGAGCCGACCGCAGGCGGCGCATCCGTTGTTCTTGCGCTTTGTTCGGGCTGCACTCGAACGTCAACGCGATCATCGCAAGCCGAAAGCGGAGCCTGCTGGCAGTACGCAAGGCACGCTGACAACCCCCGCCTCGAATCCAAACATCAACTGAAGTTCGTTAGAACGGATTCAGGCCGCGTCGATCGCGGGCGTCGCATTGGATACGTCGTCGTGGTCATCGACGCTTGCAGACTTGTTCGTGAGTAGCGCGCAACGTTCGCCGACATCAGCAATCAGGTCTCTGCGCAAAACGCGTTCCGGTGGACGACGCAAGTCCCACACGAGGCCGAGTTTTTCCAATACTTTGAGAATGTAATAAGTCGCGTCGACTTCCCACCAGAAGAAGCCTTGGTTGGTGCTCGACATGTAGTGGTGATGGTTGTTGTGCCAGCCTTCGCCCATCGTCAGAAGTGCGAGCCAGAAGTTGTTGCGGCTCGTGTCTTTCGTCGCGTAACGCCGACTTCCCCAGACGTGCGCGAGCGAGTTGATCGTGAACGTCGCGTGCAGAAGCACGCATGTGGACACGACGTATCCCCACAAGAACCCGTCGAGGCCAAAGGCCAGCGTGAGGCCGATGCCGAGGGCAAAGGGGCCGACGAGATGGTAACGATCGAGCCAGCGCAGCTCGGGATATCCCGCGAAGTCGGGAATGATGTCGGAGCGAGTTTTTTCGTGTTCGCGACCAAGCCACCAACCGATGTGCGAGTACCAAAATCCGCGTCGTGCGGGACTGTGCAGATCACGCTCGGTGTCCGAGTGTTTGTGGTGCAAACGATGCGCAGCCGCCCACCACAGTGGACCTTTTTGTGTCGACATCGTTCCAAGAAACGCGAGCACCAATTGGAAGATGCGGCCGGTCTTGTAGGAGCGATGCGCGAAGTAGCGGTGGTAGACGCCCGTGATCGCAAACATGCGCACGAAGTACGTTGCGACTGCGATCAGCACGAGTTTTGCGGTGACGTCGCGCATCAGCGTAAGTGCGGTACCCAGGTGAATGGCGACGAGGGCGAACAGGTTGAACCACTGATTCGTCGTCAGACGTCTCGGCGTCGACAACGACACAGTCATTGGTGTTCGAACGTTTTGCGTTTGCTCGGATTGCACGCCCTCATTGTTTCAAACGGGCTTCAGATGCCTTCCAGCATCACGTCATGATTCCGTCATTCCGATGTGCGACCGATGCGGACGATCGTGCCCGCACGACGCGATGGCGCACTGCGTGCACGTGGTGCGCGCTGGGGCGACCTAAAGCTCCAAATGTTCAAACATTGGAGCGCGTATGCAGCTCCGCTACGTGAGGAGGACGGCGTGAAGGTGCGAGAGATGATGACAACGCCAGTGACGACGCTCGAACCAAACGACAACTTGGCGTTCGCGGAAGAACTCATGACCGTCGAGCGCGTGCGTCACTTGCCCGTGGTCGATGGCGATGTGCTCGTCGGGATTCTTTCGCATCGCGACATTGTCGCTGCGGCCATTCCCTTGGAGAACGATCCATCAGTCGAACAAGACCTCGCTGCGAAACGCAAAGTGCGAGTCGATGACGTCATGCATCACGACGTTGAAACGATCGGTCCCGATGACGACGCCGTAAAAGCTGCCGACATTTTGCTCGCGCAGAAAGTCGGATCATTGCCAGTCGTGGACGCGCGACATCACCTGATGGGCATCGTGACTGAATCCGATTTCGTATCCATCGCCCGTGAAGCGTTGGCGACAGGCATCATCGTGCCGCGAAGTCCCGTTGTACTCGCACGACCTACCAAAAAACGTTGAGGTCAAACGAGTTTGTCCAGGCTTGCTAGCCACGCAACGAGACGACATCGAGCTGCGGACCTGCACACACGCTCACTTCCGTTGCGCGCAAGACGTCGCCATCGAGTACGTAGGGACCATCAGGCGAAAAACGTACGACGAACGAAGTCACGAGTTTGTCCACGTGCCCTTGGCCTCCGATAGGTTTGCCAAGAAGAGCCAGCGGTGCGCGGGGGCCGAGCAAACCAGGCGCGAGCTGACTAGCAACGAGATGCACGCGTTCGAGATCTTCGCCGGCCCGGTAGTTGACCTTCATGCCGATGCCCAAGTTGTGAACGACAGCGGCACAAACAAGCGACCACTTGTCACCATCGAGTGGTTTGTCGTCGGCGTCGATGGTGCAAGGCATCGGGGTCAGAACGCGGCGCGCGTAAGGACCGTCGTAGAACGAATCAACGAAGATCCGCGCTGCAATACGCGCGGCTCCAGCGTATCCACGAGCGCCATCGGCGTAGTAGAGGTCGAAAAAACGCGCGATGAGACCGGTTCCAAAAATGAAACCGACGCGCTCGATCGTTTCACCACGAAGGGTTTGTCGCACACGAAGTGTCCCGCTGCGTGTCGTCCCGAAAACTTGCGGAGTCGTCAGCAATCGCTCGAGTAACGCGACCGGTGATCCCTTCAAGCCAAAGTTGCGAGCGACGGTTGCAACCGTTCCGCCAGGAAGCAAACCGATGCGCGGGAGTGGTCGAGGTTCGTAAACGCGCGCGAGCGCCGAGACGCCAGCCATAAAACTGCCGTCGCCACCGGAAAGCACGACGAGATCGGAACCACGATGGGCGATCTGTTCGCAAATCGTGCTGAGCTCATCGACGTGGCTCGTGGCATGAACATCGGCCCTACCCGCGGAAACGCGTCGGATGTTGGCAAGCAGAGACGAGTCTCGGCGGTAAGCGCGCGCGTTGGTGTTGGCGATGACGTCAATGCGCATGGGACGACGACGTTTCTACCTGCATGCACATCCGCGCAGGCGGGCCGGTGTCGATTCCCACGGAAGAGCCCCAAAGGCTCGCAATTTCGAGAAAAACGGCACCTTCGACAAGCTGTTCGTGGAGAAGCCTTTGCGGGTCGGCGCGAGGTCGGGTAGCTCGAATGGACGCCTGATGACTCCTCGCCGCCTTCACCGCTCGTCCGCTCTTGTTGGTCTGTTTGTCCTGTACATATCGGGGTGCGGAGGTGGTCCTGCGCTTCGTGCTGCGGAGCAAGGAGATCTTGCGGGGGTTCGTCGCGTGCTCGCCACGGATGCGGAGGCTGCGGCCATCGACACCAATGAAGCGCGCGACATTGCGCATGCAGTTCTGCGTCGCGATATCGCCGGCGCAAAAGGCGATGACGGCGTGAAAAAACTTCGCGAGTTGCCGTCATGTGCTGTGGCACTACGCGACGCGCTCGAGGCTCGAGGCGCATCGCGTGACGAAGTTGCGGCAGTGGCAACGCTGATGCGTTTCGATGCTCGCGCGATCGATCAAGAGGGTCTTGGTGAGCTGGCGCGGGCGGCGTTGGCGAGTCCGGGCGCGTCGCCTGCGTGGCGTGCTGTCGAAGCGCGAAGCTTGGTGATGCCGGAGGATGGCGTGCGTCGACGCAGCCTTTTCCTCGATGGCGATCAGGCGGTGCGTGTTGGAGCGCTCGAAGCGTCCTTCGACGCGACCGACGCTTCGGATGTCGAAGGATTGCTCGAAGCTGCGCGACTCGATCCGTATCCAGACGCGCGCACAGCGGCGATCTCGGCAGCGGGAAACATCGGTGGCGAGCGCGTGGTGCATGCGTTGCACGACATGTTTGTCCTCGCCGGCGAGGACGAACGACTCACCATCATTGGGGCGTGGGCGTCTCCGCGAGCGATTGGTGTGGGTGGCCGAGACAAACTTGTACGAATTGTCGAGACGGAAGCGGGACCGGCACAGATTGCAGCGGCCGGGGTTTTGGTGCGCAGGCCTGGGGCTGGGGCGGAGCAAGCGGCGAGTGTGTTGGCGCGGGCCGTGGAAACGGGTTCGACGCGCGAGCGCGTGTTTGCGATTCGAGCGGCGTTGCTCGATGTGGCGAGTGTGCGAGTGGCCGTTGTGAAAGCGCAGACCGATACGGATCAGGATGTGGCGTTGGCGGCGCTGGACCGGTCGCTCGAGCTGTACCCGGCGGCGGGTGACGGGGCGAAGCCGAAGGAGCGCGCGGAAGTGGTCTCGAAGCTGATGGCGATGGCCAAGGCGACGGGAGTGCGATCGCTGGTGGCCCGAGCAACGTTGGCACGGGCAGGCGCGCGGGATGTGTTGCCGCTGTTGAAGGACGACGCGAAGTCGACAAACGATCAGTCGCGCAAGGCGGCGGGGTCGTCGCTTGTGGCACTTGGCGAGTATGGTCGGGCAGCGCTGCTCGCAGCGGATCAAGACGAGCGAGTGCGAACGGGCGTGGCGTGCGCGTTGTTGCGTAAGGTAGATTAGGAAACGCGTAGAGCGCGGTTCACTTTTTAAGCAACTGACGACTTCGCCAAACGATGG
>JANORL010000929.1:0-4170 GCA_031415295.1 Polyangiaceae bacterium | reverse complement strand
GCCGTTCCTGGCGTACCCGCACGCACCAGGACAATGGAACCCGGTGGTGCATCATAAGGATTGTCGATAGGCAATCGTTGCAAACCCGCCACTTCCGTGTGATCGCCCTGATTCATCCATTCCCCGAATTGCCGCGCCTCCGCCCAATGCGATTGGGGCACATGCGCATTGAAGTTTTGCCCAAGTTTCCCATATTTTTCCTTGTCGAGGTACCCAGCCACGTGGGAATAACATCGACCATCGGGATTGCGACCCGTGCTATCTGCTTTCGCTCGATCGAGCATCGACCGCATTTGTTGCTTACCTTGATCGGAAATCGTGCCCGCTGCTGGTTTTCCAGGGGGCGGTTTTGCTGGCGCTGGTGCAGGCGGTTTGTCCGCAGGCGGCTTTGCCGGCGCGTTATCGGCCTTCGACGTGAGTCCACCACCGGCGTAAAGAAGGTCCGAACCCGTTTTTACTTTGCTTCCGCAATCGAGCGGATCACCAATACGCACAACGGGCAAACCATTCACCGTCACCTCGTCCGACGCTTGAATCACTTTCCCCTTATGCGGCGGATGCGCCGGACACCCATGCGATTCCCAAAGATCACCCAGCCGAACGACCGCGTGACCTTCGAGAAATACGTCCGGACTTCCCTCAATGGCTTTACGCGGAGGACACGCATCGTGCCCCGTGCAAATGTCCACATCTTTACGAGCAACCAATAGACTCATTGCGGTTTCTCCGGTTCGAGTTGCTGGTTACCACTTCAAGTTTTTCGCGTACCATTGCGCTTCTGCCCAGATATCGCGCGAATAATCGCCCTTGGGATCCGCAATGTGCGCCGTGCCATCGTCGAGCTGCGCCCACGCCGCGGCACTCGAAGGACGCGTTTGAGCATTCGTCGGCCCACTGTTGAACCCAACCAAACCTGCGGCCATGTATTCTTCTTCAGTCCAACCTGGATTCGTCGCTTTGATTTCAGCCACGCCGTCTTTGTAAATCCCCATCGCTTGATCGATGTGATTCCAATCGGCAGGACCACCCACGGGCGTATGATGGCGTTTGTCCACCTGGAACAAGCCAAACCCTTGCCCGTCGAATTTGCTGTACCCGCTTGAATCAAGGAATTCGCCATAAGCCGATTCTCGATTCATCCAAGCCAGGGCCATTGCCGGCGGAATATTGTGCTTTTCGCCAATTTTTTTGGCCAATTCTTGGTATTGTTCTGCTTGAGCCTTACGCGCGGCCGCGACTTGCTGGAATTTACCCGTCGGCCCGCCAGGATTCATCTTGAACAATTGCTCATTTTGCTGCGCCGCTTTGGATTTCGCTGCCGGCGGAGGCGTCTGCGGTTTGGAAGGCTCTTGCTTCGGAGGCTCGGCTTTCGGAGGCTCTTGCTTGGGCGGCGTTTGTTTTGGCGGCGGCTGAGCTTGCGGCGGTTGCCCCAATTCATTCGGCTTCTTGCCTTGCGCAATTTCCCCCGGCGGATTGATCTGTACTTTCGGACCACCTTTGACGATCAATTCCTTGCCGGCGTGAATGATCACGTTTCCCTTCGCCGACAGAATCAAATCTCCATCCACCGTCACATGTCGATTCCCACGGGTCGTCTCGAGTTCGTCTTTCTTGACGATCTTATGAAAATCCTTCGTGGCGGACATATACAAAAGTTCCCCGTCCGCCCTGTCCTCGAACGTGATTTCATTGCCGCCATTTTTCGAACTGGACTTCATCGTCGTCCGCGTCTTGTTTTCCGGCATTGGATACGGAACGGGTGACGTCGTATCGAACATGCGTCCCACGACCATAGGCAAATCGGGATCCCCCTCCAAAAACCCGACGAGCACTTCTTGTCCCACTCGGGGCATTGTAATCATGCCAAACCCTGGACCGGCCCATTGCTGCGCCACACGCACCCAACACGAACCTTTGTCGTCGCCCAACGCTTCGCGATCCCACGGGAATTGGAGTTTTACGCGACCATACTCGTCCACGTGAATGTCTTCGCCTTTCGGCCCCACGACAATCGCACTCTGCAAACCTTGAATTCGCGGTTTCTCGAATTTTGTGACCGGTTTGAAAGGACCTCCTTCGCCCACTCGATGCGCATCGCTTGGAAGATCCGTGGTGAGCAGCGGTTTGTAAGGGATATCGGCAGAAACGGCTTCCCCGCCTGCATTCCAATCCTCGTTGATCTCTCCGGTAATAAAAGACGAAACCACCAGGAGTTTCTTGTCCTTCGCCAAACTCGGGTGCGGATGTCCCGCAATCGAAAACACGTGCCCCGCAGGAACATTGATGGCCGACGTATTGAATCCAACGCGCCACGAGGCAGAATTCATCGCTTCGGTATGCCGCTGGGCACGCGCATTGACCTCTTTTTCGGTATGACGATACGCTCCGTCTTTATCGGCCACAGCCGTATTGCCCCCGCCACCCTCACTCTTCACATTGCTCGATCCAGGAATGTAAAAATATTCCTCGAGCAAGCTATTCGTCCCCGTACCTTGACTATTCAAACCAGCGAGCGGAAAACTTGGACGGCGAAAATCGAAATCGCGGACGATGGCGCGGCTGGCTTTGACGAGTTTTTGAATGTTCACCGCTGCGACATGTTCGGATTTTTCCGCCATACTCGCCGAACGCAAAAAGGGAAGCGGCATCGGCCGAGGAGTCACCGCCGTCGGCATATCGATCAGCGTCATCATTGTTTCTTTTGCGCCAGTAGGCGTCAGAAACGAATACGAGATGCCAGCATCGACAAGCAATCGACGAATGAAATCGTGATCCGACTCTCCATATTGGACCGTGTATTCGCGCACCGGAAACGCCGCAGCATTCACCTTCATTTCATGAGGCAACTGCCATTCACCAAGCAGTTTTTGCACGATTTGCGGCACTGAAAGATGCTGAAAAATGCGATGGTTACGTCGGTGGGTGAGCAACCAAAACGCTGGCACGACGGTCACGGCATACGATGACAAACCATCCGGCTCAACGCCTGTTTGCGCAACGTGCGAACACACGCCGGTCCAAATTCGATTTCCACCTAGCCCGCTGATGCCAAACGATACGGGACGTCCGCTGATTTTATCGAGATCGACATCCTCCGCCCCCATCGCGACCACATCGATTTGAAACGATGCAGAAAGGGCTTCGTGCACAGCAAACGTGCGGACGTCCAAATGATCGCCCGATTCAAAAGAAAGTAACGCGTTGCTCATGACTTCTTCTTTTCTCCACTCGTCGCTTGCCGCGAATAACTCAACCGAACGTCAATTTGTACAATTTATCGATGAGAGGGGTAGGATCCCTTAGTGCCGGATTCCGACGATAAGGCCCTCCTCCACTCAAGCTTTGACCGTAGGCTTGTTCTCCGAATAGCTCAAAATGTATCATCGACATTTGCAGAGAATCGAGCAACCCTACGTAAGCAATGAGTTCGCCCACTTTGACCTTCTGCCCCGACTTGACCGCCACCCGTTTGCTCGAACTGATTTCGCCATAACGCACGACGCCCACGCCGGGGTGAAACACTTCGAGCGCATTGGTTCCATCGTAGAAGTCGTAGGGTTGTTGAACGATGACCCCGTCCGCAATGGCGCGGATTTTCGCACCGAATGGGGCGTATAGATCGAGGCCACCATGCTTACGTCCGCCGCTTCGCGGGCAACCAAAATAACGCGGACCGTCTTTCCAGCTCGCACCAGGTTTGACCCAAAGTGGAAATATCAGCGTCGACGTCGGCTGCGCTTGTGGACTAGGCTTCGGAGTGGTTTGTCCCGGCGGCTTGGCATCAGGAGCCGTCGCCGGTGGACGATTTGGAGGAGGACTCGTTGGCGTAGAAACCCCGCCGCCACCAGCTTTTTTGACTGGCATTTGAAGCTGCTGGCCAACGGCAATCTGATTGGGATTCTTGAGGCTCGGATTGGCCTTCATGATTTCGCTGACCGACGTACCATTACGATCCGCGATTTCTCCCAGCGTATCTCCCGATTTCACGGTGTATCGCGCAACTGGCGTAGACGCACTCGGTGCAGCAGGTGGCGGCACCGGTGGCTTGGGCGCCGCGGGAATTCAGGAGCGGGACCCACTCGGCAAGGAAGCGCGGGTGGTCGTGCTGCCCGGGGCCGTGGGTCTTGGCACCGGAGCGGATGAAGACGCGAAGCGGCTCGGCGGCGAGCG
>JANORL010000928.1:0-5784 GCA_031415295.1 Polyangiaceae bacterium | reverse complement strand
TCAGGCGTCGCGAGCGTTGTGAAGCTAGGGAGGGCGGCGGAAGCGTACATCGTACGCTGAGCAAGCCCGACCGACGATTCGCAACGCGCAGCAGCCTGATCAACACCCTCTCAGCGCACGGCGTAAAGTCGATATATTCCGCGCTCAAGAACGAGTGTAACGTCTTTGTTGCGAAACCGACCTTGTTTCACAGGGTCGCGAGCCTGTCCTTGGACAAGGATGTAGTCGTAGAATTGACCATGTTTGTCCATTGAAAAAAGCGATGGATGACGTCCCCACGCTGCAGGGGCCGGCAGTGTTCGATCTTTGTGACGAATCGGAAGCGTCGCTTGACCGAAGAGATACGGATTAAAACCGCCTGAATGACCAACGATGTAACCGTGCAGTGATTCGCCCAAAGGCGCTCGCAGCATTGGAAACGTATTTTGGTAACATAGCGGCAGGAGTTTCGCTCCACGAGGCACTTGCGCCACGATTTCATAAAATGGCGCAAGCGCAGCGTCGAAAGCTCGAAATTGAAGGAAAATCATGAATGACAAGGCAGCGGAGGCCAGGAGCGCCGGCACGAGAGCGAAAACCTGTTTTCCGGTAAACTTGGCGTTTGGTAAAAACAGCAGCCCGAGGAGCATGATGGTGGCAAAGCGTGGGTATGTGCCCCAATGTTCGACCGGCCGGGCGACGAACATGGGCAACGTAAAATAGAGCAACGCTGCGGTGATGAAAGGAATGAACGCTAGACAAAACGCACGGCGCGCACGATTTCGATCGAAAAACAAGAGCGCCAAAGGAACTATCACCAACGTCGCAAACGCGACCATGGCCACAGTCCGTGCATTTGGGGAAACATGGCCGTGGCCAAGCGAATAATCGAAAAACTTCTGCAATTTGATCGCAAAAGGATCGAAAACGAATCCAGGATCGGCTCGCCCTCCTCCACGTAGGGACCGGGCGAGCCACGGTACAAGCACGAGCGTGGGTACCGAAATGGCGACGGCAAAAATCGCGATAGCATTTTTTCGCGATCCCGGACGGATCAACGTCATGAGTAATGCTGTCAAACCAAAATAGCCAAATGGTAGGACGTGCGTGACGGCTAGCAACGCCCCCCAAGGCCATACCCACATTGCTTTGCGCGGTGAGTCGGCATCGACGAGTTGTGCGAGGGCAAAAAACGCTATGGCCACGCCGAAAACATGATTCAGCCAGCCAAAGTAAATATTAAAATCCCAGGCGGCCAAAAAAGCAAACAGCCCGAGACGTGGATTTTTGCCAAACGCCAACAAGAGGCGCATGACGCCAAGGGGCAGCAGAAGGAGACAAAACGCGACAATGACCTTGGTACCCAAATAGACGCCCAGCGTGCGAATCGCGATGCCCAGGAAAACATAGATGCTCCAATACGGTGTGGGCAATGGATCGATGACGTAATAATCGCGCGCACTGCCTTGGCCAAACGCGGCGTCCCAGAGCAACGCGGACAGCGCAACATGATGGGGAAGATCGATGAATGCGGGAATCGATGTTGCGGCGAGGGGAGCGAGACAAAGGAGCACGGCCACCAAGGTGGCCACAGCAAGCAGTCTGTCTTGTCGGAACGACTTCCACAACACGCGCATGGCTGATTGACTGTAGCGCGATGATGGGGGGTCGTGTCAAGTTTGCTACGTGATAATGATTTTCGGCCGAGAGCGTCACGAAGTCATCGTATACGAACATGTCAGTCGAGCGATTTGGGGAGTCCTTTGCGAAACTCCCCGCGCCAAACCACGAACCGAACCAAGGTTCATCGGAGCATGCCTGTCGAGCAGGCGAGGGTTTTCAAGAATCGGTGAGCGCGCGGATCGCTGCCTGTTTGAGCCGTTCGCTGGCATGGGATGCTTCAAGGTGCACGTGCGGAACGCTCTCACGCAACGACGTGCGTTCCTCGATCATCGAATGGACGAGGCGCGAGGCGGCGCGTCCTAGATAGACCTCTTCTGCATTGTCGAGTCCCAATCGATTTGCACTCATGTGGAGGTGACTCGCGAGGATGCGTCGTCGCGTTGCGAGCGTCTCTCCCGCGAGCGCCGATGAGAGGTCGTACGCTGTGGCGGAAGGGTCGATGGCGCCAAGCGGCGAAGTGCCATGGAGGAAGGCATCGATATCGGTACGAAGTACGCGGAGCAAAACGCTCCCGTGTTCCTCAACGAGCCGATCTCCACGGCGGATGAGTTGTGCGAAGACGTCTTCGCGGCCGCTAAAGGATGCGGCGAGCAAGAGGGGCGTTTCGTCGGTAAAACCTGCGAAACCGATCGCTTCGGCGACAAGGACGCGAAGGAGCCAAGGGAGCTGCTTTGCTCTTGTTGCTCCGCCATGGGCGTGAAGAAAACGTAATGCCCGCCGGCTCGAGACGGCAAAATAATCGAGCGAGCGGTTGAATACGTCGAGGCCTCCATATCGTT
This sequence comes from Polyangiaceae bacterium, assembly GCA_031415295.1. Lineage (GTDB taxonomy): Bacteria > Myxococcota_A > Polyangia > Polyangiales > Polyangiaceae > Polyangium. The sequence continues at coordinate 3,343 of JANORL010000928.1, read as the reverse complement.
CCAATTCCGGTTCGAATGGTGCGTCTCGTACGGTGCGATTGGGATAAATAGCGCCGTCACGCTCTGTGGGGTCGTTTGCGAGGACGACGTCGGTCATGTGCCGAAGCTCGAGCGCGGACAATGTGCGCGTCTGTGCATTGGCTGCGAAAAACGCGCTCGTCATAGAGTCGATGGTCTCGCGTAATGGAGCGGGGTCTGTGCCGACCGATCGGAATCGCAGGCGGACATGAGGACCGCCAAGGCCAAAACGAACGAAAAAGAAACGATCGATGCGTCCATCCCTTGCGAGCACCGAAACCATGGGACGAACGAGACCCAGGAGCAGCCGATCGAGGGAATCGTGATCGTAAACATGAAATGCAAGAAAGCCGAATGATGTAGGTTCGAGGTTGTCAGGTGCGGCTTCGTGGACGCTCATGAAAGTTCCTCGTCGCGCACGCGCTCTCGCTCGAGGGCGTTCGCCCACGCGTACACGAGAAGCGGGACTTCCTCCCGTACGTTCAGGCCCAGAATTTGGAGGATTGAACGCACAATGTCGTACTGAAGCGATTGCCCGTTCTCAAAAAGGCTTTCGTCGTCGCCATTGAAAAATCGCATGAGCGGTTTCAAATCGGGGACGGCGCCAAAGCGTGCATGAGATGCCACGAATATTTGCGAAAAATTTGTAGCGTTCGCGCGACCCACAAGAGCCATGAGCGCAGAGCTTGAAACCTCACCCGAGCGGACTTTGCGGGCGAGTTGTGGTGCCAATCGGTTCACGACGAACCCAAACCAAGAGGACGCTCTCTCTAGGTTGCAAACGGAGGCTCGATCAAGGGCTGCTACCCAGCGTACCGCTGCAACCGAGCCGCACCCGGAGGCGAGCTCACCCAACGACCAAAGAACGAGGTTTTCATGAAGTTGCCAAAACACCTCTTCCTGTTCCCACTGCATTTTTTCGGTCAAAACAAAGGGATACCCCCTCTCTTCGTGATCGAAGACGCAGTACGTGTTGTTATGGGCGATTCCGAGAGCACGGTCTGCAATCGTCAGGAATTTTGCGCTGCAAGCGTCGTGGCGAGCTAGGATTTCGCTTTCGGCTGGAGGCGTCGTGCATGGTACTCGTGACAGGTGCTGCGCGACGGCATCCTCCATTCGCAGGCGAAGCTCGTCGCGCCGGCCCGGGATTACACCAAAGATCACATTGATGTGGGGACCACGAAGATCGTTGCGATCACATACGAACTTGCCTCGCAGGCGCGCTTTCAGGAGTTCGTCCGCGAGTGGAGCGAGGCATTCGGTCAGAAACCGATTCTGCGCGTGCGCACTAAAAAGGTAAACAGCGCACCCGAGGTACATGTCAATCATCTCGTGTACGAGAATCGGACGCATGAGATTGTTGCAGCATGAGTGTATCGAGCTCGACTTCGACTACGAAGCCGCGGCCTTCGCTGTCCTGATGTGCTGTCGATGGCATAGGAAGCATTTCTTCGAGGACGATGTCTTCTTTGCATGCCCCGAGCATCGATATGAACATTGCAACCATGTGCGGCGAAGTGAAATCGACGTATTGGGGTTTGTAGAGTTTCTCGCCGACTTCCTCGATGACGAAAACGCGCTCTGGGATGCCGAGTCTAGTGCGCGCTTGGTTCAATGCGATAAACGCCTCCAGGCGCGAAGAACCAAATACGGTGCGCGGTAGGACGCTCGCCGGAAAGTTCAGCCGACGCCTTTGCACGACGAGAGAGCCGATGACCACACGCGGCTGGACCGTTATGTTCAAATGCGCCTGTGTGCGGGCGGGAAAGGGTAAAAGGCGTTTCTCTCCTGGTCCGAACAGCGAAAGCAGACGCACGAGGTAGGGCATACTGTCGTGCGCTGCGAGGCCGAGGTGAACGGGGCTGAACACACGTCCGGCGTTATTGACGAGTTGCGGCGCCTGCCCCGCATTGCCACGCAAAACTGACAGTTCCGAGAGTGACACCCGCGTGGCTTTGCGCAACTCGAGCGAGTCTTCCGGCAATTCGAGGACGAAAGACGTCTGCTCGGCATGCACGTTGAGCGTTTCTCCCATCGGGCACATGATATCGAGCAAGATCTCGGATCGAGCCGGGGTTTCGCAGCACGCAAAAAAAACCGACGTATAAGCATCGCGCGCCGGGGCCGCCATGACGGGCGTAAAGCGGCTCCCATAACGTCCAGTGCCTTCAAACAGTCGATTCAAGACCCAGAGGCTGCCGTCCACGTTGGCGGCTTGAAGCAAGAGGCACGCTTCGGACGGAGGCGCATATCGATTGCCGACGCGGCACACGATAGCTTCGATGTTTTCGATGTCGATATGCAATTCGTCGCCGTCACCCCGCATTGCGGTTTTGAGATCAACGGAGACCGTATTGCGGAGGCGTGCGAGTTCTTCGATGGCTTCGAGACCAAAGGGATTGAACTGCGCCGTGCGCTGCTCTGCCGTCGACATCGTGCCGAGTGCCCGGAGGTGTTTTCCATAAGCGCGAAAAAGAGGTTCGACGTCCCGCGCAAACTCGACGAAGCCGACGGTCGACTGCGCAGGCCACTTCTCTTGCATGAACGCCGAGAGTGCGTGGCGCATTTCGTGGCCGCGGTCGAAGACGCTGTGCAGGCGGGCGAGAGCCCTGCCCACACGCGCGGCTTGCGTCGCGGTTTGGTGAGACAAAGCGACGATTGGGCGCTGCGGATCGGCATGATCTGGACCTTCGACGAGCACGTCCTCGTACAAACCACTGGTGGAAACTTCGTATCGCGTGAGCCCTGCCTGGCCCGTCGCGCGGCACGTCGCCTGCCACAACACGTCCACCATCCGATGCATCTCGGTATACGAAGCGCGAGGCGCCAGACTCGTGGCGAAACGGCGTTGCAGATCGACCAACGCGTCGAGTGCGGCCCTTACCTCCGCGAGCGATCCGTCTCGGCCCATTGGAGCGATCACTTCGGCCATCCGCTCTTCGAGGTACGTCTCGTTCGTGGGCCACGGTGGCAAAAGGCGAAAAAAACCAATCTCGAGGAGTTTGTCCAGCGTGCTCAATGCAGCCTCGCCAAACGTTGCCTGAAGGGAAGCCTGGAGCTCCGCATACGTGGGCCGTTCTGCCGCGACTCTTTGCATGAGCCACTCGACAATGGGTCCCCGAGTTTTGGCCTGGACAAACGCCGCCGCGACATACCGCATGTGCCCGTCCGCGGCGGACCAGAAGCCAGGGCGGATGAAACATTGTCGCTCCGGTGAAGGTTCGTACCCCGCGCCATTGTTGGCGACACGTGACGTGCCGCGGATCTCAGGGTGGCGACAGAGGAGCGCGCCGACTTGATCGAGGAGGTAACGTTTGAAACGAAC
>JANORL010000927.1:0-33513 GCA_031415295.1 Polyangiaceae bacterium | reverse complement strand
TCGTCAACTGGGTAGAGGGAAAATGTCGAAAGCGCGCAGCGCTTGTCGACATTTTTCCTGACTAAGGTTGAGCGCGAAGGGCTCAACCGGTCGACAAATCAGAGTAAGTCCTTGCGGCCTAGGTTCTGCGCGGCATGCAGTACGCGAGGTGTGCGTGATGCAACGTCATGAAGATCGGACCGAGCAACCTGAAGGAGGGAATCTGCAACGAACGTGTCAAGAGATTGGCGGGCGACCCAGTGGAGGCAAACCGAGCGACGAACCTGAACAGGGCACACCACCGATCGTGATGCTGCAGGAGGGAGATCGTCGCGTTCTTGGGCCCAAAAATGAAGACGATGCGGTTGTGGATGAAGCGTCTGAGGAATCGTTTCCGGCCAGTGACCCTCCGTCGTGGTCCGCTTCTGGACGTGATCATGGTCGATGAAGGGCGAGTGGATGTCGATGCGTCGACAAGTGACTTGTCCAGGGCCGTTCCGGCGTGTGAAACTGCAACGGCCATCTTGTTGGCGATGCTTGCAGTGCATACGAATGTCGCGTAAATCGCGGCTTCGGTGCGTCACGCGATAGCGTGATGGTTGTGTTTGCTGTTCCAACCTCGTTCTGCCGCAGAGACTACGAAGTACAGCCCATGGTTCACGTTCCGTTCTCCATCGATCGTCGTCGAGTCTTGTTTGGGCTTGGCACTGTGATCTTGTCTCCGGCTTGCGGAGGTGCAGGTCTTAACCCACTGATAACGGTGCCTGCGTTTGGCACAGGACCACTTGTGGCTGCAACGCCCGAGAGTGTCGACATGAGTGCCAAGGGCATTGCCGAAGTTTTCGAGCGTATTGACACTCGAGTGCATGCGGGGCGATTTCCTGGTGCAACGGCAATGATTTGTCGGCGCGGGAAAATCGTTGGCGAACACGCTGTTGGAAAACGCATCCCTGGTGGCGAGGATGCGATGACGATTGACACGCTCCTCGACATGATGTCGGTCACGAAAGTGATGTCGACGGCGATATCGGTACTGGTGCTGGTGGACCAGGGCCAACTGAAGCTCGATGATCCCGTTGTGAAACATTTGCCGACGTTTACGGGCAAAGGCAAAGAAATCGTCACGGTGCGGCATATGCTCACGTATTCGGCGGGTTTGCCTCCGGATAATTACATATTCAACCAGCCCGTCGATCAAATTTGGCTAAAAATGGCCGAGACGAATTTGGAGTATGAACCTGGTACGAAAGTCGAATACAGCGATTTGACGTATCGGTTGCTCGGCAGAATCATCGAGCGTGTTTCTGGCAAAAGAATTGACGAATTTGCGCAGGAATACGTTTGGAACCCCTTGGGAATGACCAACACCATGTATGCCCCTCCAATTCAGAAGCATGGTCGTGTCGCCGCGACGGGTCCCAGTGCGCGCCGAAAAAACATCGTGCACGGCGTGGTGCAAGACGACCAAGACCATGAGCTGGGTGGTGTCGTTGGTTGTGACGGGCTGTTTTCAACGGCCAAGGATGCTGCCGTGTTTTGCCAAATGATGTTGAATGGCGGTATCTACGACGGAAAGCGCATCATTTCGTCCCAATTGGCCGCGGAGATGGTGAAAAATCAGACGCCATTTGTGGACGTTGCGCAAACCGACGTTTCGAACGCCGCGAATCTTTTTGCGACGCCCAAAGGGTATGGCTGGGAGCTGGCGACGCCGCGTTTCTCCCATGGTGGGACGCGACTTGCCCATGGAGCTTATGGCAAGGCCGGTGGCACGGGGACGTTCTTATGGATTGATCCGTCGCGGCAAATTCTAGCGGTTTTACTCACGAACCACGGTCTGCCCGTACCATTCGACGAGGCTGGTTGGGATCGGCTTCTTGAAAATACCGGTAGCGCCGAGTTCTTTAATGGCGTGATGGCTGCGGTCACCGCGTAACACACGTTTCGATGTAAATTCCTCGTTTCTTGGTCGCGGCGATTCGCTACAATCATCTGCATGATGAACCGTGGGTTGGCGTGTGCGGGTATTTTGTTGTACGCCGCGGGCTGTGGTTCCGAGGCGTCGACGGTGTTTGGCGCGACGAACGGTGGAAGTGGGCCCGTCCTTGCCGGTGCGGGTGGTTTTGGTGCGCAAAGTGGAGCGGGGGGCACTGGTGGAATAGGGGGTATGAGCAGCGGTGGTGGCAACGATCCGACGGGTGGAAATGGCGGAAATGGATCGGGAGGCGGCGGGGCATTTGTCGATCAAGACAAGGATGGTCTCGATGATGTATTGGAAGATAAGCTTGCCCGCGATTATTTGCCATTTTTGTCGCTAGATCCGGGCGACAAGTGTCCGCGCGGCGGAATCGTTTTTCGCGTGCGCCCTCATCCCGACAATGCCGCATTGATTCACATCGTCTACGATCACTTGTATGAAAAAGATTGTGGTTTGACGTCGCACGTGGGGGACAATGAGGCGTTTGGAGTGACGATCAATCCCAACGTACCGCCGCCAGCAGGTATTTTGACGCTCGTGGCGATTGGACATCAATCAACGATATGCGAAAAGAAAACCACGTGCGGATCATGTGCAGGTCTCGACCCATGCACCACGGCCATGAAAAACGGAGCTGCTTATCCCGTCGTGTTCTCGAGCAAAGACAAACATGCTTCGTATGTCCAGAAAAATAAGTGTAATCCCATTCTGTCGTGTTTCGATACGTGTACGCTCGCGCCAACCACGACCGACGTACCTCTGGTGAATGCGGGTGAACCTGGAGCGCCTCTCGTTTCAGATCTTACCGACCAAGGATTCATTACGGCGGCGGGAGGGTGGACGGAGCAGGAGCTATTTCATTCGGATCCGTGGGATACGAGCAAAGATTTTGGCGGCGCAGGAAATGTCGCCGGGGACTTGCTCGATGGCGCTTTCGTCCCACCTGTATGCCCGTGATAAAAAAATGACTTTCCTGTCGTTGATGCTCGGACTAAAGCAGCGGATGGGAGAGCCGGATGGATCTATCGTTCAGCGCCGATGAGATTGAATTTCGGCAAAGTGTTCGCGCGTGGATATCGGAAGCGATGCCGCCGCACCTTCGCGAAAAAGCTCGAGTCGATGCTCATTTCGAGCACGATGAAATCATGGAGTGGCACAAGATCCTGCATCGCCAGGGTTGGGTCGCTCCGCATTGGCCCAAAGAATGTGGAGGAGCAGGTCTCGACGTCAACCGTCGATTCATTTTGACCGAAGAACTCGAATTGGCCGGAGCGCCATCACCTTCGCCGTTTGGGCTCATGATGGTCGGGCCGCTTCTGATTCAGTTTGGCTCGGACGCACAGAGGAAGCGGTACTTGCCGAAAATCCTCGCTGGCGAAGAAGTCTGGTGTCAGGGATATTCCGAACCGAATGCGGGCAGTGACCTTGCGTCGGTCAAGCTTCGTGCCGAAAATGACGGCAAAGGGAATTACATCCTGAATGGGCAAAAAACGTGGACGACGTATGCTCAGCACGCCGATTGGATTTTCCTATTGGCGCGTACGGATCCCACGGCGAAGAAACAAGCGGGCATTAGTTTCTTTTTGGTCGACATGAAATCCCCGGGCGTTTTGGCACATCCCACGCTCACGATTGGCGGAACGCCTGCGTTTTGCGACACGTTTTTTGAAAACGTCGTCGTGCCGGCGGAAAACCTCGTAGGACCTCTGCATGGCGGGTGGACGCTGGCCAAAGCGTTGCTCGGGCATGAACGCACGTACATTGCGGCGGTAGGGGTGTCGACACGCGTGCTTCGTCGCGTAAAACGTATTGCCGCGGAAACTTGTCGTCGAGGGATTCCGCTGCTCGAAGATCCCAACATTCGTACGCGTATTGCGCGACTCGAAATCGAACTTTGGGCGCTACGTATGGCGAATTATCGTTCGATTGCTTCGGCGCAAATGGGGCACGCTCCGGGTCCTGAATCGAGCATTCTGAAGATTCGCGGTTCGGAGATTTACCAGCAGTGTTACGAGCTGGCGATGGAAATCATGGGCCATGATTCCTTGTCCTGGTGGAACGAAGCCGGTGTCATTCCAGATGTCGAACAATCGGTGTCCGGAGCGTTTCATTATTCGCGCGCTGCCAGTATTTACGGCGGTAGCAACGAAATCCAGAAAAACGTCATTGCCAAGCTCATTCTTGGTTTGCCGAGCACCTGAGGCGTATCGTCATGAACTTCGACCTCACTCCTGAACAAAAGCTTCTCGAAAGCACTGCGGCGTCGTTCGTCAAGAAAGAATCGCCCGTCACTCGCTTACGCGCGCTCCGGGAAGATTCCGTCGGCTGGAGCAAAGACGTTTGGCGCAAAATGGCTGAGCTTGGATGGCTTGGTTTGCCGTTTCCCGAGGCCCAGGGCGGGTTTGATGGATCGTTCGTCGATGTTGCCATCGTTCTCGAACAAATGGGAACGATGCTGCTGCCCGAACCATATACGGCTTCAGTTCTTTGCGCTGGAATGGCGATATCGCGCGTGGGTAATGCCGATCAACAGGACCGATTCCTCACGCCGCTCATCAATGGCGAAACAAGTCTTGCTTTTGCGCATTCCGAACGTGGAAATCGATTCGAAACCACGTGGGTCGAGACGACGGCGACACGTGACGTTGATGATTACGTGCTGCGGGGTGAAAAGGTGTTCGTCGTGAATGGGCACGCCGCGGATGTCATTCTCGTTTCGGCGCGTACGAGTGGAACCGTCGACAAGGCTCGAGGCATATCATTGTTTGCCGTTCCGCGCGATGCAGCGGGTTTGTCGATATCGACTGTCAAAACGCTGGACAGCCAAAAAGCGGGCATGATTTCACTTCGCGGCGTGCGCGTATCGGCGAATGATCGTATCGGTGTGGAAGGCGAAGCTGCAGCGGTTATCGACGAAGTACTCGACAGGGGCGCGGCAGCAGCGTGTGCCGAAGGACTTGGGGTCATGCGTATGTCCCTTGGAATGACCGTCGAATACATGAAAACGCGCGAGCAATTTGGCGTTAAAATCGGCACGTTCCAAGCATTGCAACATCGCGCGGTGGACATGTTCATGCGCACGGAATTGGCGCGGGGTACGTCCATTTTGGCGAACCTGTCGATTTCCAACGCGAATCCTGCCGAGAGACGTAATGCCGTCAGTGCAGCGAAAGTCGAGCTGGCGTTATGCGGGCGATTCGTCACGCAGCAGGCGATCCAACTGCACGGCGGCATTGGAATCACGGACGAACACGACATCGGGCTGTATTTCAAGCGAATGCATGCGCTCAATACGCTTTTTGGCGACGAAGAGTATCATCTCGGTCGTTATGCAGCGTCGCCGACGTTCGAGACGCATATTGGCGGGGCTAGTAGCTGAAGCGCGTTTACGACGCTTCGCGTTTCCCTTCCGCTTCACGAAAACGCGTCCAACCAACGGAGATCTCCTCCTCCTGGGGTTTGGCCAGCCATGCATTGCGGAATCCGCGTGCTTGATTGAGGACTTCGCGGTTGCTCAACCCGGCGCCTTCGATTTTGACTATTTCATCCCACACGGAAGCAGCGAGTTCCCGCTCCTGTTCGCCAATCGAGGAAGCGAGTTCGAGCGGAGACAACAGAGTGCGGGACGAACTTGTTGGTCTTACGAGCTCCAGAAGATCAGCAAGTCCCACACAATCCATGGCGACGATATTTTTATCATTTAGTACGGTGCGGAGCCACCCGTCCGCGGAGCAGACGATCCAGCGTGGATCACTCTTTGCCCAATGATATAGGATACGCACAACCGTTCGATCGTGATTGATCAGTCGCCGAAGTCTTCTCGCGGGTTCATTGGGCAGTTCTGGCTCATCGTCGTTGAGCTGCTCGAAATCTTCAACTTTGATTGCGTAGCGGTCGAGAATTTGCCGGAGTTCATACATGACATTCGGGAGCTGGAAATCTTTTTTCGGAGTTGCTCCGCCGTGGGCACCAAAATCAGTAAGAAACTTGAGAAATTCGACGCGACTTCGATTGTGGGCGTAGCTCGAACAATAATGCGCGACGAAATAATTGTGTGAACGCTCGAGCTCCGCATCGCTTTCAATGAGGTCTGCGAAATCGCGTGCATTCAAGAGGTGCATTGCCATTTCTTCTAGGTAGACCGAAGGGATGACGCACCGAATGCCCCGTTCTTTCAGAGTCTTATAGAATTCGTATGCCGCAAGAGATGTCGCCCAAGAATTTACTGGTCTGTCAAACAAGGCACAAATCATAGGGAGGGCGACGTTCGTATCAAGAAGCACGCTTTGCGATGATGTTGTGAGCGCTTGGGCGAACTCGTGTGCATCGTACTCCGTGAGCCGCAGGAACAGTTCTGCCGCAGCTAGATTTTTTGCGAAAGGCGATAAGGCAACTATTTTGACAACAGCCTCAAGCGCACGATGCCCTTCTTCATCAGCACCAAGCTCTGCCTCGACACGTATTGCGGCAGTCTTCCAGCGCTTGAACGTTTCGCGTTCGTAACGACTTCGTGGTTGTTTGGAAGGATCGACGGAAAAAAGCACTTGTTCTTCGATCGGGTATTTGATGAGAAGTCCGAGATCGTCGAAAATGGCTTCTACGGCACGTTCAGCCAGCTGACGCTTATGGTGTTTCCCCTTGGGAATGAATGATTCGAGTATGCCGAGGCATTGTTCATGAAGCTTCTTGCGCTCGATTTGGGCGAGCGCAAGCGATGCGCGGATGCCATCTGTAAGCGCTGGCTGAGCAATAACGGTTTCGCCCTGAACGTCGATCCGTTTCTCGCTTCGCAAATTGCGTATTGCACGCTCTATGAATGTTTGGGAGCCCGTAAGTCGCAGGATCGACATGCTTTTCGTGACGAGGTCGTCTTGTGACATGGAGCCCTTGTGGCGGTGTAACACGGTGGCGATAGCGCTTTTGGCGACATCCCAGCGATAATTCCTGGGTTTTTCGTGAAAAAAGGAAAATGCAAGCAATGCTTCTTCGCGCGGATCTTGCGAAGGGTTTTCGGTGGCATCGTACCCTGGGAGCTGCCTAGCAAGCGCCGCCCAGAGGCCGCTCTTGTTCTGCAACGCAATTGATACAATTGCTCGAGCGTCGAACACCCGCACGTTCACGCCGTATTCCTCAAGCAGCTCCTGCGTTCGCGTTTCAACGTGGGTGGCATCCGTGATCTGGGATGTTACGAAACTCATTCGCTTGAAATCCGAACGCGACGAATTATCCGGCGCAAGCGAATCCCGGTATTTTTTCATCGTCGCTAGGTCTTCCGCTAGCTTCGCGTCCCACGTCTTGCTCTTGCCCGCGTGAAACTGCCCCGCTTGACGCATTTGCGGTTCACTCTGAAAGATGACCCATGCGTCTATGCCACCGTCCCCTTTACCATCGATGTAAATAACTTGCCGACCATAATACTCGCGCAAAAACTCAACTCCCACACGCTTGAATTCCGACGGGCCAAAAGTTTTGGTGAGGTCAACCCACTCGTCGAGCGTCAATGAGCTATCGATGTCGTGTTTCATGGTTCGATTCGGTTCGGAGTCGTCGTCAGTGAAGCGCAAAAGCGGCGAATTGTCAACTGTCGCGTTGGAAGATGGAGTTTGTCTCCGGAGACATGGTCTGGTTACTTCCTCAGTGTCACCACCCCTCGACACCCCATAGCCCACGGCCTTGCGTACCGGACGCACGACACGATTCGTCGAATCGGAATTGGTGTTGTGTCCCGTCGTGCGTCAGGCTCTCATCCACAGCGAAAAATCCGAATGGCGACCGTTCAAATAATCCGTTGAATCAGTCCCCAAACCCGCGTATGGTGCCCGCATGCGTGTCATTCCGATTGCCTGTCTCAGCGATAACTACGCCTACCTCGTAATTGCCGAAGGCACCCAAGAAGCCATCGTCGTGGACCCTTCCGAGGCCGATCCTGTGTTGGCGGTGCTCGCGCGTGAAGGTTTGACCCTTGTCGGCATTCTGGCCACGCATCATCATTTCGATCATGTTGGGGGCAACGAAGCGCTCGTCACCAAATTTGGCGCTCTACCGGTATACGGATCGCAATATGACCTCGATGAAAAACGTATTCCAGGTCAAACCATCGGGATTTCGGACGGATCGAGCTTCGATATTGCGGGATTAGCCTTCCGATGCCTTTTCGTTCCCGGACACACCCTCGGAGCCATTGCGTACGTCGTTGACGACGCGGTGTTCACGGGTGACACGATGTTTGTTGCGGGCTGCGGTCGGCTGTTCGAAGGCACGCCGGACATGATGGCGGTGTCGTTATGCGATCAAATCGGTAAACTGCCTGGTCATACGCGCGTCTATTGCGGACACGAATACACCGTGAGCAATCTGCGTTTTGCCGCGGCGACAGAACCCGAAAACGAAGACGTTCAGCGAAAGCTAGCAGTTGCGCAGGAAAAACGTTCACGTAATGAACCCACCATTCCTTCGACCATTGCCGACGAGCTCGCGACGAATCCTTTCTTGCGCGTAGATCAGCCGAAGCTGAAAGCAGTTTATCCTGGTGCAAACCGTGGCGAAGTGCTGGGCAAAGTGCGCGAGGCGAAAGACAACTTTCGTTGAACTGGGGTTTCACCCCAGACCTGACCAAGGGCTGTCCGCCCCTGGACCCGGACCAGGGCCAGCCCTGGACCTTGCATTGGTTCGACCGCGATGCGGTCAAACCAAAATAAATACAAATGCCAGGTAAAAAATCCTTGTGGTTCGACCGCATCGCGGACGAACCATACACGGGTCAAGGGCCTGGGCCCTTGCCGGGTTGAGGGCGGGGAGCCCTCATGGGGTTCGCGTCTGACGTTTCGGCCACGCGTTCCTTCTTCAGCAAGACCTTTTTCGCAGGCGCAGGTTTCTTGCCGAATTGGCGCACAAGTCCCAGAATCGTCGACAAAACGCCACAAAGGACACACGCCAGCGCGCCTGCGAGCCGTGCCCATTCTGGTGCACCTTTGATTCCGTACACCATAGCGGCTACCTGAAAAAGCATCAGGCCGCCAATGAACAATATCCACGGATTGGGTCGTTGCATGACGAAGGTCCTACGCGTTATCGGACAAGGCTGAAATTGGTTAAACGTCGACCACTTGTAAAACGACGGTTTCGGCATCCGGCGACAAGTCGCCTCTTGGCGCTTCGGCCATAATTCTGGCTCCATCGGTCGTTCGTTCGAGAATGTGCGAGCGACCATCGAAGCGGTTGTCGAATACTTGTCCGAGCAGTTGCGCGGTGACAGCGTATTGTACCGACGTGAGCGGAGTTTGATCCATTTGTGAAAAAATTCCCTCGGAAACCCATTGCTGGTGACGTTTCATTGATCCGTTCAAGCCTTGAAACGTCCATGGATCTTCCCAAGGCCAAAAGTTTGCGGCTGGTTGGGCCACGATGCGGCAGCCGTGATTGTCGTAATGCGTCAGCAACGGTAGAAATCCAGGTTCATTCTGTGTGTGTGCAATACGAAAACCGTCGTAACAAATCAATGTTCCAATTTGTCCAAATGGCGTCGAGACAGGCCACAAATCATGTTTGTATCCAGGCGACAACCCCATGACGTCTTCCACAGTGGGCACCAGATTCACTTTGCGCACCACGCCCACGTGGCGACCTCGAGGATTAAAAATGTACGACGTATTGTAAATGCGACCATCCGACGGCAAAAAATCATCTGCGAGATCACCGCAAGCATTTCTCGGCAAAAGCACGCTGCCCGCCACAGTCCACACATTATGTCGCTGCGCAAAACGTGAAAATGCATTTCGATAAAGGCGGCGCACTTCGGGCGCGACAGCAAGCAAAAAAGCGCGCGTCGTATGTACCGTTTTTCCGCGAATCATCGCTCCCACGATGTCCCATAACGCGCCTCGAGCGACCCGTCCCAAGGCTTCGTTGGTGGTTTTTGCATCGCGCACTTGGTCCAATCGGTTCACCAGTGGCAAAAAGGCGCCAATCATTTCCGGAAAAACCGCCAAGCATGGAAACGTGTATTCGTCGTCTTGCGTTGCTCGTGCTTCGTGGAGGCGTTTTCCCATTCGCTTGAGCATCCCATCGAAACTTGCTTCGGAAGCGTACGTTTCGGCAGTCACGTGTACTTGACACGCCGCAAGCTCGACTTTCGTAGGCATGAAACCGAGCCTATCGTGACCGTCTAACACACGCAATCGTCGCTCAAGCCGGCTCGATGCGTAACGCTGGCACGTCTTTCGGCACGAGAATCACGCTGCTTTGCCGATATCCAGGGGCCGCCTTGGGGTCCGCCTCGCGAGAAAAATCGCCAAAAAGTCGTACGCGATCCCCTGGCTTTACAATGACTTCTTCGACGACGTCGTACGGAAACGGATCGAGTCCCTCGTCTTCCGGTTCGTCGTTCGGAGCGAGCGTCTGGACAAACAAGTTCAAGTTCGTAGTATCGTCACGATCGATTCGCTTGTGCGGTCCTTCGATACGAATACGACCCGCGGGAATTCGCGCCGTCGTTCCATCGTCGAGCTTCACCTCGAAACCGCTTGTTTCCGCGTCGCGGAGCATCAAGTCTGTCCCGAGAAACCTCTTGCTGCGCAAGTCGAGTGCCCACGCTACACACGCCGTATTCGTTGCAGGTCCAAGCATTGCTGCCGTGCCCACCACCGCGCCGTAAGGTCCAGCGTTACGTCCGAGTGAAGCAGGACGAACCACACCCCCGTTCGGCTTTGGCCTATTTTGATAGGCTCGCACCCATTCGATGAGCTTTATCACGAGCCACGCGAGCGCCACGACAGCGACGGCAACGATGAGGATCACGCCAATCACTGCAAGCGCTTCACCATCGATAGCGGCGCCTCCACATCCGTCGCATCCTCCGCCGCATCCTTCGAAGAGCGACCCGAGCCCGAGGCCACCACCGCCCGCTTTTGCAAGCTGTTTGGCGCGACGTCTGACCGAAGGCTTGCCCCACACTTCGTTCAGCAGCGTGAGTCGTCCCGTGGGATTGCCAAGTGCAGCGACACGATGTTTACGCCCGCCATCGCACGCTTCATTCGGACCGAGCAACGTGCGACAGTCGATGCACACGTTAACGCGCGGGAATGCGGCATGTGAAACGAGCCCCGGGTCGTTTGAGGACGTACGTTCGAGGATCGACACGGGGGGATCATACCCGTGGACATGCGTTGCGGGAAGCGTTGCTGGAGCGACGAAATTGCACAGCTTGACACTGCCGAGCCTTGTCTTTGAGATGCTGACGGGGCTTAGCGCAGAAGGAATGTTCGATGCATTCGTGACGTTTTCACCTCACGCTTCTTGCCGCTCTCGCGGGGTCGACGTACGAACTGCGAGTTGGTCTTGGCACTGCAGACGAGGTGGATCATGACGAAGATGTTCGACTTTGAACCGCTGACAGAGAACGACATCGAGCGTTTGCACAGGTGGTTTCAAGCGCCCCATGTGCGGCCGTGGTTTGGCGGAGGCCAGAAATTCGAAACCATGTCCGAGGAGTATCTCGAATACATCCACGGTGAGGTTCCGGTACATGCCTACATCATCAGCCAAGACAAAAAGCCCATTGGGTTGTTGACGTGGCAAAGGTTTGGTGATTTCCCCGATTTTCAGCGACAATACGAAGTCGATGATGAGAATGCCGTCAATTGTGACATGTTGATTGGCGAGCTCGATGCCGCTCATCGGGGGTGGGGCGTATCGATTCTGCGACAATTTCTGGAGCAAATTGTCTTTGCGAGCGGCCCTCTTACGACATGCGTCATTGATCCGGTGCCGGACAATTCGATTGCTATTCGTATGTATGAAAAGGCGGGCTTTCGTTTCGTTCGTGCGCTCCCGGAAGATGGCGAAGGGAATGGATTGTATCTGTTGGAATTGACGCGGGAAGAATTGCGGCACCCGACCCCCACGAAATCGGAATTCTACATTCGACCTGCGCGTGAAACGGAACTCGAGACAGCGATTGAAATCGACAAGGATGCGTGTTCGCTGTACGCAGAAGTTGGATTGCCGATTGAATTCGACGACGACCACCCATTCGCTCAGCAGGAAAGAGCGCGTTGGACCGAAGCTTTGCACAAAAAGCGGTTGCTGATGGCCTGCTCGAACGACGGGCAACCCATTGGTTTCATTGCATTCGATATCGTCGACGGTCGTCCATTCGTCGAGCAAATATCCGTGAGGCGAGCATGGATGAATCGTGGTATTGGTCGCGCATTGATTGAGCGTGCGCAACGTTGGAGCGTGCGCGAGGGAGAGCTTTGGCTCACGACGTACGACAACGTTCCGTGGAACAAACCATGGTATGAAAGGCTCGGGTTCGTCGTGGTGAACGACAGCGATTGCGGTCCGGAACTCATGGCAATATTTGCGTCGGAACGAGCAGCGCTACCTACGAAAGAACCACGGGTAGCGATGGTTTTTCGGCACGAACGAAAGCGTCGTTGATAACAACGGCGTATCCTTATTCCCCAACAAACCAAATCCTGACAAAGCACCGCGGCTTTGCCAATTCGATCGGCCCCTTCGATTCATCGTCCGATACCAAGATCGCCGAAGCCCCCAGTTTGTCGCCTGAGACAAACGCGCGCACAGCGACGTGCACTCGATCGCCCGCAAAACTTGGCTTTCGATACGCGATTTCCAAGGCGTTCGCTCGTAATGCAAATCGTTTTCCGAGGTCCCACAACCGACGTAAAATAGCATCCGTGAACAATCGTGGATACACCAGCGAATTGACATGATAATTCGAATCCGTCTGATCGCTACCAAATACGATGGGCGCGGTGTCGTACGTGAATGCTTCATCGAGCCATTGCGCGCCCTCTGGCAATTGCAATAATCCTTCCGGCGGTTGCCATTCGTGTCGAGCTTCCGGAATGCGCGGAAAGCCCGGCAAGTCGAGTTCCGCGACACGACGCGTTTCCGGTGGGTCAAATGGTCGCGTGAGCACGTGCTCGGCAAAGACACGTCCCGCAAAAAGTCGTTCTCCGGCGTTTGGAACGGAAAACCCATGCATTCTTCCAGCTTCCCCGTGAACGGAACACCACATGTTCAGGACGAGCCGCTGGATGTGGCCATTCGCGCCAAGTGTATGTGCAAATTGAATGGTGCCTTCAGCGTCCATGGGATTATTGACGGAAAATGGTGCTGCGCCTGCTTCAATGACGAAACGACTCAGAATGGGAAGGACCCGTGTCCGTTGAAAAGTGTCGCTGGAAACGAGCCGTGTTACGGCGGCCCAGCCGGTTTGTCCAAGAGCAACGGGCAGCGCGGTAAGGAGCAAATGGCCGGTTTGACCAATGTCGTCGTAGCGGGGGACAAACTTGTCAGAGGCGCGGTGTTCGTCGGGGACGACAGGTTCGGGCGGCAGGAGCGTCATGGTGGCGGTGTGTAGCAATTTTTAGCGAGCCTGTCCGGCAAAAATTGAAAACCAAGTGTTCCAACGGTCGTCAGATGCGTGTATCATGGGCTCGAGAGGGTTGGCCCATGCGCGCACGCAGCCGTCGTTCATCCGTTTTGAGCAGCGTTCTTCGAGGTTTCGGATTGACCGCGGTCGTCGCCGCCGCGTCATGCAGTGGGCTCGATACGACGCGTATCGCTCCACCCAAAGCCACGCTTGGCGATGACATGTTCGGGGTACTCTGCGATCGTATCGGCGCAGGATCGCTCACCGAAGACATCACCGGCGCGTCGTACCATGCCGTTTGTCACTACTCGAATACCGGCGAGTATGCGGACAAGGTGGACGAGAGTTATTTGCCCAAGGTCAGCGGAGACGTGCAGACGAATGCGCGAACGCTTGGAATTGCCAAGGTCGAAGCCATGGCCCGCCGCCGTAGTGATTTGGTTCGCGCGTTTAATGCAATTTTCCCCGACGAAGAAATCGAAGACGCGACGACCGAAACAACGGGCGATACGGTGCGTTTGCACGACGCGCTTTTGACGTTCACGCAACAGTTGTCGAAACTATACGAGACAAACCCCTACGAACCGACAGGAGCGCCGACCGCACCCGCTTCGACACGGGCAATGGGTGATATTTTCGCGTCGCTGCTGGACAGCGAACCCGCGCGTAAGGCCTTGTCGTCCATTTGGGGGCGACAAGGGTATCGGCCTGTTCCAGTCGGACTTGGCGTTACGCGTCCGCTTTTTGCGTATCCGCGGCTGCGCCCGCTATTGATATCGCTGCTCGACGTGCTTGCACCCGAAGGGAAAATTGCCCCCGAACTCGTGCAAATTCTACGTGTTGCGAGTCGCGACATGGCGACGTTCAAATCGACGATTTCCGCACTAGCGCCTATTGTTGTCGATCCGGTGACTGCGCAACCGAGTCGTCCGATGGAGACGATAGAAATGCTCTCGCGCATTATGCTCGATCAACATCCATCGTATGCCAAAGATGCTGCCGCTGCACCTACGTGGATAGCCAAGCGCGATCGACGTGGATTCGTGACGCCTTTTGGCAATATTCCCGGACAAACAGGGACCGTAGCGGATCCATTTTCGGATGCCAACAACGATGGATATGCCGATGTCGATGAATTTGGTCAATTCATTACGTCGAACAACGTTCCGGTACCGACGCTGGTCCCCTTTTCCATGCAAGGCACGTCAGGTACGGATGGCTGGGGACGTCCGGATCCGCAAGCGTATGAATACGTCGATACGTCGCGAACACTGATTGGCGCGGTCGCGCAAGATTTGTCGAAACTCGTGGATGCTACGCAATATGCTCCCAATGCGGGAGACGATGCGTGGAAAGACGAACGCGAGACATTGATGTACGCGGTAGCGGGCGCCAATGTATTGCTCGGTGATCGCGAAGACGCCGTGTACGATTTGGACACGGAAACGATTAAACCAGCTGGAGAAACGTGTGCGTCTTGTGTGCCGTACAAACGATTCCGTGGTGAAGATTCGCCACTTCCGGACTTGGCGCACGCACTCGGTCAGATTCTCGCGGATCCTGATTCCGACGTGATGGTGCAAGGATTGATCGATTTGGTGGAAAACCACGAAGACAAAGTGGCGCGGCTTTTGGGCGCGGCGCTGAAAATTCGTGAAATCTCGCTGCAGCATGATGCCCTTGCCGCACAAGGCACAGAAAAATTCGCGTCGATTCCGTACAAAACTCCAGTATGGGATGAAATTGGACAAATTTTGGCGCGTGTTACTGCGCGTCCGGGACTCACGGCCAAGGTGATTGGGGCATTTGCGGATCCGGCGATGTTGACACCTTCGGGCGGCGTTCAGCATATGGGCGAAGCGTTTGCCAAGCTGATGACGAATACGGACCAGATGACGTATTACGCGGACGACATCAATGCACCCGCGTGGAACCTGACAACGAACAATTCACTCGATCCTTCCACGCCGGTCGATCGCAGCAAACCTATTGTGGGCGATAATCGTTCGTGTTGGGAACGCACGCTCGATATTATTCACAATGCGAATAAAGTCAAAGCGTGCAATAAACAAGGGGCGAAGGTCAAGGCGGTGCTTGGTAGCATCAATGTCTCGTGGCCGATCATCGGTAGCTACGACGAGTGCGAGTTACTCGAATTCCAGAATCTCGCGGTGTTTTACCTTGATTCGGTGCTTCCTCTCAATCATCAGAAGCGGGCCGAATTCAAAATAAAATCGGGTACGCTAGACGCGCTATTGAGCGTTGTTGCGGGGCTCGGCTTTCTTGGTACGAAAGATGAAATGTTCGAGCAATCTTCGGGCATCAATGGTTTGACGCTCAAGCCCGAGGCGTCGGCACTCAATCGATTGGTGTTTTTCGGGGCGTCGTCCACGCAATTCCCGATCATGCCGGATCTGGATCCGTTTGCGAATACGAAAAACGCGAAGACGAATGCATTCGTTTCCAGCTTGATTGAACCCGTGGGAACGCCCATGTGTGCGCTCACTCCGCAAGGAACACGTAAGTGTGACGTGAAGGAACTGACCTTGCGTTTGCGCGGAAAAAACACTTTGTTTGTGCTTGAGCGATTCGGATTTTACGACTATCTCCGGCCGCTCGTCGTGACGTTCGCCAATGCGACTTGCGCGCCGAATTGCGAAAAAGACGGTTCGGGCAATTTCAAAGCGGACGGCGAAGAGATGCTGCTCGATTTGATCGATGCCCTGAAGCGGCATTGGCCCGGACCCGACCACGGAGCAGAATGCACCGAAGATGGCAACGGGACATCGAATCCAGCGTATTGCTCCGGCGCGGGCCTCAACAGTTACGAACCAATCATTGCGGACGCATTCATGACGGATGTTGTGCCGGCACTCGCAGAATTCGCCAAGGCTGCACGTGACGTTTCCAAAGTGACGATTACGCGCGGACCGAAAGCGGGACAGGTATTGACCGGCGCTGATGTATTGGAAAAAGCCGCGCGCATTCTATTCGATCCGGCGTACGCATCGAACGTCGGCATGAAGGATCGCAAAGGCAACATTTCGACGACGTGGACCGACGGTACGCCTCAAGCGCAAGCGACAGGATTTACGCTATTCGCTGATGGTTTTCATGCGATGGATCAACGTTTCGATAATGCGTGCGGATGTGACGGGAAAACGGGATCAGAATTGGCTGATTGCCAAGCAGTGTATGACGCTTGTCGCGTAGACGCCGATCGGCGCAAAGGTCAATGGAAGCGCGCGCGTTCGCAATTCGTCGACCAATTCTTGGGGATCCAAGGAACGGGTACGAATGCCAAATTTGCCAATACTGGGATTCCGCGCATATTGTCCACGACGTTGCGAGCTTTCCGCGAGCAAGTGAATGCGCATTGCCCGAATCGCGAGAATGGTGTCACGTGTGACTGGGCGAAGTCGGAAATGGGCAAAAACGTTTCCGATGGATTGAGTGGTCCGATGGTTGCCGCGACAGTCGATTTGCTCGAAAAAATTCGCCAAAGTGAACCCGCGCGGCGGGAAATCGAACGGCTGCTCGAATACATGCTGTCGGCAGGTTCCCCCGGAGCCGCGCTCGAAGGGACGTTGTCGTCGGTTGCGGATTCGCTGCAAGTGCTCTTGGCGGACAAGGAAATCGAATCGATTCTCAATGCCGTGAGTGCCGCGGCTGAACCTGAGAATGCGACGGGTGCGAAAGGGACGTTGCCGGCGAGCTTGCAACTCCTTAAAGCGCTCACGTCTGACGAATACGACAAGTATCACGTGATGGATCGCGTGTTGCCGAACTTGGTGACGCCCATGAATGGTGGCAAGGGGCTCACGCCGCTTGAAATCATCATGGATACCGTAGCGGAAGTGGATCGGATTGACGCATCTTTGCCAACAGCGCCATTGCTTCCACCTGACTACGAATTGATATTCCGCGCAACGCGGGACTTCTTGACAAGCGAAACGCGCGGGCTTGAACAAATCTACACCATCGTACAGAAACGACCTCGCGAATGATTTGCTCTCGAATTCGTTTTGGGCGCGTCATATCTGGCGCATTGGCGGCATTTTCGATTGCTTCGTTTGGTATCCCTGCGCAAGGTGCGGGGCTCTACATCTCGGAGCGAGGTGTTCGGCCACTCGGTCGCGCTGGCGCATTTGTTGCCGGAGCGGACGATTTGGGGGCCATCGTTTACAATCCCGCGGGATTGGCGGATGTTGGCAAGTCGTTCTTGTTCGACGCGACGTACGTACATTTTTCGAGTGAATACACGCGCAGAACGGTAGTTCGACAAACCGATCCCAATACGGGTGAAACCATTTCGGATCAAATCCAAACGTTGGCTCCCGTCGAGGGAAGCGCGCCGTTTATTCCTATTCCGACGTTGGCATTTTCCTTCGTGCCGAAAGACAAATGGACGGTGGCGTTGGGCCTTTGGGCGCCTTATGCGGGCATTGCGACGTACCCGGACAAGGTGAATGGGCAGGCCGCGCCGCAACGATATTCACTCTTGTCGCTCGAAGGTTCGGCGCTTGCCGTTGCAGGTGGATATGCCTCGTACCAGATTTCGCCGACGTTACGCGTGGGTGCTGGCGTTGAAGTCTTGGCGGGAATCTTCAAAAGCACGGTCGTTTTCTCAGGATGTGTCCCCGACAAATTTTTCTGCGCCCCGGAACAACCTGATTGGGACGTACTTGCTGAATTGAATGTTGGGCCCATTGTTGCTCCGTCGGCGAATGCTGGCGTGATCTGGCTCCCTCATCCCAAGGTACGCGTAGGTTTTTCTGGGCACTTGCCGTTCTGGGTTCGTTCGAGTGGAACTATTCGTACGCGTCTTCCTGCGGCTGCTCCATTTGCGACGGCGAAACAAGAAGGCGACGAAGCGAATGTGGCATTCGAATTGCCGTGGAATCTCCGTGCTGGCGTGGAGGCGCGGCCCATTGAGAATTTGCGCGTGGAAGCGGCGCTTGCGTACGACGGCTGGGGCGTGCACGATAGCATTCGTGTCGATCCTCAAGGGGTAGCGCTAAAAAACGTCGTAGGTTTTCCCGAAACGTATTACATCCCGTCGGTAAACCTCGAAAGGCAATTTCAAGGTGCATTTTCGGTTCGTGTTGGTGGCGAATATCGGATTCCGCTGGGTAAGGCGAAACTTGATGTGCGGGCAGGTGTGGGATTCGAGACGAGTGCCGTGCCAAACGAATACGTATCGGTATTGACGATCGATTCCAACAAACTGACGCCGTCCATTGGAGCGGGCGTGACCATCGGCGCAATTCGCCTCGATATGGTTGTGGCGCATGCGTTTTTCTTTTCGCAAGACGTCGATCCGCGGAAGGCAAAAATCGGCCAAGTCAGTCCGGTCGTAGCGAATCCATCGCCGAATCCGAACATCATCAATGGCGGAACCTATTCAGCGAATGCCACAATGATTGGTCTTGGCGCAACGTACACATTTGGAGCTCCGCCGCCTGCTGCTCCGCCGCCTGCTGCTCCGCCGCCTGAGAAACCAAAATCCGCTGAATGAAACGATTGTCGCGGGTTGTGCTTTGGTGATGCTTGATTTCTCAGCACAAGCGGCACCCCGAACTCGCCCCTTTTAGGGGCTCAGACAGCGGGGCCCCGCCGCAGCGCTGAGAAATCAAACATCTCCAAAGCAGGTCTTCGTGTGATTGGGCGGAAAATGGGATGAAGAGCCTAATCCTTGTCGATCCATGCATGGGTTAAGGGGCATTGCCCCTTACCGGGTCGAGGGCGGGGAGCCCTCGTGAGGTTTGAGGTGAAACCCCACCTCAGGTTTGTCTTGGCTATGGTTTTTCGAGCTGAACCAAAATCGCATCGAGTTTCGCCAAAATGGCCTTTTGTAATTCGATGGATTCGGCTTGTGTTCGTGCTGCGGCGGCAGTTTCGGCATTCTGATCTGCCGTTGTAGGAGCAAATGCGGCTGCTGCTACGGCGGGACCGAACGTCATCAAAAACGTCGCGAGCGCTTTTCCGGCTTCGGTCTCGGCGAATTTGTTGTCGTATCCGACGGACAAACACGTCGAGACGAAAACGGCAGCATCCCAGAATGTGCGGCATCTAGGATTGACGTCTTTTTCGGCGAGCCAAAACAAATACGAGCCGCCGAGGACCGAGACGAGCAGCGTGTCGATAGGATCACGCTGCACAATCTCGCGAAACCCGGCTTTCCACGTATCGTATCCGAGGTTCCCGGCGCGCGTGCCCATGAAGCCTTCAGCAATTTGCGCCAAGGCTGAGAATGCAGCACGGTCGGGATCGGTGCGGGGAGTGGTCATTGTTCAAGAAGCTGGGAGGTGACCGCCTGGAGGAATCGTGGCCGGTTCGGCATCACGAACATCGATATCGCTTCGTATCGCGGAATTTGCAGCTTTTGCTTCGATGTTTTCGAGTTTTTTTGCGAATGCGGGGTCTTTTTCGAGGGTTTGGCGCAATTCGGCAGGTAACGTGTTGAGGAACGATCGCGCTTTGTCGGCGAGTGCTTGTCCATCCACTTGGGCAAACGACATCATTTCACGCATCAAAGGATACGCTGCGCCAGCCTCGAGGATCGTTTTCAAGACGGGTGACGCAATATTCCCCAATGGGCTTGAACCATTTTCACCATTTGCGCCTCCTGATCCCGGGCTGCCCTGAAGTTGAAGAATTTTGATTTCGCTGATGGCTCGCGCGGGCGTCATCAATTCGCGGGTAATGGCCGGCAAAACGTCGAGCGCTTTCATAGCGACGTCTCGCAAGAGGAATTTGGTCGATACCGCATTTTCCGCTTCAACCATTTTTCGTTTGGCATCGGCCTCGGCTTCGCCACGCTTTTGGGTCGCATCGGCAAGCGAAATCAAGCCTTGCGCTTCTTGCGCCGCGGCCGTTGCTTTCGCTTCTGCACCGAGGCGCATTACGTTTGCACTGGCCTGCGCATCAAGTTCGCGTGCTTTCGCCAAACCTTGCGCTTGCGCAACTTCGCCTTCCGCTTCAGCTCGTTTCGCAGCCGCTCCGCCTTCTGCGTGCGCTTTCACGATGGCCGCTTGCGTTTCTGCCTCGAGCTTCAATTTGAAAGCTTCGCGTTCGGCAGCAATACGCGACTGTTGGGCCTCTTCTTCGGATTTAATGACGGCAATGGCTTTTTCGCGGTTTGCTTTCGCCGTTTCTTCCGCCGTGATGATCCCTTGCATTGCTTGTTGTTGCGTAGCTTCCGCTTGCGCCTTGAGCGCGCCGGCGCGTGCGGCCAGCTCTTCGCTTTGCGTTACGGCGATTTGTTTCGCAATGCGCGCCGTTTCGACGGCCTGTTGCTTGTTGATCTCCGCACTTTCAACAGCTTTCTGCCGATCAATCGATGCGGTTTCGAGCGCCTTTTGCCGATCGACTTCAGCCGCTTGCACGACTTTTTGCTTTTCGATCGTCGCGGCTTCAATTTCGCGTTGTTTGGCAATTTCAGCGGCTTGTTGCGCCTTTTCGCCGGCGATCTGCGCTTCGCGTTGTCCGCGTTGCCGCGCCGCTTCAGCCACGGCAATGGCCTGCTCTTGCTGAATACGTCCCGTTTCCGTGGCCTTGCGTTTATCGAACGCTGCGAGCTCTTGCGACTGCTCCTGGATGTATACGGCCTTGGACGTTTCGGCCTTTTGCGTTGCAGCGTATTCGGACACGCGGCGCGCTTGATCCGCCTCGGCTTGCTTCTGGTCTTGTTCAATCGTCAATGCGCGTTTGCGGGCTTCGGCATTCGTTAATTGAATGGCGATTTCTTTCTCGCGCTGAATACGGTTTGTCAATTCAGCGTTCGTCTGCACGCTATCGGTAATGGCGCGCAAACCTTCCGCATCGAATACGTCATGCGGGTCGAGTTCTTTGACGGGCACCATCGCCAGCGCCGTGATGGATACGTTTTCGAGCGTGAGTCCGTTCTTCTTCAATTCGTCGGAAAGCGTGCTTTGAATATGTTCAGCGAATTGTTTCCGTTGGCCATGAAGCTCCATGAAGGTCTGGTTTGCCGAAACGCTTCGTAATGCGTCGGTTAATTTGCCTTCAATGAGGTCGCCGATGGCGTTTTCGTCGAAGTTTCGCTCGCCAAACGACCGCGCAGCCGCCAAAACGTCTTCCGCAATGGGTTCGACTTTGATATACAGTTCAGTGGTGACGTTGGCTTTGATCTTGTCTTTCGTCACGAGGGCATTCTTGCCACTACGTTCCACGGACAATTTGATCGAGTGGAGCGATACGCGCAAGAGCTGGTGGAGAATCGGATAGACGGTAATGCCGCCCCCAATGACGACTTTGTTGCCACCGGCGCCCGTACGCACCAGCGCTTCGTCGGCTCCGCATCGCCGATAAAATTTCGCGAGCGAGACGAAGAACGCAGTGAGCAGAACGACGACGCCCACAGTTATGAGGGCAAACAATTGAAACTCTGGCTTTTGTAACAGTGTAGGCATGGCAGGATGTTCCGGTCGGCTCTTCTGCGAGCCGCGAAGGCAACGCGAATGAGACCGCGTCGAAGGCGTTTTGGCAAGGGAGAACAAACGTGCGGGAGGCTAGATTTTTACTTTTTGGGCAACGCGATGCCGGCTCGAAAGAATTCGCGCTACTTCGGAGGATCCACCGCCAACAAGCAGAAATTGCTCGTCTCAAAACGGTAATTGGAGCCCGAGAAATTCCGTTCAGCGTGGAACACTTGCAGATCGTAAAGCTGGCCAATCACGAGCCCCAGTTCAGCGGCGCGCAGGTCGAGGTTGACCGAGCCTTCTTCGGGTCCATGTAGACCACCTAAATCAATGGCGATCTTGTGATTGATGAATACCCAAATGTCGTCATCGCCGCGGAACGTGAACACTTCACCACCTTGGTAACGGAACGAGGCCAACGCTTCGCTTGCAAAATGCCAATTGTTTGGCATACCATTCAACTCGAAACCTTCGCTCCCGAATCCGAAATTCGCATCGATTGGGTGAAAATCGGCATTGTCGTAGATGAGCGAATCACCGACAGTGGTCAAAGGCAATGATACGTTGGTGGCGAAATTCGTGCCCGGCGTGTCTCGGTACCACGTATCGAAGTTCCCGGCGCCCGTAAAAGGCGCATAATTCGGCCCAGTTGGAGTTACATCACCGGCCGCGATATAAACCGGCTTGTAACTACCATCGGGTTGTTTTGCCAGGTCGGCACCAATGATGCTTGGTCTCACGCCCACGAATTGACCGAAATTGGGGTGACCGCTCCATTGAAAGTCCGGATGCGCTTCGGAAAAATCGCGCACACGCATGGTGAGCGTATCCAAGCACTTTTCCATAACGGCGCCTCCTGCGCCACCCGTGCCACTCGACGATGTAAAGCTAATTCCGCCTTCGCCGCTGCCTCCCGCGCCATTGGATGCCCCTCCGTTGCCCGCTCCTCCCGAACCCGAACCGGATCCCGAGCTGGTCGAACCGGTGAGGTCCACATTGTTTGTCGAGGAACACCCGAGCGCGGCTATGAGGCCGATAAGTGAAAAAAGTCCGATGCGCATTCGCCTATTGTAACGCGCTTTGGGTACAACGGGAAGACGGGAGCGCGAGGAAAATCGCCACGTGGGCTCGCCTCAACCGCCCGCGCCTTGGTCCTCGACCCTTGGTTCTAGGACAAACCGTTTCTCTTCGCAACCATAGGCATTCGGCGTGAGCTGAATGACGGTATGCAAAGGCATGCTGATATTTGGACATTTGCTTGGTGGCAAGTCCATTAAATACGCATAGATGGCGCGAAGGACCGCTTGGTGGGCAACAACCAGCACCGGTGAGCGTTGGCGCTCGAGCTGGATGATGACCGGATCGAGTCGTTGAATGACGTCTTCATACGATTCGCCGCGTGGATACCGATAATGGAATTTATCCGTGCCTCGCGCGGCCCACACGTCTGGCATTTCCAAACGAATTTGGTCGTACGTCATGCCGTCGCAAACACCTGCGTCGATTTCGTCGAGGCTTCGCCAGGCCCTCGTCGTTCGAGATATCGCTTTGGCGGTTTGGATCGTGCGGTTCAACGTGCTCGTCCAAATAGCCACTTCTTGGTCGCGTGGAGCATGTTGTTTGACGAATGCTGCAAGTTGTTTGGCGTATTGTTCTCCCGCGGGAGACAATTCTGAATCGCCGCCAATACGTCCCAGCATGTTGTACATGCTTTGACCGTGTCGCGTGAGCCAAATGGGACGTGGCGATACGTGCATATCGATGAGCAGCGGGGCCAATCGTGCCGGCAGATAACCGTGAATATGATTGAGAATGACTTGCCGGCCCACGTCGATGATTTTGATGTAACTTTGGGAAGGATCGTCGAGCGTTTCGTACATCCCCTCGTAATGAGCAATGCGCTGCACGAAATCTTGCGCGGCGGCTTCGGGATCCATATCGACGTAATCGAGCGATTTGAGCTTCGTGTCACGGACGTTGGCTTCGACGACGGCCGGATCATTACAGAAGGATTCAATAAAAACGAGCGGTACCCCTTCTTTGCGACAACGAGCTTCGACCACGTGGCGTCGTTCTTTGCTGCTGTTCGTCGCATCGAAAATGCCGACTTCGCCACCTTCGTGCAACCATTTGAGCATGTCTTCGAGCGCTTGCATGGCCAAGTCATTCAAAACTTTTCGGCCGGCCGTGTTACTCGGGGCAAAAAAATCAGCTGGCTGACTTGCCCCAAGCAATTTTCGGCGATAATTACCAACGTTAAAGACGCGTGTCGGGTGCCCCAGCCAATTCAAATATCTCGCTACCCTGCGGGCAATGTAGGTTTTTCCGCGTGCGGGCAATCCGACCATCGACAAAACGGTGGTGGTTTCGTCGCGTTCGCCAGAAATTCTAGGGGTCCAAAGGATTGAAGACGCTTGTTCGCTCATACGGGTTCGATGACGGTTGCTCGAGGTTCGGGAGAAAAAACGATCGGTCGAGGCTCACTCGTTCCATGTAGTTCGGCATAACTTCGACGCAATCCGAAACAACGCGTAGATAAATCGCAACGCCCACAAGCATCGGTCCGTACGAATTCGCCACCGTCGTGACCGGCCGGAATTTCGGCAAGTGCCAATTGAGCGCGTTTGTCCACGGGCGCGAGGCAAAGCGGCATCCCACACATGGACTCGAATCCGGTGACCTGCACGTTCGCTTGTTTGGCAATGGCTAGGCCTTCCTCCAGTGCGGGCAAAACGTCCATGTAACGCGGAATCAATTCGGGCGTACGAGGAACCAAATCCGTAAATGCCGAGGCAATGGATACATTGATTTCCGCTCGAGGCCAACGCGACGCCACCAATCGGACAAAGTCTGGGAAATCGTGACGGTTTGGCTCGCAAAACACGAAATTGAGCCGAACGTGCACTTTCGTCCGGCTCAATGCATCAATACCGCGCAGCGTTTTTTCAAAGGTACCCGGCGCATGGGTAATGCCGTCGGAGATTTCCGCATGCGCTCCATGCAAGGATACGAATGCGACGTCGAGTCCCGCGTCTTCGAGCGCCTGGGTCAATTTATCATCTGCGAGACGCACGGCGTTCGTTTGTAATTCGACAGCGAGGGCACCTTCGGATTTGCCCATTCGCACGTAATCGCATACGCGCGGATTCAGCGTTGGCTCGCCACCCGAAAGCTGAAGCACGCCACCACGACGCGAAATCTCCAAAATGGCGGCTTCCACATCGGCATCATCCGGAGCGGGAAGATGCGTCGAAACAAAACAAAAATCGCATGCTTGATTGCAATGGAAATGAATGCGCACAATGTGCGAAGGAATGCGCTCCCCAGTGGGCGAGCGGTAAATGTCGCGCGTGACCAGTTCCCGGCGAATTTGTTCACGGGTAGACGAAATGACCGTGAGCTTGCGACGAATCCGGTCTTCCTTGATTGGCTTTAATTCGAGATTGGGGACATGCGTCAACAAGGAAGATGGGATTCCAGGACAACGATCCTCGGCCAAACATTCGTGGCACGCAGGAGCGCGGGAAAACCCCGGTCGAGTTCCTCCTCCCGGCGTCATAGCGTATAAGTGGGCCACTCGGTATGGTTTGTCGAAAACACACGGCGGCAAAATCGCTCCGGGGTCGAACTGTAACGGGATACCGTTTGTCCGGGCTGCCTCATCGAGTCGTTCGATAGCTTGCGCGGCCTCCGTCACGTTCGCTACGCTGCTGCGATCTGGACCATCTACGACGGCGGTTACGATGATGCGTGCCACGTCGACGCCTGCTCCTCGAAGGCCCGCGGGAATGTTGGCGACGAACATCAGGTTGGTCGAGACAATCGGCGTGGATATTTCGAGCGTCAAACTTGCAGCGGCAAGCGCATGTAATCCCGCGAGCGTCGCGACAAACCCACCTTCGTCACGCGTGATCGCGTCCGCATCGGGGCCGAACGCGGGCAAGTGCACGCGCGCCACTTCGAGTCCCGCCTGGGAGAGCGCGTGGGCGAATTCGTTCGTCACGAGCGCTCCGTTCGTCTCGAGCACGACACGCGTCGCGCCACGCGAACGCGCATAACGCACGAGATCTGCAAGGTCACGGCGCATCGTTGGTTCGCCACCTGTCAGGATGATCTCGCGCGCTCCTTCGGCGAGCGCGGCATCGATGCGTTTCTTGACTGCCGTTGCAACGATGAACTCGCGGCGTTCTGATGGACGTCGAGCCGAGCAGAAGCTGCAAGCCTGGTTGCACGTCTCGTTGGTGAGCACCCGCGCCACGCGCATCGCGGCCATCCTAACGCAACGTTGACGGGAACGCGCGAGAGCTTGCGTTCATGCGCAGAGCAGACGAACAATGTGCCCCGCATGAGTTCTCGCGCCGGCACGACCGATACGAGCTTGTTGCTCGCGCCTGGCTGCAACCTTGCGTGCCCCGTATGCGACTGCCGTGCGGCCGCGCCGGCACAAGCGGTCATCCAACGCGAACTGCAACGGGGTGGCGGCGTGCTCGAACTACGGGGCGAAGCTGCGGCACACAAGGCGCTCGCCGTAACGATTCGTGCCGCGCGGGATGCAGGCTGGCAACACGTGTTCGTGCGGACAAACGGCGTGGGTTTTTCTTCCGAAACACGCGTTCAACAACTGCGATCGACGGGCGTTGATGGCGTCGTTTTTTTCCTGTCGAGCGAACGCCCATCCGTACACGACGCCATCGCGCGAGTACGTGGCGCACACGCAGCGGGTTTGGCGGGGCTGCGGATGCTCGCAGCGTCGGGGCTCGAGACTCGCTTCGAAATCCCCGTGCTGGACCCAGCGATCCAGAACCTTGCCGCGATGATCACGCTGCTCCACGGCATCGCTCCTGCGGCGCGAAGGGTTCGGCTTTACGCACCTGATGGTCTCCGCTCCGTGGATGGTCGTGTGCCTCGCGAACTTACGCCACCTCGTTGGGATGTGGTTCGTCCGGGCCTACTCGATGCGCTTCGTGTCGCGCGAGAAAAGCAGATCGAGATCACGTTGACCGAACGCGATGGCATTCCACTTTGCGCCGTTGCCTCGGTGGCCGAAGACGGATCGGTCAGCGTTCCCGAGCGACTTTTTGCAGATCGCGGTGGGCGCCCAATGCCTCGGCGGTCCACGTCGGCGCTCGCCCCGATTTGTTCGACGTGTCCTGCCGAGCGAGTCTGTCCGGGAACAACGAGTCACGTGCTGGCCACGCATGGCGACCAAGGTTTGTCTCCGTTGCCTCGAGCGCCTATGTCAGAGCGTCGCGAACGTTGGGACGAACAACGCAAAACTGCTGCGAAATCAGCATTTTTCGTGGTGCTTCGACCCACCGTGCATTGCAACCAAGACTGCTGGTTTTGCAGCGCCAACGAGACGTCGCACAACGTCGAGGACAACGCTGGACGCATGATGAGGCGCATCGCGCGTCTCGCGCGCACCGGTGTCGAGCAGATCTCTTTCAGCGGCGGCGAACCCACACTTTCAAGGCATCTCGTCGACTACGTTGCCGTGGCCAAACGTTTGGGTGTGCACGCCATCGAACTCGTCACGAACGCAGTTCTCCTGGACAAACGCGAGAAGGTCGATGCGCTCGTCGGTGCTGGTCTCACGAACGTTTTTGTCTCGCTGCACGGACATGAAGAATCGTTGGCGCGGCTCGAAACGCGCAAGATGGGCGACCATGGACGAACGGTATCCGCGTTGCGCCACTTCGTTCGTCATGACCAACTTCGTATTGACGTGAATCATGTTGTGTCAGGGCACAACTACCGGCATCTCGTACGGTTTGTCGAATGGCTCCATGGCGAGTTTGGAACGAAGATCGGCATTTCATTTGCGTACGTAACACCGCAGTACAAGGCGCTCGAACGGCTTGGTGATCTGGTGCCGCGTTATCGCGACGTGATGCCGTATCTGAAACGGGCGATCGCGCGGGCAAGTGAACTCGGGATCGAAGTCGTCGTCGGATCACGGCAAGGGGTTCCGCCGTGTCAGCTCGACGAGTTCATGTACTGGAGCGACGTACTCGTGTCGTTGAGTGGCGCGCTCACGGAGGACGCTCCACAAAAGCAGAAGGGGCCAGCCTGCGCGGATTGCCGTTTCGATCTTGTCTGCACGGGGGTGTGGAAACCGTATGCCGCGCTGTATGGGACAGACGAACTTCGCGCGGTTTCCGGTGACAAGATCACTCCGGAGCGCGCGTTTTCCGACGCGCGGATTGCCCGTTTTCGACCAGGCACCGATCGCATCGAAGAGCTTCGTTTTGGTGATGGTGTAGTGCCCCGAAGCGACCAGATCGCGTTGCCGATCGCAACGCCGGCGCGAGTGCACTTGCCCGTGATGACGGCTGATGCTGATACGGCACGCATACGCGTGGTGCTCGTTGGAACGGGGCCTCGGGCGCTCATGTTTGTCTCGGCCTTGCGACGATTACCGGGGTTTGTCTTGGCAGCCGTGGTTTCACCTCACGCACCTGACAAGGAATTCCCGGAAATTCCGGCCGATATTCCGCGTTTTCGTTCGCTCGAGGAGGCTTTGGACCACGGAGCTGTCGATGCGGTGATCGTGGCGTGTGGCACGAGGCATCATGCGGAGATTGTTCGAGCAGCAACGGAACGAGGTTTGCCGTGCCTCGTAGAGAAACCGCTGGCGGCATCGATTACCGAAGCAGAATCGTTTGGTTCACCAACGAAAGAACTGATCACTGTGGCGCAACAGTTACGCGTCGCAGGAGGCGTGGAGGAGCTGCTCGTATTGCTAGGTGAACGGGCCGGTGGGGATCGACCGGTCGATGTGGAGGTGATTCATCGGGCGACGATGCAGTCTCCGGCGAGTCTTCACGCGTGGTCGCGAACAGCATTTTACGAATTGTTCATTCACTTGGGCGACTTGGCGCGTGTACTGGCTGGTGAAACGCTCGAGGTTCGTCGAGCGACAGCACGAGGTGGTGGTAGGCCCGAGCGCGTGACGATACGTGCGCGAGCTGCTGGATTGCATGCACCGAACATCACGATCGAATTGCTCCTTGCCGAGGCTGCGGATGCACTCGAAGTCCGGGTTCGCGTTGCCGATGGTCGCGTGTTTTCGTGGGTGCGTGGCGATGGAGTGGACGTCGTTGAAGTGGCGGATGCGGGTGGGAAACGTACGCGCACGCCACCGCGCGGGGGCGATATCGAGCGATTGTTGCTTCGGTTTGGAAAGACGATCATCGACAAGTCCGCGCCGGTTGTATCGGCGGCGGAAGGTGTAGCGGCGATGCGTTTTGCCGCGGATGCAGTGGTGGCGCTCGAAGCCTCTGGTGCACCCTTCGAGCGATCAGCAGAGCCCAAACGAGTGGCATCGGTGTCTTTGCGTGAGCGGATTGGCTGAGAGCGTGTTGAACAGGCTGCTGCGCGAACCGGTGCGTCGGTCGGCCTCACTCAGCGTACTGAAGTACGCTTCGTATCGGCCTCCCTAGCCCCGATTCGCTCGCAACGCCTGTTCAACACGCTCTGAGGGGCTTTTCCTGCGGATTCTTATGGCGTAAGTTCGCACCGTGTTTGCCCGACGCTCCATTTCCATTTCAACGATGTTGTTCCTTGCCGTCTGGTCCTCTGGCGCTCTCGCAGCGCGTCCGGTGGACGGAGACCCCGAGGTAGGCAAGAAACTGTTTTTCGAGCGTGGTTGTGCCGCATGCCATTCTTTCGACGGGACGCCCAAACAAGGACCCACGCTGATGGGCCTGGTGGGCAAAACGCGTGCGGTCATGACTGCGGAAAAACCACGTGAAATCGTGGCAGACGAAGAATACATTCGCCGCAGCATTCTCGAACCAAATCACGATATCTTGCAAGGTTACGTTCCTGGGGCCATGCCCGGTTTGCCCATTGCAACAGACGACGCTCGGCATCTGGCTGCCGCGATTGTGACAATGAGCGGCCCGGTGAAGCTTGGTGATCAAGCGCGGGGCAATTTTATTTCGCTGGGTTTGTCTACGCTAGCGTTCGTGTTGGGCCATTTGTTGTTATCGAGCATTGCGGTACGTAGGCCATTCGAAAAACGTTTGGGGGCGAAAGCGTACCAAGGCATTTATTCACTGTTTGCCATAGGGGCATTGATCTGGATGGTGTCGTCGTATCGGGCGGCGCCGTACATTGAATTGTTTCGAGCGCCTGCGTGGACGCGATGGATTCCGATTTCAGTGATGCCGTTTGCGCTGCTATTTTTCTTGTGCAGCGTATCCACGAAAAACCCGACGGCCGTGGGTCAAGAGAAAGCCATCGAGTTCGAGCCGCGGGGCATTCTGCGTATTACGCGTCATCCGATGTTGTGGTCGTTTGCGATGTGGGGATTCGTGCACATGACCGCCAATGGAGATATCGCGTCGCTGGTGCTTTTTGCAGGGATCGCGCTGCTTGCCCTTCTGGGGATGAAACACATCGACAGCCGTCGTCGCGTAACGCTCGGGGACGCGTGGACGCCATTTGCTGAGAAAACGTCACTCATTCCGTTTGCCAAAGGAAACGTAGGTAAAGCAATCTCCGAAATCGGTCCGGCACGCGTTATCGTTACGCTCGTGCTTTTCGGGGGTCTTTTGCACCTGCACAAGGTCGTGATTGGCGTGTCGGCATTGCCGTGAGTTGTAGAATAGACCGAAAATTGCGAAAGCTCGGGTGCGTCCGGGTACGTACTCGGCGAGTCAGGCTGCTTGCAGAAGCCGCGGGGAGACGTTGTCTCGAGTGCAGGCAAATCCGCATGTAGACGTGCGAATTTCGTAGGCACGAGCGTCGGTCCCTGCATGCCCGCCGCACGTAATGGCGATCGTCGTCGCGTGAGAAAAAAGATTGACGCATTTCAGCAGTTCGCGGACGATGGGCCTCGACCGAGTCCATGATGTTCGACGAACCCACGATTGCTTGGCGCGTTTCGCTTCCGTTGGCGGACCTTCCTTTCGGTCCGGCGCTGACGCCACAATTGCTCGAGATTGAGGAGCAAATCGGGGTCACGCGCGACGTATTGTGGGCGTATGCCAAAGCAATGCCGCAGCTCTTGGGTGCGGCCATCCTGGAGGACTTTCAGCCTTTGGGATTTGGTCGCGGCGCCCTCGTCGCCATTGGAACGGAAATACCCGTTCACTTGCCGCATGTCCAATTCGTGCAAACAGCGTCCGAAGAGGTTTGTCGCGAGCTTGGTTCGTCGGTGCGATACTTTCACGTCAAGGGAAGCGCGTGTTTGGAAGCCCTGCGGCAACATGGCTCGGCGGTGGAGCGTGTCTGGGTTCGCGATTGTCTGCCTTACGAAGTCGATGCGCCATTCGAGGTGGTCTTCGTGAAATCCGTTGAAGGACCGATAGAGTGGCACATACGTCTTGGTTTGGATCATGTTTTACGCCTTGCGGCGCTGGATCAAAACGTGTGGGTTTGTTGGGATCGCGATATGCGCGAGCCTGTCCTCGATATTCAGCACGAAACTTTTCAAGGCGATTACGGTCCGCGAGATGTTGCTCCAGAAAAACATCCGCCCCCATGGGCACCTCCGGAAGCGTTTGCGTATGGCGGTACGGGATGGGCTGCAACCGCACTTCTTTATGGTGATCGATCCGTCGACGAGGTTTGTGTGCATTCCGATCGACGTTGGCTTTTGGTCCATTCATTTCCTGCGCAATTTGCTCATGATGCAATGCTCGAAGCTTGGCGCGAAAACCGCCCCATGCGTCCGTTTGTCGAGGGAACACGTGCGTTCGTCATGGTTGCGGAGTTGGAGTTACACCATGACCAAGCGATTTTTCGGTGGATAGGTACGCATCGGCTGCTTCGTTTGCGGAACGGACAATGCAAACAACTCACGACCGACCATTCGTTGCGATGGCATTATTTGCAACAAGGCGAAGCGTTGACGCCGGAGATCGAAGCCGTACTCGAGCAATGCCCAAATATCGTGGCGGGATCGCTTGGAACGCATGAGCTCGATGAACGAACGTGCGCCATCGAGCCTGGTGATCGATACATTTTGTTGAGCGCGTCGGCCCATCAAAAACTCCGCGAGGCTGGAGGAGAAACGCTCACCGCTCGTTTGTCGGAGGGTACCGTGCACGAGGCCGCGCGCTGGGCGGCACGTCTTCTGCCGGGCGAAGACGGCGGCGTACGGCATCCGGTGATTGTTGTTGATGCGGATGCGGTTGTTACCATCGAGCCTTGGTATGACAAACCTATCCGTCTACGTTGCGAGGCGGGCAACAAATCCGGTTGGCAACTGCTCGAGGGAGCCAAAGCAAAGCCGTGGATTTGGCCGAAACGGTGGGGCACGGGAATTCGAGAACAAATGGCACGCTGTCAACTTCTCGAGGAAAACCCAGAAGAAAACGACGTGCTCATTTTGCGAGATCTTGGGAGCATCGCATTTCAATGGCGTGACTGGACATGGCACGACGTTTTGGTTGATCCGTCGACGTACAAGGTGCGAGCCTCCGGGTCGATAACGATTGTCGACGAAGGAGCGCTCGCCCTGGAAAAACCATTTTCCTGGCAAGAGCGTGTTTCTGCACTGGAAAAGGCAGGCTTCATTGCGGAAGCGCGCTGGTTGCATCATCAAGTCGTCATCGGTGGCATCATTTGGCATGCGTTTGGCGGATGGATCGACACGAACACGCGAAACGAATTGTTACGCTGCTCGGCTCCATGTCGGCCTTCGGTGCGCGACTTGGTCGAGCGTCCTGGGGATTTTGCTGGGCGGCGCATCAAGACGCGAGGGATTTTGCATGTCCGCTCGGATGCGGTGATTTTCGCGGAGGCTTCGTTCCAATGTGCGACCTCGTTTCCCGTCGGCATGTGGCTGGTCGAGGTCGAAGGAGAATGGTTCTGTGAAGACAAACAAAGTGAATCACCGGAACGATACAAGGCCCGATTGCTTGGTGATGCGCGATTGATTTCACTCGATGAGCCGCGCGCGATCCCAACGGATCGCATCCTCTTTGCGCGACCGTATGTGCCGCTCGTTGCGGAAGTGTCGATTGAGCGTCAATTAAAGGGCTGGAAGTTCAAAGATCGTTGGTTTGTCTCTTTGAATCGCAATATGCGTTTGCCGCTACCGCCCGAGCCGGATATACGCCGCGTGCGTATGGTCTTCGTGCGTGACGCGTTTCATGTTTTTGGGGTGTTTTCGTATACGTTCCTCGACGAACCAATACCGGCCGCGTCTGCATCGGCGCAGCCCCCATGACGAACGTTCGCGGAACGAACTTCCTTGCGGCTTTCAGGGCAGGAACTTTTGCACGGTTGCCTGGTAAGAGCCGAAAAGTCCGACGAAAGCCGAATTGTTGTTCATGTCGGTATCAAGGGCCAACATGTCGTCGTTGGAGCTGGAACCAATGGGTTTGGCCCAAAGGAGCGTGCCCAACGCGTCGTATTTGACCATGAAGAGATCGATTCCGCCCGCGCTGGAAATGACGCCGGATCCAAAGTTCGTCGTATTGTAAAAGACGCCGGACGTAACGATGGTGCCATCAGGGGCTACGGACACGTTCTTGCTTATCTCGGTTGATGCCGAGCCGAAATGGCTTGCCCAGAGCAGAGAGCCATTTGCGCCGGTGAGTTTGACGAGGAACGCATCTTGCGCGCCGCCATTGGTGAGCGTGCCATTGCCGAAATCAATCGCACCCGTGTAGGCGCCGGTAATCACGAGGTTGCCCGTGGCATCGAAATCGATTCCCATCGCCTCGTCATTGCCGGTGTCGCCGAAGTGTTTGGAC
>JANORL010000926.1:0-10900 GCA_031415295.1 Polyangiaceae bacterium | reverse complement strand
GGTGCTGGCGCGATCGACCTCCACCCCGTCGGGCTGGGGCCCGGCGCCCGAC
The DNA here is from genome assembly GCA_031415295.1 of Polyangiaceae bacterium. Taxonomy (GTDB): domain Bacteria; phylum Myxococcota_A; class Polyangia; order Polyangiales; family Polyangiaceae; genus Polyangium. The sequence continues at coordinate 10,848 of JANORL010000926.1, read as the reverse complement.
CACGCACCGACGTGGTGGCGGGGTCGTGACGTGATCGACGTATGCGCGCCGGACCAACCCGTTTTTTTGTACGGCGCCCGGCGGCTCTTGCTCGTCCTTCACGCGGCGGGCAGCATCGTCCTCGTGGGAGCATCGACGCATCACGCGCTGCAAATGCGGCACTATCTGCGCGATAGGTTTGTTCGCGTCGCACAGGAAAAACGTTGGGCCAAAGTCGTCGCCACGGCCTACGTATTCACGTTTGCCATCGGCGCGCTGCTGTACCCGACGTACCGCTACCACGTACGCGGGATGTTCCTCGACAGGTTTGCCCCGACGTACGCGGGATTGTTTGACGTCAAAGAAGTGTACGCATCGCTCACGTTGGTCGTGGCCATCGGACTCGGAGCACTCGCGTTTACCCTTCGCCCAGCCGAAGAACGGTGGCTCGTACGTGTGTACGCCGTGATGAGTTTTATCGTCTGCGGTGTCGTGTGGCTCAACATCGTGCTCGGCCTCTTGGTCACATCTGTGCGAGGGATCGGATGACGGACGCATCAAAGTTGGTGCAGCAACCATCACCATCGGCTCGGCTTTTCGTGGCATTTCTTGCGGCACGGCTCGCGTACGGCTTGGTTTTTTTGGTCAGCGCGATGCGTAAATCCCCCGTGCCTTGGTACATGCCCCTCGAACATAGGTTTGTCTGGGCATCACGGCCGGATGGGCTGGGCATGGATTGGTACGGACGAACATTGCTCGGATTTGTCGCGGCGGTTGTGGTGGGACTGGCGGTCTATGGGTTGTCGAAGCGTGCGGATTGGCTAGCCAAACCAGATATCGTGTTGTCGATTGCGCGAGCCGGGGGCCTGGTTCTCATTGTCGATTTCGTTTACTTTGGTTGGGCCTTGATGACGCAAACGCCGAATCCTTGGCCGATACCAGCGTGGTATTGTCCGCGTTGAGTGGCGATTGCCATTCTCGTCCTACGACGTGAAATCCCTTCTCTGCTGTAGAGCATCTCATGGTATCGTCTGCGAATATGGATGACGCCGCAATTGCCCGCGCCATGGAGTGGGCGTCTCGACTCGATCGGTATGACGATACGTCGACGCACGTGGCAACGTTGCGAAAAGAATCGAACGTAGTGGAGCAAGCTGCCGGTTCGACAGAAGAGATGCCTATGGCTCTATGCGCGCGCCTGGTTGCGTCGATTGCCCGGCGACCTGATGACGCCTCGACCATTCTTGCGACATGCGGACTTGATGCCCCAACGTTTCGTCCGATTTTGCGTAAACATCTCGAACGAATTCGTACCGACGTGAAACAGGGCGGCAGTGCATTACAACGCGCATTCGACCAGGTGTATGTCGCGACGTTGGAAGAGGAGCGCGGGGCGATTCAAGTGATGGAATACGTGAAGCTGGTCAAGGCAGCGCGCCTCGGCAACGTGGAAGAAACTTTGCGCGAAATGGAATTGCCGGTAGAAGCTTGGATCCGCATCGAACGTGTATGGCTCGTGCGTCTCGTACGCGATCCCGCGTTGGCTGAAAAAGTCAGACGGAGTCTTTCGGATTGAGTTTTAGCGAGATCATGATTCGCGCGAGCGTCTCTTCCCATTGCGGTGTGATTCCTTTGGGGCAGGTGGCGGTGAAAACGAGGATTCGTCCTCTGCCATCCACATTGGACTTCTCGCCCAATGAAACGATTGTTTGTCGCTGATGCACGATGCCGTCGTCGGTTTTCCAGATGTGATCGGATTGTTTGCCCGCGCAGCCATCGACGAGCACATCGCATTCGGATAGACGTCGAAATTGTGGTAACTTCGCAGCCATTTCCGAGCGGTATCGTTCCAGGACGTCGTCCAAGTTAGCGCCTTGGTCCATCCAATCGCGGACGATGACCAGGCTGAAATCGTTTGGCCCGTTCGGTCGAACCGAAAAGATGTTCACGCTCCGATCCTGAAGAGCCTCGGGTAAATCCAACGTGAATTCATCAGCATGAAAACGCGACATTCGAACCTCGAAGAAGTCAGGGATTGATGTGCACCATCGGACCGCCGGCAATGACCACGTCACCTGCCGGGCTTTCCACGGTGACGAGGTTGTTTCCACAGACGTACGTTTCGTCCGTCGATTCGACGGCAATCACGGCTGCTGACAAGGTAATGGTGTCGTTTTCCAGGGTAATCGTCGCGCCTGCACCAGTATCCAGGACGATTTTCTTATCGGATACGAACACGCGAGTTTTCGACGCCATTTCATCTTCGACGGGACGTACCTGCAAGGCCACGCTTTCCCCCGCCGTCGTTTCATCCACGTATCCAACGAAGCTCGTACGGTTGGCACCTACCGTCGTCGATTGATTGGCCCCGACGGCTTTCGTTTCATTTTCGACGATACGCTTGACGTAATCCTTGCCCACCGCGAATTCCGCATTGCGTTTCACGAGCGTCGTCATGTCCCGCTCGGCCTGAACGTTGACGAGTTCACGACCAGCGGCATCGTCGAAAAGAATTTCATTAAATCCATCGCCTCCGCCTGTGGATTGACTGCGGAACCCGCTGCGTGTCTTGTGTTCGGGCAGCGGGTAGGGCACTTGTTGAAGACCGGTGTACATGCGGCCGACAACCAATGGCCGGTCGGGATTCGCACCGAGGAAATCGACAAGCACCTCGTGACCCACGCGCGGAATATGAATGCCGCCATATCCGGCTCCTGCCCATGTTTGGCTCACCGGAATCCATGTCGAACTCGTTTCGTCCATTTTGCTTTCGCGGTCCCAATGGAAATGAACCTTGACCCGGCCAAACTCGTCCGTGTGAATTTCTTCGCCTGCTGGGCCGACAACCGTGGCGCTTTCCATGCCTTGCGTTCGAGGTTTCGGTATGGACTCGGGCGGACGAAAAGGCAAATCCGTTGTGCGAGTTTCGCAACGATGGATCCATTCACCATCAACCGTTCCGCGCAGCATTGACTTGACGACGAGAAATGATTTGTCGTCGGCCAGAGCCGCGTGTGGATGCCCGGATAAGTTCAAGATGCAGCCTGGATGCGTGTCATGGGCGTTTGTCTCGAAAGAACATGATTTGTGGTGGGTGCGTGCTGCGCGAAGGCGTTTGTCAGCAAGTCTCGTCGCTGCGCGCTCTTCCCACCCCGGAAATGCGCCGGGTGTGTATTCAAAATGTTCGAGTCGCGCTTCCACGGGCAAACCCTCGGAAGCGCTCGAAGACAGCGGGAATCGTGGCGACGAACGAAAATCGCGTTCATGCACCGTCCAGCGTCCATGAGACATCAATTGCCCCAGGCGCACATTTGTGGCGTACCCGTGATCGCGTGTGTGCGCCGTACTGACGTCATCGAGAAACTGCAACGATTCCTGTCGCCGTGGATTGGCATTCGGTGCGTCGCACAGCACGAGCTGCGTATCGTCATTCGTTTCATCGAACCAATAAGCAACGCCCGATTCTTCAAGTATCCGGCTCGCGAATGCAAAATCGCTCTCCCCATATTGCACTCGGTATTCCAGCATTGGGTACTGCGTCGGATCCACCCGCACGTCCGGCGTGATTCCCCATTCGAGCAAAATGGTCCGAACGATGTCGAGATCAGATTTGTGCTGAAACATTCTGTGATTCGTCCGCTGCGACAGAAGCCAGAGAACGGGCACAATGGACATCTCGTACGTAGATAACCCGTTTGGCTCGGCACGAACGAGCTGGAAATCGTTGACGACGCCGTGCCAAAATCGGCTGCATGTGCCGGAGTGGAGCGAAAACCGCGCGTCTTGACCCACGAGTTCATCAAAATCGATGCTCGGCTCCGATGATACGACCGTCAGTTGAATCTGAAACAGCGAGCTGATGCGTTCGTCAATGGCGAATACTCGTACGTCGAAGGCATCTCTAGATGCGACTGTAACCGTCAGGTTTTTCCCTGTCATACATTCTCCGCCGCTCATCGTTACGCAATTTCAGGGTATACCGTTGCGTTCAAGGCGATGGAAGCTCGAATGTTTCGCTGAACGCGTTTTCGCGAAGCTTGCCTTTCGCGTCGTTCTGCGGTGAACTTGGGCCATCAGGCGCATGGGTCGTGTTGTGAAACGAGCAAGTCGACGATGGGGAATGATTCTGGCGGTGGCGACGTCGTTCGTCGCATCGGCCGCAGTCGGACAAACCCCCACGGGCACCGTTCAAGTGAAGCCGGCGTCGGAAGAAGAAGCGAAACGGCTCTTCGACGAAGGCCAAAAAGCTTTCGACACCAAGCAATGGGAAAAGGCGCGAGACGCGTTCATGCGCGCGTATGCAGCGGCCCCGCTGCCGCGACGAGCGCTTGCGTTGGCACGCGCCGAGCTGATGCTCGGCAAGCATCGCGATGCGGCAGAGCACTTTGCTCTTGGCTTGCGCGAAGCGAAGGATTTGTCGTCGGCTGAAAAAAAAGACGCTGAAGCATCGTTGGCGAAGTGCACGGTCAAGGTCGGTGCGCTCGTCGTCAAAGTCGAGCCTGCGGGCGCCGAAGTGTTCGTCGACGACACGCGTGTAGGCACGGCGCCGCTTGCTGCGTCGGTGTACGTCGAGCCAGGCAGTCACCGCGTCGAGGCGAAGCTCGAAGGCAAGCAACCCGTGAGCGAACGCGTGGGGATCGTCGCGGGAGCGTCACTCGATGTGGAGATGACATTGCGCGATGCAGCGGGTGAGTCGTCGATCATCATCAAAGATCGGGGCAAGCCTGGCGGCCCAGTCGAGACGCCGAAACCCATCGTGAACACGCGCAACAAGAAGGTGATCTACGCGGGCATCGGCGTGGGTGCTGGGCTTGCGGCGATTGGACTCGGGACGGGAATCGCTGCGGGAATCATCGACAAGCAGAGCTTCGACGAGTGGGACGCGAACGGTTGCACGTCAGCGCGGCGTGAGTGTCGCGAAGCGTTTGACGAGAAAGACAAACTGCGTTCGCAAGTTGGCAGCACGGCGGTGTGGTTCAGCATCGGCGCAGTGATCGTTGGTGGTGCAACGGTCGTGTATGCGCTGACGGGCAAGAAGCTGGAGCCGAAAACCGAGCCCAAGGTGACGGGTACGTTCGTCGTGTTGCCCGGTGGTGGTGGCGTTTTTGGGTTGATGGGGCGGTTATGAAACACGCGCGTCGAACGGTCTTTGTGCTGGCGTGGCTGAGCACGAGCGTCGTGCTTGGTGCTGCGTGCATCGTGCCCGAGCGCGACATGTATCCGGATGGCGTGCCCAAGAGCAGTTTTGTTGCAACGGGTGGCAACGGTGGTGCAGGTGGCGCAGCACCTGTGTGTGGTGATGGCGTCGTCGATGCCAGCACGAGCGAAACGTGCGACGACGGGAACGTCACGACGGGTGATGGTTGCGACGGAGTTTGTCAAGCCGAGCCATGCTTCACGTGTCCGGCGAGCGGAGGAGCGTGCAGTTTGTCCGCGGCGGGTACCGATTGTTCGACCGGCGGACAGGTGTGCAACGGCCAAGGTGTTTGTGTTGCGTGCTTGCCGATCGGCACGACGTGCACCGGGACGAACTGTCGTTTCTGTGATGGCGCGACGTGCACATCGAAGGTGGGCGACTGCGCGAGCGGCGAGTGCGTCGATGGTTTCTGCTGCAACGTTGCGTGCGGTGATGCGTGCGCAGCGTGCGACTTCCCTGGTTTGGAAGGTACGTGCTTGGCACCGGTGCCGGATGGGTGGCAAGAGACGGGTTGCAAAGGGACGAACGCGTGTCAAGCGGGCGTATGTGATCCGCTGCCGATGAACAAGATGCCCGTCGGTGGTTTCTGTTCAAACGATCAAGCATGTGTGAACGGTACGTGCGTGGCGGGTGTGTGTCGGTTGAAGACCGGCGATCCGTGTTCCGAGTCCGCGCAGTGCGAGACGAACTTCTGCGGTGCGGACCAGATTTGCGGCGCGTGCGTCATGGGCACGGATTGTCCAAGCGGAACGTGTTCGTCGGGGGTGTGTTTGGCGGGCGTGGCAGAACCGTGTACCAATGCCGCCGATTGCATCATGGGCTTATCGTGCAATGGCATCTGCAAATTGAGTCCTCCAGCGGCGTGCCAATTCGATTATGAATGTGTGACGAATCTGTGTTTTATGGGCGCGTGTTCAAACTGCGACGAGATAATGCAGAAGTGCGCGAATGCGGGCGTATGCGATCCGGGGCAGAATTGCCCATTCGCGGTTTTGCCTGCGGGAGCGCTTTGCAAAAATAATGGGACGTGTGCGAGCGGGATATGCGGGGGAATTCCGCCGCGGTGTGAGTAGTGTAGACACGCACGGCAAAAGCCCATGAATCTGCTTGGTGAACCGATTGGTTGAATGCCCAGTCAGGCGACAGCGATTCTGTCTGTTCATTCGTTTTTCCGGGATCGCCGACGGCGCCTTTCTTCCGCGTTATAACGCCATTGTTCCCTCATATCTCGCCAGCTTCCAGCGAACATCCATGCTCCGATGATCAAGCTGACCACGCCGAAAATAATCATAGACCCGGCAGGCCCGGATTGCCCAAACCACTGGTAAAGCCAGCCGGATTTGTTGACGTCCTTCTCTGGAATGCCCCGAACGCCACCGAAGATCAAGAATATGCCGCAGAGCAGTATACCGATAGCGCGAATCATTCAATTCTCCCTCAAGGCGCGGTGTGCGGAAGTCATAACCTCAAGATTCAGGCGGATTGAACTGCTTGAGGTTGTCCTTCGTTGTACATAACTTCTCAATGGCATCATAGCCCGACATGCCGATGAGCCATAAGAAGTCACCGTGTCTCAGAAAGACACGGCCGTCTGCCGACATGAGCAGGAGCATATGATAGGGAGACGCTGCGCCGATTGCGCAGAGCGCGCACCCTGCCCATGCGTTGACGTTGGACAAACAATCCTCGTCGATGAAGTAGTGCTCCGCAGCATCGGTTGGGCTGATGTGGAAGAAATTAATATCGCCGGGATTTCCAGGATCTGGGAAATCAACTTCGAGCCCGCCGAATTCTTGGAGGAACTCTACGACGACGGGGTACACGGGGTTATTTGCATTCCGCAAAAAGGACTCCCAGTGTTTGGTGGTGACTTTGCGGCCCGGACGCCAACCTGCAGCTTTGAGGTATTTCAAGACGGCGGGTGAAAACGAGTAAATTTGGTTTGATATCATGCTCGGTATCCTCATTACGGATCAGAATCCGCGGAGCTTCCACCAATGATGGCCCCTGGGGCGCCTGGCGTTGCGCGATCCGTCGTAACGCGTGCGCCATCCGTCGTATGAGCGCAATAATTACAGCGATGCATCGGCTGTCCTGACGCAGTTTCGACCGTGGCGATTTCAAAATCTTCCACACGCGCTCCGTGGCCCGGTGGACCCGCGGCTTCATTTTCCTTCATGGCTCGATTAAGCGCTTTCACTTCGGCGCACGCATTGGGCGGCCAATTCTCACGTTTACGAGTGCTGTGTTCTTTCATCATTGCATCGAAGCGCGGACGAAGGTCCGGGTGCAAGTCTGTCCGTGTTGGTTGCGGACTATCCGCGTTGCTGCTGTTCTCGATGACGACATGTTCCGGATTCGTCCTATCCACGACCGCTGTAACGGCTCTGCGGGCGTTTGTGTGTTCTTTCCCGTTGCTCCTGATTCGCGCAGCCTCGGATTGCGCACGTTGCAACGCGACGCCGCCGCGAGAACCAACGCCTTGTGCACCTGCCCGAACAAATCCTCCTACACGGCCTCCAATGCGGTTACCGATGAGATTGGCAGGTCGCAGATCGATGGCGTGCTTGCCTCGGAATTTCATTCGCACCCCGCTGGCATTTTTGGGCAACCGAAACCATCCACCTGCCGCGCCCTTCGCCCCCAACCCTCCGCCTACCAACGATCCCACCAACCCCATTATCTTTTGCCAATCCGATCCCAAGTTAAACTTTCGAGCCACCCACTCCCCTGCGCTTTGTCCACCGATGCTCCCGGCCAAACCGAAGATCGCCACCACAGGTCCTCCGAGGATCACCGCCGCGCCGAGTCCCGCACCAAGCAACACCGTGTTCATCCAGTCGGGTACCTCGGATCCGATCGCCATCGTCGACACCGGCGCACCACCGATCGTCACGTCGCGCGAACCTTTGCCGATGCTTGCGCCACACTCGATCATGTCGCCTTTGCGTGACGCAGGTTGACCGTTCAGCGACACCGTTTCGCTGCCTTGTGCAACGAACGGCGTCAGATGGTTCGGCCAGCCAAACGGGGGCGGACCGCCGCACAATGTCAGGTCTCCGTTCGTGAAGTGCGCACCCACGGCGTGAAGTCCGTTGATGAGTACATCGGGTGAACCTGTCGTGATCGATCCCGTCACGACGCTCCCCACCACGTCGAGTGAACCGAGCACTTGTCCGATGCCTGCACCTGCGGCTGCACCACCGACCACCGCAGCCGCGACGACAAGCGCAGCTCCACCTGTCGCAACCGCAAGCGCACCGATCACGGCACCCGCCGCGGCACCAAGGAGAAGACCCGTCAACGCGTTCGAGTGCTCGATCGGATCACCAAGTCGACTTGCTGCGGGCATGCCTTTCGTTGTCGCGCATCGCGGCGATCGTTCCAAGGTTTTTCCGCGAACGCGCGCGAGAACCGACGTGATGGTTGCAAAGACCTTCGCGACAACCGCAGCGTTCGTGGCACGTTGCGCGTGTTCTGTAGGACCGCAGTTAAACGATCGTGCGAGACGATGAATCACAGCATGCGTAGTCGGAGAAGGTTTCCTGTGAGATCAAGCGTCAGTGCAACTTTCCCCTTGTCTCACTCTTCCCTCCATGGTTGCGTCGAAACACGTGACCTGATGCGAGAATTCTGCCGGACAAACCCTCGTGCCTTTCGCATCGGCGTCATCATGCCCCTTGTCTTGTTCATGGCGACCACGTCGGCGTACGCGGACCCGAAAGACAAACCCGACGCCGAAGCCGCGCGCATGTTTCACGAGGCAGTCGCTGCCGCAAACCAAGCTCGCGACGACAAAGCCATTGCGCTCTTACTCGCCGCCGTCGCGCGTGATCCGCAACCTGACTACATCGCCAACCTTGGCGTGTGCGAAATGAACGCGAAGCATTATCGCGATGCCGCAGAACACCTCGCGTTTTACCTGCGCACCGTGCGCACCATGAGCGATGAAGACCGCGCACTCATCGAAGGAATGCTCAAAAAGGCCGAAGCACAGCTCGGATGGATGACTGTCCACGTCGACGTCGCCGGTGCCGACATCTTCATCGATGACAAACACGTTGGCGTGTCGCCACTCTCTCGGCCCGTGTACGTGGATGCGGGCAAGCGCAAGGTGCAGGTTCTGAAAGACAACCTTGGCCACTCGCGAGTCGTGGATGTCGGAGCGGGTAGCAAGCCTGTCTTGGAAATTCTCATCGCCCCACCGCCAGCACTCAAGGTGATAACGAATCAAGTCACCGACAAACCATCCACGCCGCCACCCAATACCCGCAATAAGAAAATCATTTACGCCGGTATTGCATCGAGTGCCGTTCTTGGCGCCATCGGCATTGGCACGACCATTGGCGCAAGTAATGTTGCGGTGTCGAGCTATGAGCGATGGCTCGACAATCAATGCACGCGAGCGAAGCCTGATTGCTTGAGTGAATTCGAAGATGCCCAAACCACGAAAGCCATTCTTGGCAATACAGCCGTTGTCGCGTTCGTCGGGGGCGGCATCATCGGTTTGGCCACGACGATCTATGCATTGCGTGGCTCCAAGAAACCCGCTCCGCCCAAGGTGAGCGTGACCTTCAGCGCCAATGAATGGAGCATTGGTTGGCGCGGCACTTTCTAGTTGGTTTGGGGCGGCCCTGGTTGTGATTCTTTCCGCAGTGGCCCCAACGGTTCGGTATCTCCTGGTCCTTTGATGGCGCTAGAATCAATGAGCGTCGTCATGACCGCGGCGTCCCCCGGCTCTTTCTCGTATTGCAACAGCGTGTGATCCCGCGCGTGCCGTGGCAGTAACTTCTCCATGAAGTGCGAAAAGACCAAGTCGGTCGAATGGCCATATCGTGCAGAGCCGACAACGACGCGCACATCGACCAAATGCGAATAGCGCGAAAGATCCGCGATGATTGCGCTATACGCGTTTTTTGCCGTCTCTTCGGCAATACTTGGCGAACTGGCAATGAGATCACTCTTGTTGATGAACAAGATGACGGATTTACACGCGGCAATCGTTTTCGGACTGAGAAAATATTGAAATGCCGGTGGTTGAAATGCGGCGAGCTGCTGCTTTACGCGCTCCATGTCCACGCCTTGACGACCACTCGAATTCACATCCACGACAAACAACAAGCCATGAACTTCCTCGCCAACGAGTGCTGCAAGCGCATCGACCATTTGCTCGCCGCCAAAATCGTGGACTTCGAATACATGCTCGGCAATCCCGTCAAGCACCCGCGCACGACTCACGACCCGCTCATAACGAGCTTTCGTCGTAGGCTCGATGCTCCCCAAATGAATGAGCGGGTTGGCCCATTTCAGAGTTAGCGACGTTTTTCCAGTGCCCTTGACGCCGAATGCAAAAATCTTGTGAACCTTGCGCGTCACCGTAGGGCGCTTTTTCAGCTCGTCGAGCAGCCAAGCGTTTTCCTGCTCAGCCGCTTCGAGCCATCCTGCCAGTTTCTTTGATTCTTGTTCGGTCGTGGCGAGTTTCGCGTGGGTTACTTCCACTTCGTCCTCGACGGCTGCGAGTGCCGCGTCGAGCGTCGCAAGTTCTCGACCCAATCGCAATGCGCGTAGCCCTACGGCACAAAGCAGACCAAGAAGCATCATCGCGATGCCGATGACCGCGAGGGCGGTTGTGAGCGACATAAAGGGCGAGCATCAGACCACGTTCGCGCATG
>JANORL010000925.1:0-9013 GCA_031415295.1 Polyangiaceae bacterium | reverse complement strand
GCGCCACGGGCGCGTTGGGTGCGATCGGTGCGACTGGCGCTACGGGCGCAACGGGCGCCGTGGGTCCGATCGGTGCGACTGGCGCGACTGGCGCCGTGGGTCCGATCGGTGCGACGGGTCCGCAGGGCGCAACTGGCGCCGTGGGTCCGATCGGTGCGACTGGCGCAACTGGCGCAACGGGTGCAACGGGCGCCGTGGGTCCGATCGGTGCGACGGGTCCGCAGGGCGCAACCGGCGCAACCGGCGCGACCGGCGCGACCGGCGCCGCGGGTCCAACGAGCATTGCCGCCTGCCCGGCCGGCTACACCACCGTCAACTTGCCGACCTCGACGCTCTGCGTGTACCGTGACGTCTTCACTTCAAACTGGAACTCAGGCACCAATTGGTGTCGGAGCCTCTTCCAAGGGGCCAAAATGTGCACATACAGCCAGATGCGGCTCGCGTGCAACTCGGGCGTAATGACACTCGCATCAGGCACCTGGCTCGGCGACCGCGTCGCTGACGACCGGGCGCTCTTCGTGAACGGTACCGACTGCGACAACTTCGACGGTGAAGCCGCCACAACATCCACCCAGCCCGCATCCTACTGCTGTCTCGACTGGATGAAGTACTGATTCCTCCTGGCCGGCCTGTTCGTACCTCCGATCAGGCCCGCCGCTTTTTCGACCCCTGGTTGAACCTTTGGGGCTTTGGGTCACCCTAGGCGCCCTTCGCCCCAAACCTCTCTCATCGAGTGTCACATCATGGAGAAGAACCACCTCCTCCCTGCTTCCATCCTTCTGGCAGGCGCCATGATCGGCGCCGGCCTCTTTTTCGGCCTGCGCGGTCGCCCTGTCGAAAGCCCGATATCTCCAACAACCCCACCCTCCGAACACACCCCCGCCAAAGCCTCGTCGCCCCTCGATCCGAAACCCACGCCTACACCCGTGGACGCCGTGGCCCCGGAACCGTTCGCACTTCAGGCCAAGGTGCAAAAGCAAGCGCTCGACGCTCTAGGCAAACACCGCGCACAAATCGTTGCCGATTGTTGGAATCCTTCCGCGAAAAAGGACCCCAATCCAGCCAAACTCACGTTCAATTTCAGGTTCCTGTTTAAACCCACGGGCGAGCTAGGCACCAGCAGCGTTGGCGACGCTCCTGCCGAAAGCCGCCGCGATGTCAGCCAATGCATCCGCGACTTGAAACTCCCCATTGCTGTGGCGCCGCCCGGATCTGAAATCGCCGTCCAGATCCCGTTCACGCTGCCTTGATCCACGCCCGTTCGATCGTCGACATCGCACCCAGTTCAATATCGACGTGCTCACGAGAAAAGGGGACCGTGCTCGTCGGATCATGTCGTACCATCGAGCTTGGAGGTTTCTCGATGAGACACGTTTTTGGATTGGCTTTTCCTTTTTTGATTGGCGCCTTCGCGCTCGCGGGCTGCGATTCGGGGGGCGGCAACTCCGGCGGGCAAGGCGGCGAAGGCGGTGAGCCGGGGTCGGGCGGCACGACGACGAGTTCCAGTTCGACCGGGAGCAGCGGCGCAGCGGGCAGCGGCGGCGCTGGTGGAGCGTCCGGCGGGTTTTGCCCAACCGCGAACCTCGGCAGCGCTGTGCCTGCCATATACGACGGTACCACGGTTGGCAAGACGAACATCGCCACGAGCCTGCGGCTCGAATGGACGGACGCTGGAGACGACGCACTTCTTTTCGTCGCGCCACAGACTGCGACGTACAAAGTCTCAATGCCGATCGCACCGCCCGGGGCAGCGTGCGGCGCCTCGATCCGGGAGTATGGACCGCAAATGAACGGGATGGGTGAGATTTACAGCTCGAGCTGGTGTCCGAGCCAAGGCGGAGTCAAAGAGATTGACGGCATATTTGGAGCGTTCGCCGGCGGCGATACGGACATCATGCTCAACGCGGGACAAGAGATGCTCGTCTGGGTGAGCTGCTCCTACTTCAGCATGCCCGTCGAGGGCGCGTATCGCGTGATGATCGACAAACTTTGACGATGCGGTAGAAGCAAATCGTTGGGGACTGGAACTTTTTTTGAAATAAAAAAGGGACCACCAACGAATAGGCGCGTCATGCTTTCAAGTACGGCGGAGAGCCGTCAACAGTAATACATTCTTCGAAACGTCTTCGTTTCGATCGGACATTTTTTGTCCTACTCGCGAGCCATTTCCATGGCTTTCTTCGCTCATCCAGGTTATATTATCCGCCGCTCGATGGACGAAAAAAGGAATCGTCGTCCCGAGTGGGCGTAGTTCAACGGACGGTTTGAAACACCTGGGGTCAGGTATTGCGTATTCATTTGCGCATTTCGATTCGTCCGCAGCATGAGGAGGTATTTGTGACGCTAGCGATGTTGCACGTCGATCGCGCTCGAACCCGCATGCCGTTGGAATGTACTGTGATTGCAGTGCTCGTCTGGACGGTGTTCGCAGCGCTTTGTTTCACGTCGTGGTTGCTCTCGACAAACGATTCGGCTCCTGATTTGCAGGATGCGAAATCGATGCATGTTCCGCAATCGAATACGTCGGCAACGAACGTGTCGGCAGCGGAGCCACCGGATCCGTATGGAACGGAATCGTGGGTCAGGCACGGCCGTGAATTCTGATCCCCAACATTTTCCCGCGGGTGCAGTGAACCTGAAATGGCGCTGCACCCGCGGCTTTTTTGTGGCCGCAGATTATTTTCCCGCGAACCATTTTTTCATCGCGCCATGGCGCGCACGAGACCATTAAACTCGTCATCGATGTATTGCTCGGTCCAATAAATGCAATCGGCACCCAAAGCGATTTGGTCAGCGTAACCGATCGTTTTGGTCAGCGCGGTTGGTTTTCCATTTTGAAGAACGAAGAGATCCGCGGGAGGGCCCCACGTCGTCACGAAAACCTTTTCTCCATCGGATGCAACATCTGTTGGATAGGCGAGCGTGGATGCCAAAATCGACTTTTCTGCGCCGTCGGGAGAAAGCGCCAAGACTTCTCCCGCTTCGGGATGCACGACAAGAACTTGCGTACCCGCACGCGATAACGCGTACGCCCCCCCCAAACCATCGATAAGAAGCTGTTTGTCGCCGCCTTCCTTGGAAATTCGATACACCGCACTGTCTTGATTGGGTTGTCCATTGAGAAATCCCACGGAACTGGTCCAATAGACATAATCGTCATCGAGCGCAATGTCTGCAACACGGCCCGACGACGTAGCAAGCTCGACAGATTCTTTGGTTTGCCTGTCGATTCGAATCAGTCTCCCGGGACTCTGCAATTCGGCTGCCGCATCGGCACCGACATAAACGTAACGCTCATCCACGGCGAGAGCATCGGGAGCAATGAGCCCACTGGCGAGTGTCGACAAACCGCCATTGCCAAGATCGAGGGAGGAAAGATCGCCATTGGGCGCAACATATCCTGAATGATTCAACCAATACAGCATTCCATCCGCGTGAACGATTCGATTGGGGGCACAGATGCCTTGCACGAGGATTTCGGGAATTCCTCCCTTCAGCACGATCGCCTGAACGCTTCCATTGCAATCGTAGAGGTCAGCTTGGTCCGTGAAGTAAAGTTTGTCCTCACCAAGGGCCAAACCGTTGGGTGTTTGGAGTTGTGCGAGTGTCGCGGGTTCTCCTTGGGGACAAACTCCGTGGGGAAGGGGAGGAATCACGACATCGGGAGGAACTGGCGTTTGTTCGACGCGAACTTGATTGCCACATCCCAGGACGCATACGAAAAGAAAAAGAGAGGCTTGGCGCATGGGGTCATGGTGCACGAAAATTGGGGATTTGTAATCGCGCGTTTTTGAAACATCCGGCGTCCGTGCTGCGCATGCTCAGCAGCAGGGTCTGGATAATTCGCGGGCCTGGCAGACGACCATGATGGAATGGTGCGCACGCGTTCGGCGATTAGAACGTACCGACAATCCCCGCAGACAAACCACTTGGTGTGCCGATCATGCGCAAGGCTGCCGTTGGCTTGGTGGTCGCTTTTGGTGCCCCAAGCAGCACCAACGTGATCCCCGCGGACAAACCGACGACTCCGACGATCAGGGCCGCCGTATTGATGGGCGTGACGGTCTTGCCCGATGCGACGGCATCGAGGCCTACCGGTGTACAGAGTTTGTCGGCGTTACACTCTTTCTCCAGCGTGCCACGGTAGCCCTGGATCAGACCTGCAGTAACTCCAAACCCCACGATCCCCAAGACGCCGACGCCACCAGCGACAAACCCCACGGTACGCATGCCGCTGCCCGAAGAACCTTTCTTTTCCTCGAGCGTGAGACGGACCTCTTTTTTCTCGCCCACCGCGATCGAAACTTCGAGCTCACCCGACCAAGAACCAGCCTTCGCAATGATTTTATGGTTGCCAGGATCCACAGGTTGTGGAGTGTCCAAATCGCCCACGGGCACCGCCACTCCATCGATTTCGATACGCGTACCTTCGACGAGCGGCGTCACGCGGATCGAAAGCATCGGCAGCTTTTTCATCAGGTCCGCTTCGCGTTGTTTGGCCGCGGTGAGCCGATCATCCGCGGTGGACAACCCCTGAATCACTTCGCGCCACATTTTTGATGCGCTCACAAGGTGTCCAGCACGCTCTTCGCAATCGGCGAGGTTGAGCAGTGGTCCCGGCCTTCGCGCGAGGCCTACGCTTGCTTCGAACTTCGCGCAGGCGGTCACCATATCGTTACGGCCGACGGCCTCGCGACCTTCCCGAAAGAGCACCTCCGCGCGCGAGGGTTTGCCTGATTCCGCTTGTGCTGTTGGCGCGGCCAAGAAGCCTACGAGAATACCGAGACCGAGACCTGCCTTCGCGCAGCTCACGAGCCACTCCTGTGCGAGCATGGATCAGTATTTGTCAAAGGGGTCTTTCTTCTTCGCGGTAGCGGTCGTCCGCGGCTTCGTGGTGCTTCGTGGTGCTTCGGACGAGGGAGCGACGCTCGCGGATGTCATCGCCACAGGAGGCGAGTCTGGTGCGATTTGCGCGGGTTTGTCGTTGTCAACAGTGACTACGACGTTCGACGCGGGCTTGTCGACAGAGGGCTGATTGATTTGCGAATTGGGCTCGGCCGTTCGTTTGTCGCCGTCTCCGTGGGCCGTTCCATCCTTTGCGGCGTTGTTTCCGTCCGAACGAACGATGAAGAAACCGCCGATCAATCCGAGGACCAAAACAGCACCAACCGCGGCAAATACGAGCGGGTTTGTCTTGGTGGACGGTATGGCTTGCGTCGCCTGGAGCGTCACGCTCGACGTACCGGATACCATCAGCGTCGACGAAGGTCCCACAGACTCGGGTGCATCCTGAATTTGCGCAACAGGCGACGTTTGCGGATACGAAACAGGCGACGATTGCGGATACGAAATGGGGGCGGGTGGCGGCTGCGGAACGGGCCCCGCTTGGGGAAAACTACTCGGCGTCACAAGCTGCGGCGTGGGGCTGGACAGCTCGGCCGGAGTCTCTGGCGCGCGCACGGGCATTGGTTGCGTTGTCGCACGCGCGGGGACTTTCGCGGCAGCGCCATCGATGTCGTCGAGCAGTCCTTTGACTGCCACCTGCATGGATCGTGCGTCGGGCCATCGTTGCGCTTGGTCAAACGCAAGCGCCCGATCGATGATCGCCGCAGCGGCCTCCGGTAGCTCGGGCATGACCGACCGAATCGGCCTCGCCGCAGACATCGCCGCCACCACCAGCAACTCCGTCACAGTCATCCCCTGATGCACGAAATGCCCTGTGAGCGACGTAAACATCGTCGCACCGACGGCCCACAGATCCGTACGTGCGTCGACCCATTCCCAACGCGAACGAGCCTGCTCGGGCGCCATGAACGCGGGCGTTCCGAGCATCGCAGACGATCGTGTCGCATCCGCGGCATCGCTCGTTTCGCGAAGTCGAGCAATACCAAAATCGAGCACCTTCAACACGCCATCGTTCGTAAGGAAAACATTGTCCGGCTTGATATCGCGATGAACGATTCCCTTGTCATGCGCAGCGGCAAGCACATCGAGCAGCGCGTGCGTCGTGCGTAATACCTCGTCGATCGGTATCCGTTTCTTCCAGCGGATCCATCGCTCTTTGAGCGTCTCGCCTTCGAGTAGCTCCATCACGAGAAAAGCGCGCCCGTCTTCGCTGATGTCATCGTCGAGAACAGCAACCACGCCCGGATGGCCGACCTTGTTCGCGACGTACCCTTCGCGGAGAAACCTTGCCCGCGTGGACTCGCCCTCGGACAAATCCCGGTTCAAGATCTTGATCGCTCCGCGTTTGCCATTCCGGTGCGTCGCGGAATAAACCGACGCCATGCCTCCGATGCCAATCAACGCATCAAGCCGCCATTTGTCGCGGAGCTGCGTCCCTACGAGGCGTAACGCACGGTTGATCGTCTCTTGCGAGCTGGTCATGGGTACGAGGTTCTAAAGGCGATTGTCGCGAGGCTATCCGTTCTTTGCGCCGCGTTCAATGCAAAACCCAGCGCTCTTTTTTCTCTCACTTGGTCGTTCGACCTGACCAGCTCACTCGCGAGCAAGGACGTCGTCCATGTCAGGCCAATGCGGTCGCGAGCACGAGGCGTTTTGACAAGCGCCGCTCGTTCGGAATCGGTGAGTACGTGGAACGAAGCCTCCTCATTGCCAATTGTCCCGGAGTCATGAGAAACGTCGGATGTCGCATAGGTTCGATCGTGGTCGTCATCCCAAAATTCGCCCAAAATTTCCCGCCCCGTGATAGGGTAGAACCATGGTTTTTCCGAGCGTTCGTGCGACGTCCATGGCGATGATGGTATTTTCGTTGTCCGCTTGTCTGCTCGTCGAAGATTTCCAGGGATATGGTCCACTGTCTGCCGACGGTGGCCGATGCGACAGTACCGTTTGTCCAACCGGAGGCACTTCGGTCGGGGGGAGCAGTTCCAGTGGCTTTGGTGAGGGTGGAAGTAACGTGGGCGTTGGTGGTACTGGTGGAAGCGGAGCTGGACGATGCGCCGCCATTGCTTGTGGAAACGCTACACTCCCTTGCAAACCGGTGGAAATTGCTCCGAGCGTCAATTGGCTGTACGGAGCGGATCCGAGTGCCGTTCTGGTGTCCATAAAATCGGGAAGCAATGCCAACCTCACGCGTGTCGCCAAACCTGGTTGTACCGTGTCGGTACCAACGATTGCTTCGACCGGAGAAATTGCTTACGGGGTGGCGAGCGATGGCGAATTCATTTCGTGGATCACATGGGACAGTGCTGCGGCATGCGGTTCGCTGGCCCTTCATTATTGTCACATCGGTGATTGCAAACCCGCAATTATTCCCGTGATGACGACATGGCCCGATCAAGGTACGCTCGCCGCCATTACCCTTGGACCCGAATACCTTTATTTCGTTTTTGCGAATGGACTCGTTGGTCGTGCAGGCAAAACCGCGCCTACCCCCGAGATGCTCTGGGTTGACCCGTTATTCAAGCCGCCCATGACCTCGCCCATCCTGACGGATATCGAATATTTTAATGGCCAGCTCGATGTGACCCGCAGTGGCGAGCTCACACAAAAAACATCCCCATGCCAAAGCGGATTCAAAGGCGGCAAAGCTTCGATTCTCAGTTTGGGCTCGTTGCCGGGTGACACGTGGTCGCAATCGAACACGATGCTGGACGTTGCATCGACCGTCGCCGGATCCGAAAAATTCATTTATTTCTATTCTGGCGATCCGAATGGTATCCTCTTTCGGGTTGCGAGACCTGCAGGCAATGTCGAAATTCTTGCACCTACCGGCGAAATCACACAATCTCCCAACATCTTTTCGCACCTGATCAAGGTCGTGAACGGATATGTTTATTTCGAAGTCGGTCTCGCAAACAATCAAATAGGAATCGCTCGTTTGCCTGCGGATAGCCCAGATTTCGCGTTTGATTCGACGGTCGAGGTTCTGGTCCGTTCATCGTCGTTGTATCAGGCCGCCGTTGACGAAGATGCAGTCTATTGGATAGAGTGTGCGGATCCGCCGAACTGTTTGACCACGCGCCTCATGGCTGCGGCTATCAAGCCTTGAACTGACCATGCGCCGGTTGAAAATAATGCTCGGAAAATTCGGATGATGGGGCTATCATGGCAAGCATGAAGCGCTTCCTCACCGTTTCCTTCACGTCTCTTGCGCTTTTGACGTTTACACCCGTCGTCATGGCGGATGTTGTCAATCCTGAGCCCCTCTCATGTCCCGAAGGCGGTCAGCCTTCTACGTGCCACGGCGGTCCCCATTGTCGTCTCCTTGGCTGCATGACCGACACCGATTGTCAAGATGGTCTGGTTTGCCGGGACCGTTCTTTATGCGTAGGCGTCGTAAATTGCGCCGGTTTGCTTCCGCCGGACGCAGATCCGTCGATGTACAACACCGAAACCGTGGAAAGCGTCTGTTCGCCTGATGCCGCTTGCAAAGTTGATGAAACTTGCAAAACGCTCAAGGTATGTGTTCCGGCGATTTCGTCCGGTTCTGGCAGCAGTTCAACAGGAAACCCACCTGACGACATGGGTGCCGATAGCAGTTGCAGTTGTCGGCTCGATGCCGCGACGGGACGCATCGGCGCACTCGCGTTATCATTTGGCACGCTGGTGAGCTTGGCATTACGCAGGCGTAAACGGCGGTAGAGGGCGCTGAACAGGCTGCTGCGCATAACGAAGCTTCGGTCGGACTCGCTCAGCGTATCCGTGACTTTGACGTGTCGCCATGGCGCGGGCGTTTCCGAATACAAATCAAACACATCCTCCATTCGAGCCACGACATAGGCCGAACGTGAATGAATCGCCGCGGTTTCTACTGGTGCCAATGACCCTTCAGGTCAAATGAAAGCTGCTTGTGATGTTTGATCGCCAAAAGATCGATTCGATTCTTGCTCGTCGCATAAAGCACGATGTAGTCGCCAATGATGTATTCTCGAATCGTGCTCGCATCGCCCAACCGAGCCTGAATCGACTTCACTTTGAGCAAACCTTCGGTGGATTGAATTCTACGAGCCAAAAAATCGACGCCCAATCGAGCAATTCCCTCGATTGG
>JANORL010000924.1:0-6547 GCA_031415295.1 Polyangiaceae bacterium | reverse complement strand
GCGGACGACGAAGCGGATCTGCGGTTTTTGCTGAGTACGTTATTCGTCGACCTTGGTTGGAGCGTCGACGAAGCCGCCGATGGACATGAAGCCTTGGCCAAACTCGAAGCACAGACCTACGATCTCGTGCTGCTCGACCATCGCATGCCCGGCCTGAACGGCGGAGAAGTGTACGATAGGCTGTCTGATTTGGGAAAAGTCGTTCCCGTCATTCTCGTGACCGCCGCCAAACAAGTCGCGGAAATAGCCACACGCCATGGAATCCCTATGTACCTGGGAAAACCATTCGGTATCGACGATTTGCTCGACCTCATCGGCCGCGTCGGTGCACGATGTTGAGATTGTCGTGGCTTTTTTGTAGCTCGATCTGAAACTTTCTTGCCTTGCAGACGCTACCGTGTGTATCATGGTCTCCATGTCCCTTCGGATCGCGCGCTGTCTACCCTGGATCCTCGCGCTTTTGCCTGCTTTTGGTTGCGCGTCCAAAGACCTACGCGCGGTGATCACCGAACACAAATCCAAAGTCGAACCGCAACTCGCCCGACTCGTCACGATTCGCGATGCGGCCCGCGTCGCCACAGCCATTGCCGAGGACAACGTCAGCATCAACGGCCCCGCCCCCAGAATCGGCGTTACCGATGTCGATGAACATGTCAACGTCGCCATTGAATACCTCGAAGACCTCAATGACCCGACCGCGTTCGGCTATGTGCCTTTTCGGATCATGGGTAGCGGCTCGATGAATCGTTGTGCCGCGATATTGGCCACCCACCGTTATCCGTACGATCCCATATTCGCGAGCGTTCCCGACGCAATTCCTTGGTATGTCGCCGACAACAACCTCAAACATTGCGAAGCGGTCCGATACATTTTCGTGATTCGTTCCCTCGCGTATGCCGCGCCTTCCTATACACACGATTCCACGGGAGCGTGCCCGAATCCATCCAGCTCGGTTCCTGTCGACGCTGGCGCACCCGACGCAGGACCAACCGCTGTTGCAAAATGTAAAGTCTTCGATGGTGGATATCTCCACGCGGACGTCTTGGTCTTCGACATCAAAAATGGTGCACAGCTCGGAGGTTTTCGATTCATTGCGGAAAACGGCGCACGGGTTGATGTCGGCTCGGCCTCGGATGATTCCCTGCAACTCGGAGCCGATTTTGCCTTCAAGATTCGCACGGCATTTAATGAAGCCGCGCAAAAACATGTTCCTTCGTTTACGGTGGGGTTCTAAATGGCCACCATTGCTTGGCAAAACGAATCCACCAAACGCCGCATCGAAGAACTCGTCCGCGAAGTGGAAGCCACGAGCTCCGCGGAAATCGTCGTCACCGTCAAACCTTTTTCGAGTTCCTACCGCGCTGCCGACGTGATCTTTGGCGCCCTCGTCGCCCTCGTCGGCCTATGCCTGTACGTGTACGCGCCCATCGAATTCACCGACGACCTCGCGCCGCCGTCCATCATCCTGCTCTTTTTTGCTGCATTCGCTTGTAGCGCGCGCGTCCCCACCATTCGGCGATGGTTCACCCCAAAAACGATTCGTGCCGCCTGCACCCGCGCCGCTGCTCGCGAAGCGTTCGTCGATCAGAACATCTCCTGTACACGCGATCGCACCGGCATTTTGATCTACATAAGCACCTTCGAACAACGCGCCGAAATCGTCGTGGATATCGGTATCATTCGCCGCGAAAACGATGGTCAACTCGCTGCCGCCATAACGAAAATCGAACGAGTGATCACCCAAGGTGACCCCGTCGAAGCTTTTGAACAAGCCATCCGCGAACTTGGACAATGGCTCGCCGATTCCCTCCCGCCCCGCATCGATGACACCAACGAGCTTGCTGACGAGGTAAACGTGTCATGAAACGACGAACCTGGCTTCTCGGTCTTTTGACATCGTCCGCAAGTCTTTTGGCCGCAAGCCATTCTGACGCGCGTCCCGGCGGAGGCAGTTCCTTCAAAGGCAGTTCCCGCCCAAGCAGCGGTGGCGGCAGTAGCTATCGCTCATCAAGCAGCGGAAGCAGCTCCCGTTCATCGAGTTCCTCGTCCACCAGCCGTTCCAATTCATCGAGCAGCTCCAGTCGCTCCAGTTCGGGTTCGTCGTATTCGTCCGGTTCGTCCAGTACCTACGAACCTGTGTGGGCCGTTCGCGAAAACAGCGGAAAAATGCGCGCTGCCACAACATCGTCTCCAGCCATGTCCGTGTATCCCGAACCTGGACCACGTCCCGTGATTCCGATGGGAGCAGATACCGAATCCACCGGGAGCAAAGCTTTTGGGTTTGTTTTTGGTGCGGGTTTATTTGCCTCGATTGCTGCCGTTCTAGCGACACCCCTTGCACTGATTGGTCTGGGCGTTTCGCGAGCGCGCAAAAAGAATGGGCAGGATCGATCTTGGTCATCGGCATCCGAGGGCAATAGCAATGACGAGCAAAACGCTCCGAATCCAGCCGCAGTGCGTCGACAAATGGAAAAGATTCGCGGTACCGACGCGGATTTTTCCGTGGTTATTTTTGAAGATTTCCTCGCAGCACTTTATACCGAAGCGCATGTTGCGCGTAGTTCCCAAGCCTTGGAACGATACTCGCCATATTTACGCACGATCCCCCGCCAAACACTTGCCGCCATGGGCCGCTGCGTCGTCTCGTCAGTCATTGTAGGAGCCATGCGGCCGTACCATTTCGTTCGAAACGAAGCGGCCAGAACGCACCGGATCACGATGGAGATTGAGAGCAATTACACGGAGATAAGTCCAAGCGGGCAA
Source organism: Polyangiaceae bacterium (assembly GCA_031415295.1). Taxonomy (GTDB): domain Bacteria; phylum Myxococcota_A; class Polyangia; order Polyangiales; family Polyangiaceae; genus Polyangium. Next base: position 3,784 of record JANORL010000924.1, on the reverse strand, counting down.
TCCCAAGCATATTACGCTTGTGAACGATGGACCCTCCAGCGGGCCATTGGTACCCGGTCGCGGCCTCCTACCAAAGCTCGCGCTTTGGTTTGTCCGAACTGTGGCGCGCCCCTTGAACGCTCCGTGCACGGGCGCTGCATGTATTGCTCGCAAGCCGTTGATTCCGGGCAATTCGATTGGGTGGTGGAACGTATCGAAGTGATCTCGCGCGAAACCCGCGGCCCCATGCTCACCGGAACGACCGAAGAACAAGGCACCACGAGTCCCACGGTATTCGATAACCAGCTTCAAAAGCGGCACGAAGAACTGATGCGGGTAGATCCGACGTTTACGCGCGAGGTCGTCGAGCAGCGGGTGAAGTGGATTTTTGGGACGATGCAACAGGCATGGAGTTCGCTTGAATGGCAGCGAGCGCGGCCATGTTTGACCGACAGGTTATGGAATGCGCAGATCTATTGGATTGAAGCGTATCGACAGCAAGGTTTGCGCAACATCACCGAGAACGCGCGCATTTCCAACATCGAACTGGTGCGGGTTGCGTACGACAAGTGGTACCAAGCGATTACTGTGCGCATTCACGCCTCGGGACTCGATTACACCGTTCAAAATGGCGGACAGGTCGTGGGTGGTAGCAAGTCGAAAGAGCGCCCTTATACCGAATACTGGACACTCGTGCGGAGTACGTCCCGGAAAAACACGGCGGACGGCAAACCGTGTTGTCCCGCATGTGGAGCTCCGCTTCCTGGCGAGATGGCTGAGAAATGTGGGCATTGCAGCGCGCTCGTGGAATCGAGCGTGTTCGATTGGGTGCTGAGTCGTATCGAACAGGACGACGTGTACGCAGGTTGAGGAATGCGGGGTCGAAGAGGCCCACAAGTGGGCCAATCCCCAAGCACCGCTCTGACGGCGCACGTTCAGCGAGGCGGTTTGGGGGGAGCAGAGCCGGATTTTTTACACGCTTCGTCGTAGCCTTTAGAGCACGCCTGTTGGAAGGAGGTCTTTGCTTTTCCGACGTCCTTCTTGACGCCTGCTAAGCCGCCTTCATAAATGGCCCCAACTTCCCAGCATGCGTCGCCTTGCCCACCGGCACAGGCTTTGTCGTAGAATTCGACAGCTTTTGCTCCTTGCGGCGCCACTTTGCCATATTTGCCATTGTAGTAGTCGCCCAAAACCTCGCACGACTCGGATTTTCGGTCATTACACTCCGCCTGAAGCGCATTGAGCGCTTTCGAGGTGAGTTTGGCACCTTGCGCTGGATCTTTGCGTCCTGCACTGCCCTGGGTCAGCATGCTGCCCGCAGCAAGGCATGCCCGCTCATCGCCTCCCGAACAGGCACGCTCGAAAAGCGACAATGCTTTCTCGGGCTCTTTGTCCAGCTTGATCAATGCCGTTCCGGCGTAATAACATCCCCTAGAATACCCCAGACGACAGCCTCGATCGAAGTCCTTGGCAGCGCCTTGCCAATCGCGTCTCAGCCGAGCTTGTTGACCAAGTCCACTGCACGCTCGACCATTGCCAGCATCGCAAGCTTGCCGCAGGATTGCCACAGAATTGCGCTTGTCTTCTGGCTTATCGGATTTACTCAACATGTACCCCAACCCGGTACATCCGTCGATATCACGCGCATCGCACGCTTTTTTATACGATGCGAGTGCTTTGTTTTCATCGGCAGTAATACCTTCGCCTTTTTCGTACATGTGCCCAGCCAACGCGCAGCTCTGCGGATTGCCAGCTTGACATTGGTTGTTGCATTCACCCACATCTCGCCCACCACACACATATGCCTTGCCGCTGGATTTCGCTCGGCACGAGCCCGTCGAGTCCATCACTCGACCCGGAGGACACGAGGATCCGAAAGGACTCGTGGCACCTGGCGCACGTGAAGGTCGAGCGGACGGAGATCCACTGGATGTCGCCGCCTCAATGGGGAAAAGCTGTACTTGTAGCGGGCTACGACAATCATTCGGCGGTGAAGGATCGTCCGGCGTTGCTTTTCGACACGTGCTCGGATTGCCACCTCGCGCCCGATTTGCCACCTTGCTGGTGCTCGATGCACTTCCACCACGACCAAAAACTTCAGCAGATGCGCCAAGGTCCGCGGCGGCGCCTGAACTCAAGGTAAATGCGCCCAGGTCCATTGCTCCGACGAAATGGGTCGCTTCCGCACATTTCGAGCCCGACAGCATATTACGGGTGACAACTTCGGTAGCGGTCAATTGCCGCCCCACCGCTACGTAATCAATGCGCAGCATCGAACCATTCTTGTAATCAGCCCCAAACTTTGCGTCGACTGCTGCCCCACCAGAAAGAGCCAGTTGCGCCGCATCCGCGTCCTCGAGCTCCTTATGCTTTGGTTCGTACGACAGCCCAGTATACGCGTACGATGACCCGTTGGTCACATCGCAACCTCGAACAATCTTGAAGTCCTGACAATCGTACTTGACAAGCACGATCGCTCCCTTTTTGACTTCCGTTTCGAGTTGATTTGCGCGTTCATCCGGCAGGTCGATAACCCAAGGAGCGGGTTCGTCGCCGCACTTGCCGCCCATCGTTCCCCCAGCCGTTGGAGCGTCACCACGCACCGCTTTCGCAGCAGTGCCGGGTCCGCACCCAACAAATGCGAGTGTGATGGGTAGAGCCGATATCCACTTCCAATCCATCTAAGAACTCCTTGACGCGCTTATGCGACGTTGCGTCGCTCAATGCCTGAAGCGCGGACGATACGAAGTTCGTCAGAACTGCACAAGAGAGAAAAACGCAGCGTGATCTCGAACCCGAGCTACCCCACCACCGCCGCCGGATGCACCACATCAACATCTCGACTCGTTGCCCTCCACCCCCCCGAAGCACCGCTCGAATTTGGCTCGCACAAAATTTGGCCCCTCCAAGCCCGTTCGCCTACGGTGCACGCATCTCACCAACTTTCCCCGCGTCTTCCGGATCCCGATGCCCCGTACGCCAACCAAGTTCGTTATGGCCAATATCTCGGCTGCCGTTCGCTGGCCGACGTGGGCAGACCAGCTGCCGAGCGGTATTTTCCGCAGATCCGCAGCGGGAAAAAAAACAAGACGACGGGGTGAGGGTCGAGCGGAGAAAATCTATGGAATGGGTATACAAAGCAGCGGAAACGAAACTCGACTATGCCGGCACGACAATGCTTGCAAACCTCGATGGCTTTCTCTGTCGATCCACCTACAACACAAAACAGCAGAAATCTGCTGGTAATGTGCATAGCGTCAGCATTGGCGACACGATCCACTTCTACTTCAGTCGGAAGGACAAGATCGCGCCGGTTGGATCTTTTGAAGTCATCGAGCCGAACGCCGCACATCGCCACGCTGATGCTTTTGGCGACCGTGTAGGCGAAACAGCGCTATTCGAGGTGAAGGATCCCGCATTCATCAAGCGCCACGATCCGCAAGATGCGTACCAGATCGACCCTGTTCTGGGCGTTTACACGGGATGGGCGTTACGCAAAATCGGAAACCCACCCACGTATCACGCAAGCATGTTCAAGGGCATGACAAATCTGCAGGAATACAAGCCAAACACGTGAGATGTCCCTGGCGTGTATCCCCCAAAAGGGTTTGAATGCGAGTCTGGATTTGAACGCTCGCTTCGCGCGTGTGGGACACGCGCTGCGCGAGGTCAGTCACGTTGCGGGGCGCGATGGCGGCACTTTATGTCTTGTGGGAACGGCCCAAATGACGAGCCGGCTGCTCTGCCCCCCATACCCCCCGAAATTTGCCAGTTTGCAAACTGAACGGTGCTCTAGACACCACCC
>JANORL010000923.1:0-26796 GCA_031415295.1 Polyangiaceae bacterium | reverse complement strand
CGCGACGCCCGCGCAACGCCCTCCAAAAAAAGCGAAAGGACACGACAATGATTGATCTGCATTATTGGCCAACACCCAATGGCCGAAAAATCGCGATTATGCTCGAGGAAGTCGAGCTACCGTATCGCATCATTCCGGTCGACATTGGTCGTGGTGCACAATTTTCGTCGGAATTTCTGACAATTAGCCCGAACAACCGCATGCCTGCCATCGTCGACGACGATCCGCCAGGCGGGGGAGCACCGATCAGTGTTTTCGAATCCGGCGCTATTTTGATTTATCTCGCGGAAAAAACGGGCAAGTTCATGCCGACGGACACGCGTGGGAAATACGAAGTTTTGCAGTGGCTCATGTGGCAAATGGGGGGCCTTGGACCCATCGCTGGACAAACGCATCATTTTCGCGAGTATGCACAGGAGAAAATTCCTTATGCCATCGAGCGCTTTACCCATGAAGTGAGCCGCTTGTATTGCGTCATGGATCGACGTTTGTCTGATCGGGAATATCTGGCGAGTGAATATTCGATTGCGGACATGGCGGCTTGGCCTTGGATCGTTCCGTGGAAAACTCAAGGTCAAACAATCAATGATTTTCCGCACCTGAAACGATGGTTCGACGCCATAGCGGCGCGTCCGGCGGTCGAGCGAGGTCGAGCCGTTGGGCGTGAATTGCCTCGAAAGAACCCGATGGACGACGAGGCTCGCAAGGTTCTTTTTGGCCAAACGGCCGCGACCCTTCGCGGCCGTTGACGTTTGTCGCATCAAGGTGAGGTATAGTTTGCCGTCACATTGAATTGCCCTGCCTTGTAGCCGCGGACCATGACGTACATACGCGTTTGGCCCGTCGGTACGGTTAATTCGCATTGTTCGTTGGGCCCCGCCTTGTACGGGCGGCAATGCCACGAGTTTGCCGTCGGCGCCGACCCAAAACGCACGTAAAGATCTGGATCACCGCTGCCCGTCATCGCCACTTGCACGTTGGTTCCTTCGAGCACGTCCACGGGTGAAAGCTGCTTGCTTTCATAACGCACCACTGCGCCATTCCACGTTTTCGTCATGGGCGTGCCCGTCGACGGCTCTCCGGGACCACCTCCACCGCTGCCACCCCCACCGCTGCCCCCTCCGCCGCCACCTGGTTCACCGTACAGCAGCACGGCGCCTTGAATGTCTTTGCCAGTGAGGCTCAGCGTTCGGTCTCCCGTACCATTGCATTGTGGGTAATGCATGACGGAATTGGAATCGTAGGGAGTCAGGACCCGCCAATTGTTGTCCTCGAAGCACGTTCCCGCTTCGGAACGCGTGTGTTCGTGCCGGAATCCAAGCGTATGGCCAAGTTCGTGCCGTAAAACTCCAAGCACCGTCGGATTGCCCATCGATTGAAACGCCGAGGTATCGATGATGACGTTGCGACTCGATCGCGAATCATTCGGGAAAAATGCTCGCGCCAAGTAACCACCGCCGCTCGTCGGTCGAACGTCGAAAAGCACGTTTTGGTTTGTCGCAGTGCAATTCCCGTCTTCCGCGGTCAGGTGCGTATATTTCACGTCCGTGACTTGTTCCCACGCTGCCGCGGCATCGGCCATTGCCGTCACGGCAGTCGAATACCGCGTACCGAATGTGGTGCTCACGCAATACGTCAATTGTTTCTTCTGCGTTGCATTCCACTTTGCATCTACACCTCCTTGCTGGTGCACGATGAGCGCTCCTGGTTGCACGTATTTTTCGTAAAACTCCTCGAGTTTTTTTATGTCGTCGACAGGAGTATCACCGTCGACGATATAGATTCCCGTATCCGGTTCACGAAATGTAGCAGCCTCGAACTCTTGGAAGCTCAAAGCCGTGTCCCCTACGTCTTCGTGATCATTGCTCGATTCTACGCATCCCGCAAAAAGCGCGACGTACAAGAAAGCAGCCGTCCTACCAAATTGGTATCCGAATCCGATCGTCTTCGAGGAACCAGCGCTCATTGTCTACCTCTCCGAGGCTAGAAGCCCGGTGAGCATTTCGAAGGAACTTGCTTCGCGCACGGTTTGGCGCGTCCAAACGGTATCACGTGTCGGTCTAGCCTTCGAATCATGCTCCTTCATGAAGACAAACCGTTATCGAACCGTCAATCCCCAACGCACGATTTTCGCGTGTCAAGCGACCAAACTATTTTCGCAAATATTCAAATACAGCATTCAATGTTTTACCCGGAAGAACCTTTCCAGCATAGAGCGAAAAAGAAAGAATGAGTCATCAACTTGTAATAGAAATGTGTAAGATATCTAAATGTGTACCCGTTGATCCATTCCCCAACAGAATGATTTACAACGCCGATGGATGAATGCACAGTAATCGTAAAGTACGATTTCATTGTTTGCCTTGTTCAATCGACCGTATTTGCAGCTTGGAATACGCTCGTTCACGCCTTCCATGTATTCACCAATGAATTATCGCTGGCCAAACTACAACCGCATACACTCTTGCTAACGCGTCGAGAAACGTGGCAACGTGCGCCCTCACATGTACCGACCGATGCGAACTTCGCTTGTTGCCATGCAATTTGCATTTTCCGTCGTTCTCGCGTCGGAGCTCGTTTGTCGACGGGAACGGATAGTCGCATTGCGGGCAAGATTCCTTTATGAACTATCGTGGAATTATTGTCGGGCGGGTTTGTTCGAACAAACCGCGGGGTGCGGGACGTCGACCGAAGGCTCACATCGCGTCACTTCTTTACAAGGCGCATCCGCCCAAGTTCTCCCAGCACCCAGCGAGCCGTATCTTCTGCGCCGCCGCCGTCGAAATGCAATCCATCGGGTCGTATGGGCTTTCCATTGCTCTCCATGTTGCACGCGTGGGTGGGACACACGTAATGCATCAAATCGAGCACGTCGTATTGACCTTTTTGCGCGACCTTCACCAGCATCTCATTAAAACAATCGGCGCGTTCGGGAACATTGGAATGCCGCCACGCCTTGACCGGATAAGGTACACGCGTCATCACAATTTGACCCGCATGGGTTCCCATGGCCGTCGCAAGCTCAAAAACGCGTTTTTCGTACGCCGTTTGAAAGTCCTTCGTACATGCGCCTTCGCTCAAAAATCCGCCACCCATCACAATGAGCGTTACATCGGGACGCAGTTCAGCCACGTCTGCCGCCCATGACGTCGAACAACTCGAACTCATCAACGTTTGACCATTTTCGACGTACGGCTTCGATTCGAACATGGAACAACTGCCAACGCCACGTTCCGCGACGAACGCTTGCTTTTCGTCTTGTCGATAACGCATCGCCAAACCCAAAAACTTGGCCACCGAATCTCCCACGACGAGAATGCGCAACGTTCCGGGAGGTAATGCCGCTTTGGTCGGTAATCCCCGCAGTTCTACGGAAAACGGCGTAGGCCATTGGGGGGCAGCTGGAGCGGCAGCCGCACGTGGCGCAGCAATCGAGGTCGCTGGCAACGGCAGCACAGTCGATGATTTGTGTACAAACGAACGACTGGCAAAAAAAACGACCACCGCGGCCAGTCCGAGCAGCAAAAACGCAAACAGGATGAGTTTACCGCGGCGGAACGGTTCCATGATGCAACGGCATGGTTCATGAAAACCATCCGCGAGGCAAAGAAAAAGGCACTTGTTATCCGCTCAGACATTCTATGTCCGGTCAAGAGTAACTTTTCGTGCATAGCGGTGCGGCTCGAAACGTCCATGGCTTCCCACAAGGAGACGACCCGTGACAAAAATCCTTCGCCAAGGACTGCTCATCACATTCGCGACGACACTTTTTGCATGTGGTGCCGCAGCTGGCCCCGACGAACAAACGCAAGAAGAAGACATCGCTCAATACGAAGATTTGCAAAAAAGCCTCGAAGCCAAACGATCCGTTTTTGTCAACACGCCAGCCCAAGACTTTTATGCGGCGGGAAATACGCTTTATTGGGTCGAAGTTGGCAGTAGTAATCCATTTTTGCGCAGTTTTGACGATTCCACACAAACGCGCACGAACTATACCTTTAAGGTGTACCTGTCAGGCGGCGGGTTCAATCCGGTGGATACCATTAATTTCCACGCATCGAGCACCATGATTGCTTCGATGAACGTGCTTGATGGGGCCAATACGTATGCTGTGGGAGCGCCAGAACAACTGCTCGGCAAGTTGCCTTTGCCCACTCCTCCGTCTGGTCAGCGCTGGTGGGCGTATTCGGTAAGCGGCAATGACCTTTTCATCGTTGTCAACGATTCCATTTCCGGAAAATACACGTTGCAACAGTGGACGCCTGGACAAGCGAATCCGACGACCCTCCTGACGCTCGACGATCTCATAACGCCCAACGTGATCGGCGAATTCCACGACTTTGCCGTCGATGGCACGACGCTCATTTTCGACGAAGGTTTCCGCATTTGGATGGCCGATATCGGTGATTCCAAAGCGAAATGGGCAAAAAACGACAAACAGGTCGGCAGCACGAACTTTTATTCAGGAGGTGCAGTGTATTCGCAGGGGTCCGAGTTTTTCCGGTACGATATGGCGACGGATTCACGCGAAAACATTACGGACAAGATCAAAGCCGGGTATTCGATGAACAAGACGTTTGCCCAGAGCCATTACCCTGACAACAACGGCAGCTGGTGCAAATACAAGGACAAGATTGTTTACCATGGAAGTTATGGCATTTTCGCGTATGACATGAACAGCGAAAAGGTCATTCCACTGGCCCTCGATGCGCGTGACAACAGCGTCGTGTATCGTAATCCCACGACCGTGGATACCGGAACGTTGTTCATCAAAGGTTTGCTCAGCAAAAGTGGCGCCACTGGAGCCGATGGGCCGACGTATTCGATGGACGCGTCGAGCTTGCTTTGAACCGCCGCATCAACAGACGGTATAGTCCGTCTCCCCGGTAATACCGCGTTCTCGGAAATACCTCCGCGTAACGTCGGCGTGAAGGGAAAACGCAAAGAGTTCGTCCAAGCCTTCCGGGCCAAACACCAACCCACGTTCACTCACTTCGTGGTTTGGCGTGAGTGACGCGAGGGATTCTTCGGAAATAGGTTTGGCAATCGAAAACAAGAGCACGCGATTGGGCTGAGGCTCTGTCGATGTGTACCAAAAAGGTTCGAGCGTCGCGGGATCAATAATGACGCCGGTTTCCTCGCGAATCTCCCGCACGCCGCCTTGTTGCCACGTTTCGTGTTCTTCGAGAAACCCACCTACGAGCGCGAGAAACCCTTGACGAGGTTCAATGGCTCGCCGCACGACGAGTAATCCTGTTTTCCCTTTCGTCTCGACCGGTACGAGGACGACCGAGACAGGAATGGGATTGGCCCAGATTTGCAAACCGCACGTTTTGCAGATTCGCGGATAGCCTTGCGTTTCGGCGAATGCCGTTCCACAAGACGAACAGAAAGCGTGGTGTTGGTGGGGCATGGCTATTGGGGCGCAGGTTGTTGCATCAGGAGAAGTCGATAGGTGGGCGGTTTTCGTCATCGAGTTGTTTCAACCCGACACATTCCGCAGAATTCCATTCTTTTTGAGGCACGTCAGATGGTGCAGTTTGCCGTTGCCTAGCCAAGGAACGTGCACACCTGTCATTGCGGCAATGTCTTCCAACATCGCGCGGATGAAGCACGCGTGTGCAGGTGGAGCTACCATACTCTTCAATGGCCGCCTCCAGCCCCGATGAACCCGGATCGACAGCACGACGAAGAATGTCGCCTACCATAAGCAGCGTCGTCTTTCCCGAACCATTGACTCCGACGACCGCGGAAATGCCTTCAGGAATCGTCCAAACAGTGTCCCGGTGTGCACGATAATTGGATGCTTTGATCGTAAAACTCATGGCCAATCCATCCTTACACAAAATGGCGCTCTTTGTCCAGAATTTGCGACGTGCTCCACAATGGTGTCAATCACGCCTTGGTATGTCCCCAACGCAGTTCGTCCAAGTCATGATTCAACCCATCCCCTCCAATCCCCGAAAATCTAGCTTTCCCGTCACCGTTCGCGGAAGTTCGTCAAGACAGACCACTCGATCCGGTACCATGTATCCAGGCAAAACCTCAGCCAAAAAACCACGCAATGTGCGATCGTCCACGCCTTTCGCGTTTTCCCGCAATGCAACAAATGCCCATAACGTCTTCCCGAGCCGCGCATCGTCGTGCGTAATCACCGCCGCTTGACGCACCGCCGTGTGCTTCTCGAGCGCCGCTTCCACCTCGCTAGGCTCCACCCGATATCCGCGAATCTTCACCATCCGATCCAGTCGCCCACGAAAATAAAAAAGTCCGTCCGCTTTTCGCTCGACCCGATCCCCCGTCGCGTACGGACCACCACCCAGCGTCGTGGGACCTTCTACGAAAAGCTCCCCCACGCCAACACCATCAATCCTCCGCGACCGATCTCCTTCTTCAACGAGCCAACAACGCGCATAAGGACACCCCCTGCCAATGGGCGTTTCGGTGTCTCCATCAAGTTTGTCGCGGTCAACTTCGTGGTACGTGCATACGTTCGTCTCGGTGGGCCCATACAAGTTCCACAGGCGACTCGATGGCAAACTCGCCGCAAATCTTGCCAATTCTCGCGGCGGAAATACTTCACCAGCAAACAAAATCGCTCGAGGTGCAGGACGCAGTTCACCGTCTACACAGGCTGCTCCGAGCTTCATGAACAAACTCGGCACTCCATACACCACCGTCGGTTCGAGTGTCGTCAGAGCCGCCATGAGCGCTTTGCCCGTCGCAAGATCCCGACGCGGCATCGTGCACAAGGTTGCTCCAGCACGCCATGTTGCCACGTGATCGAACCACGACAAGTCGAACACCAACTCAGCGACTCGTAACACCCGATCGTTCTCGGACAAACCAACGAGGTCGATCATGAAGCGGGTAAACGTTTCGAGTCCCGCCCAAGTGATGGGTACTGGCTTCGGTCCGCCCGTTGTCCCCGAGGTGTGCAAGATACACGCAAGCGCTGGATCGAGTGGTCCGGAGGTTGTCGAAACATCTCCGGGCGTTGTCCCTACGACGTTGCCCGTTGCGCCCAGACAGACCCGTGCCAGCTTCCAACCCGCATGTTCGCACGCCTTTTCCACGTGATTTCGTGCAGGTTCGTCATGTACGAACACGCGAATTCCACGCGCGTTCGCGATCGCTCCCCAACGTGCCGGAGGTGCCGACGCATCGAGCGGCACGACGACGGCTCCTCGCAGCACGATGCCTACGAACCCAACCGCCTCGTCGAAAACGCGTCCCGATGACACGAGGCCCACCGGTTCGCCATGTAAAACTCCAAGCATTTCGAGAGCTTGGGCCACGGCTGTCCCGCGTTCTCCAAGCGCGCGGTACGTCATGCGGTCTGTCTTACCAAACAGTGCGAGCCGATCGTCTCGTGCGGCGAACAAACTCGCCTCGAGTCGAAACGGTGCAGCCGCAAGGCTCATGGGTTTGTCTTGCCGATGTACTCGTGAAAAAATCGCGCCATCGAAGCGACGGTCGAGATCTCGTCAATCACCAGGTCTTGATCGGGAACGACCACGCCGAACCTTTGTTCGACGAACACGAGCAAACGCGAAAGGGACAAAGAATCGAATCCTGCATCGAAAAGATCCACGTCGCGACCGATGGAATCTTTGCGCAACAAAATGTCTTTCGTGACGAAGTCGAGCAGAACCGTTTCCACCGCCTCGACGCTGATACTCATGGTGGCCTCAAGGCGCGACGCGTTTGGCCAAGTAGTCGATCAGATCGATCTTCGAGATGATGCCCACGACGCGCGTTCCGTCGGTCACGATGGCCACGCGGGCGTCGTTCAACACGCCTTTCAAAAGCTCCACCTTCGTGTCGACCGTGACGGTCGCGTATTCGCTTTCGATGAGCCCCTGAATGCTTGATTCCAGGTTGCCTTTGCCTTCGACGAGGTGTCTGAGCAGGTCGACTTCATGCACGAGTCCGCTGAGTTGTCCGTCATCGATGATGGGGATTTGGCTAATACCAAAGGTCTTCAATTTGCTGATGACCGTTCCGACAGTGTCTTTCGGGCTGGCGGAAACGACATCGCCAAGGGTTTTTCCGGCCAACACATCGCGTACGGTTCCGAACGAATGTTCGTCGTCGAGGAAACCATTGGAGCGCATCCAGTTGTCGTTGAAGATTTTGCCCAGGTACTTCGAAGCCGCATCGGGCAAAAGCACCAGAATTCGTTCTTTACGGCCACTTTGGCGAGCATATTTGATCGCGCCGGCGACTGCAGCGCCGCCCGATCCACCCACGAACAGACCCTCGAGGCGCACGAGATCACGCGTCATGAGGAAACATTCTTTGTCGTCGACACGCACCACTTCGTCGAGGATCTTCAGGTTCATCGTGCTCGGAAAGAAATCTTCGCCGATGCCTTCGACCTTGTAACTGAAGGGTTTTGTTATACGTCCCGTTTTTACGAAATCGTAATAAAGTGAGCCGACGGGATCGATGCCGACGAGCCGAATCGAAGGTTTTTTCTCGCGTAGATACTTGCCAGTGCCGCTGATTGTTCCGCCCGTTCCCATGCCTGCGACAAACACATCGACGTCATCGCCGCACTGTGCCCAGATTTCCGGACCGGTCGACAAGTAGTGAGCGTTGGGGTTCGACGGATTGTGGTACTGATTGGCGTAAAACGTGTTTGGAGTTTCGTCGGCGATCCGTTTGGCAACTTGATAGTAGCTGCGGGGATCATCAGGTTCGACAGCGGTCGGACAAACCACGACTCTGGCTCCGAAGGCGCGGAGCGTGTCGATCTTCTCTTGCGACATCTTGTCGGGCATGACGAACACGCACTTGTAACCGCGAATCGCTGCATTCATGGCCAAGGCAGCGCCCGTGTTGCCGCTCGTTGCTTCAACGATGTTGCCTCCAGGCTTCAAACCTGCGGCTTCGGCATCGCGGAGCATGTTGATGGCTACGCGATCTTTGTGACTCCCGCCTGGATTCAAGTATTCGCACTTGACGTAGATCTCGCTCTCGAGGCCTTCGGCGACCTTGTTCAGTTTTACGACGGGGGTATTTCCAACGGCCTTCGTGATATCGCTGAGAGCGCCTCGCATCATGGGACCGTTTGTAGACGTGACGGGCGAAGGGCACAATGGGAAAGGTGCCAACTGCTCCCCGGACGCCTTACGAAAGCTCGCTTGCCAACTTTTCGAGAACGTCACGTCGCGTGATGGCGATGGGCGCAATGGCACGTACGAGTGCAGCCACGGGAGCGCTTGCTTGGGAGGTGAGGAATTGTTGTGCCGAGATTCTTCCGCGCATCCAGGGTCGTGAAGCTTCCATTCGTTCCATCAATGCTTTTTCGCCGAAAACTCGATAAAGGTACGCCGAATAAGGTGACGCCGGCAGGTCGAATTCGGGTGGGGTGGATCGTCCTTCTTCGAGCAAGCGCAACATGACGGGATCCATGTCTTCCGAGCTTTTCTCGACACTTGGTAAATAAAGTTCGGCATTGACGGAGCGCACCGAGCTGCCGGGAAGGGGAATCGCACCCAGGAAAAATTCGATGGGAGCATCTCCACCGGAAACATTGGCAATGGCTTCGACGAGCGCAATTGTATAGAGTTTGGCGCGGAGATACCGTACGGCTAAAGCGATGTTGCGTTTGGCTTGTAAAACGAGTCGATTGTAGTGTTCCGAAGACGGTTCGTTTTGAAATTGGTGAAAGACGCGTTCAGCGTTGAGTTTCGACAAAAACGCTTCCATTTTTTGAATGGCCATGCGGTATTCGCCGGTGCGATATACTCCGGGCGTGACCAAGGCCGGATTCGTTTCGGGCAAGAGGCGCCAGGTATTGTCGAGAAATCGGGCCGGATCTTCTTCGGCGAAGTTTTCAACGTCGCGATTGCTGAGACGAGTTGCCAAACGCACGGCACTGTCGCAAGCATCGGGACCGAAATCGGGCAAATCGAGGTCCCGTAGGCGCGCGGCGAGGTTATCGAAGGCAAGGTTATCGCGAAAAGGAATCGTGGCTTCGATTCCGGCAGCAATTTCCGCGATTTGTCCCTTTGATAAAAACGGGGCTAAACATTTCGCGGCGACGAGTGCACTGGCCAATTCGTTGAGTCCTGCAAAAGGCGATAATTCGTCGCCTGGAGCACGATCGAAAATCCTCGCCACCATTGCCGTGAGAGGGTCGTCGAGGACGGCGAGCGATACGCGGTAACCCGATCCATCGATCGGCATGAGCAGAGGGCGTAACATTTCGCCGACGGCACGTGGAAAGCCGCGATCGACTTGTACGTAGACGACGTCGTGAAAAATCCCGGCCAAAGTTTCGATCGGGCTTGCGCCCTTTGTCATCGTGAGAACGTGTTCGTGGCTATGGAATTCACGAGATTGTCCGGCGAGCGCTTCGTGAACGACGAACACCGGACGTTCCAATTCGCGCGGCTGGGGAGACACGCCAAGCGCCGCGAGAGCCTTGGAAAATAGGACGAGAAATTGCTGAACCGTAGGAAGGACAGCGTCGTCTCCGGGAAGAGGCAGCATAGCGCATCCTTTCATAAATTTACGCGCGTGTATATACGCTTGATGAGGCCAGGTGACGATTCGAGCGTTCGAGTGTCGCTCATCGTCCTTCCGACGCTTGATCTCGCACATCGTACTACCTTTCTGCGCACACAAGTTTCCTGCACGTTCGAAGCGCTTTTCGCTTTGCCCCGCGTATATTCGACAATTTGCTGCTCCTGATGCAGAAACCTTGTTCTGCGTGAATTTTCTCCGCCCTTCGAGCAACCAACTCGCCGGCCATGAGGCGATGGGTGCGGGTTCTTTTTTTCGGAGGAACATCATGAGATCAATTGGACATGCGTTCGTTTTGGGTCTGGTCGCGGCAAGTTTGCACGCGAAAACGGCACAGGCTGACACCTGGCCCATTGGGCGTCATGACGCCGCGCGTACGGGGGCCTCTTCGGCGGTCGTTCCCATTGAGCAGCCTTATGTGACGTGGCGAGCGTACATGGGCGGGCGTCCGACGGCACAAACCGTGCAGTTTGGTATTCAAAACCAATCTACGCTCGTTGCCGCAGTAGGCGGTCGATTCATCGTCAAAGACGCCATGACCCAAGCGACGTCGTGGAAAAGTGAAATGCTTGGCGTGGGTGACGTCGAAGCCATTGCGGATTTGGACGGGGACGGTAACCTTGAAATCATCGTTCGAGCGGAAACTCGAGCGCATGTGTTGGATGGTAAAACGGGCGCGGTTCTTTGGAGCTCGGCACCCGAAGCGTTTCGAACGCCGGCGGCCGTTCGCGTCGTGGACCTCGATGGCAATGGGCTTGCGGATGTATACGTCGACGAATGTACGACGTGTGCAAAACAAGGCACGCAAAGTGCCGGAGCTTATTCGTTTGCGGCTGGATTTTCGCAACCGATAACGCTTTGGGAGCGCGCAGTAAATGCCGTGCCTGCGTCGCTTAATTCGGGTAGCGATGCGATCGTGGACTTGGACGAAGACGGATTGCCCGAAATCGTATTGGCGTCGTCAGACAAAATCGTCATCGTACGTGGTTTGGACGGGACAACCATCACCACGCTCGCGCTTCCGTCACCGGAGAAAAATCCTTTCCCGCACGCTCGAGCAATCGCTGCACAAATCGACGGACTGCCGGGTAAAGAACTCGTCATTATCGAACCTTCGGGGCAAGTCGGCACGAGCGCCGGACCTGCCGGTATCACGGTATTTCGACTCGATCCCAAGACTGGCGCGAATTCGATGCTCTATCGCCGAGTAACGGCCAAATACGACGAGAGCATGGTGGCGGTCGCGGACGTCGTATCGGACCTTGATGGCGATGGCATTGCGGAAGTGATGTTTTCCCATCGAGGCGCGTCGAAACCTAGTTTCACGACGGAAATCTTGCGTGGTGCAAGTGGGACGCCAGTGGCGGTTTTCGAAGGTGCTCGATTCGAAGGTGCAGCGAATCTCGATGAAAAGCCCGGCGCAGAAATCGTGCTGGCCACGCAGAATGGTTTGTCGATCCATCAATTCAACGCCGGACAATTCTCGATCGTTGCGGGACCCATTCCCGAACTGCGCGTGGAGCGTATGCCGGACAAACTCGGACGTCAAACCGGACAACTCGACTACCGCGCTGGTATTCTCGAACGACCCGGAAAGCGTCCCGCGTTGCTCGTAGGAAAACCGAGTTCGCAAATTCCTTATGCGGCTCTGGCAGATGTTGGCAGCTTTCTCGATATTCGTGGTTTGGCGCTTGGATCGGCGGGGATGGAAACCGTGGGCATTCACGTGCCGCTCGTCGGTGAAATCACCGGGGTCATGCCGGCAGGCGGGGCAACGCGTCCTTATCCGCAGATTGCCATTGGAACGAGTGCGGGGGCGGTGATTCTGCTCAGCCAATCATTCGAAGGAACCAATGGAATCGTCTTTGCGGGTGGAAAAGCAACGGGCTCGATCATTGGTGGCGCCATGCAGCCGAATACAGGGGCCCGAGGTGGACCGCTCGTGGGTCGCGACGAACACGGGCCTTTCGTCGTATTGCCGGATTCTCCATTCGGACTTTATGTGGGCGATGCGCAAATAGCTTCTCTCATTGTGCCGCCTTTCCCCAAATGGACGGCGGAGCGTATGGGGGCGCCCAGCATTATCGAACTTGGACCGCTTGGAACCGTCGTTGTTGGTGCTGATGGTCAATCGCTCGTCGCGCGTCGGGCGTCGACTGGAACGATCGTGGGCGAAGTCGATATGGGATTGGGTTCGCCGCACGGAACACCCATGCCTCTACAAATCGCTGGATCGAATGTCCCGTTTGTCGGGATTGATTGGCGCGTCGACGGCGTACAAGTTGTTCAGCATGCGGTAGATTTTACGAGCAACAATGAAGTTTGGCAAGGAGCACCATTGCCGTACGGTGGGTTTTTTGCGTCCAACGTCGCGGATCTCGATGCCGACGGAACGGATGAATGGTATTCGATGAACGACGGGTTGAACCGTCGTGATGCGCTCACGGGGGACGTGGTCACGACCGCTGGCGGAGGAATGGGGTATTCGTTGCCGATGGTGGCGTCGTTTACGCCGGGTAGCGGAAAACAACTCCTGCTGCAAGGTGGAGGCTTGGCGCCGAAATTGCTCGACGCTTCTTTGAAGCAGGTTTGGCAATCCACCATGGCAGAACCCGTCAATGGCATGGGAGGTGCGCGCGTGTTATGTGGTGCGGCCACTCGTTTCGTGACACCGTCGGTCTTGTCTCCAATGCTTCGTGCTTTCGACGGAGCAACGGGTGCACTCATTGCAGAACGCGCGCTTGCTGGAGGCACCGTGTATTCGTCGGTCACGCTCGCGATGGTTGCAGGAAAACATCCGGGTGTTCTTTCCAATGCGAGCTCCATTGCGAAACTCGGAAGTGGTAATGGCGCAGTGCTCGTGGGATCAAGCGACGGGTATCTTTATGCCGTCGACGCGTGCACCCTCGATTTACGCTGGTCCAAGTTTCTCGGCGGATCTGTATCCGAGCCTATCGTTGGCGATACCGACGGCGATGCAGGCGACGAAATCGTCGTGAGTGTGGCAGACGGAACGATTGTCAACATCGACGTTCCGGATCTCTTGCCTCCCACGCAAATCTCGTTTGTCGGGCCGAAAAATGGCCAAGCCCCCACTGTCGTGTCACCTGGGGAAGACGTGACCATCTCGTTCGCTCAGGTTGCAGGCGCGTCATCGTATGAATATGCATTGGTGGGTCCTGAAAACGAAACATTGTGGTCGCCCGTGTATCGTGAGCTCACGGGCAATCAGGTCACGGTGAACCTCGCAGGAGCGCTTGCCTCGCGGCCTTATCGTATTGCCGTGCGGGCAAAAGGGGCAGCAGGGACAAGTCCCGAGACGTTTTCTGAAGCCATTGTGATTGAGGATCGAATTGTCCCCACATTAAAGGCGACGGCGACCGCGCAAGGCAAATCGATAAAGGTGTCCATGGCGATGCGCGATGATTTGGCGCTCGATCATTGGATTGTGTGGATGAGCGATGCGGATCAGGCCCAAGCAGTGCAGCTCGTGGCCGGCGAAGCATTGGTGGACGGAGTATCTTCGGAGATTACGCCTGCCATTGTCGCACCGTTGGAATTGCGCGGTAAAAACGTGAACGTCCGCGTGGATGTCCTCGATACCGCAGGCAATGCGGCGCAAGTGACATTTAGCGCGATAATCGATAAAAATGGCATCGTCACTGCGGTGGCGGAAAGCGATGCAGCGTTTGCCGACGATTCATTGTCGTTTGGCGGCTGTCGAGCAGCTGGAAATGGCCCCGCGAATACGGGCGCTGCACTTCTGCTGGGATTCGCCTTGACGCTCGTGCGTCGTGCGCGTCGTCGCACGCGCTGAACGTCGATAAGGTTTCGGCCTCTACCCCATTCCACACCTGATCATTGGTCACATCTTTTTCTTGAAAACCGCGATCTTTTGTGTGGGCCGCCCGGGAGCAGGCCAATTCTCAGCGCCCGCGGGACCCCGAACTCGCCCGCCCAAGGCGGGCTCAAACAGCGGGGACCCCCGCGAACGCCGAGAAATGGCCTACTTCCCAGGGCTATGTCTGCTGAAATGGAGATGTGATCAATGGCCAGACAACGGAGAGGGCGTGAGGCGCGATACGGATCCAGCGCTAAGTTAGCGCTCATGGGTCCGGGGTGAAACCCCGCAATACGATTGCCATGGCGTCTTGAATCTTTTTTCTTGCCATCGTCGGTGGTATCGTTGATGATCGTCCGTTGAGTGATCATTGACAAGGGTCGTTCTTTTCGACGAGGAGCTTTCCATGAAAAATCGCATCGTATTCCTTGGTGCCGCATCTCTTCTGGCATTGCAGTTTCTGGCATGTACTGGTGATCCAGGTCCTGTTGGTCCAAAGGGTGACGAAGGGCCGAGTTCGGATCCGAGCATCAACGCCATTGTACCGAACAAGGTTTTTCTTGCGCGAACGGTTGACATCACCGTGAGCGGTTTTAATACCAACTGGACCGACGCGACGCAGCTCGATTTTGGCAATGGAATCATTGTCGTCAAACAAACCATTGCGAGTCCTACGGCGATTGTTGCGACAATCGAGGTGAGTGAAACTGCGGCGATTGGCGCGCGTGATGTCAATGTGATCGACGCGGACGGAACACGAACGTACAAGGGGGCATTCAAAATCGAAACGCCGCTCGATTTGGTCCTATCAGGCACGGTGGCCCAAGGTTCGATTCTCGTGACGCAAGCGAAGCAGCTCGATCTGGGCACTCCGTTCGACACGACGTCGACCGGGGACGGTTTTTTCGATCCATTCGTCTACACGAATATCAGTGTTTCGGGTTCGTCGGGTATCAATGCTACGGTGGAATCGGTCGATCTGTATTCCGCTGGTTTGTTGGTGCTTTTGGATGTCGAAACGCCAGCAGGTCCGGGAGATCTCACAATGTATAGTGGGCCAGTCGGGGACTCGTTGGCATCGCCGGCGCCGGGTTCGATTGACGTAGCGGCGCGAATGCCGGAAGTGATTCCCGAGGGTGGTTCGGTCAAGAGTAATTTCACGGTGCCGTTTGGGACGCTCTTGTATTCGTTTACGCCTTCCGGCCCGGGTCTGTATTCGATTACGGTAAACGCCTCGTCGCTGGATGCGAATCCGAACTTGGTGGTTCTGCCGAAGAGTGGACGGTTTGCGGACCTTCTCGACGTGAGTGAGAATCCGACGATTCTGGCCACGAATACTGATCCGTATTATTTCGTGTATTGGGACAATTCGGGAGAGGTCGCTTATTCCACAACCTTGCAATCGACGAAGGTCGTGTCGTCCGATGTCGACCCCAACGAGACGTGTGCACAGGCTCAACCTGCCGGCGCGTTGCCAGCCAATATCAAGAATCTTTTCTTGTCGAGCAAGACCGACGTGGATTGGGTTTCTTTCGACGTGATGGCGGCTGACATAGGACAAATCGTGCGCGTCAAGACGAGCGCTGGAGACGCGACCACCGATACGGTTGTCCAAGTTTTCGCTTCGAATTGCACCACGCCTCTCGGCGGCCCGAGTGCCGATATGGGATATCATGAGGACTTGAAGAGCACGCCGATCGTTGCGGCGGGTAAACACTTCGTGAAAGTCACGCACGCACCGTACGAATTCAAGGGCAAGCTTTACAACTTGTCGATTGCGCTCGAAACGCCAATGCCGTGAAGTAAGCGATCGTCGGAAACGATCGTTTTTCGGGTCGATGTCGAGCACCGCGTTGGCCCGTTCCACTTTTTCGTCACCGTCATGCGTTTTTTGGGGTGCGCGTTCCGTCCGCATCCGCTAAGAACGCGCCCCCATGATCCGGCTCGACTCCATCGGCAAGCGCCACGGTAAACAAATCCTTTTCGTCGAGGCATCTTGTGCCATCAACCGCGGCGAAAAAATCGGTCTCGTTGGGCCTAATGGCTCCGGCAAAACCACTATTTTTCGCATGATCGCGCGTGAAGAAACTGCGGATGAAGGCCAAATCTCGGTCGACCGCGGTGTGACGATCGGGTATTTCAAACAAGACGTCGGCGAGATGAAGGGCAAGAGCATCGTCGCGGAAACGATGGACGGCGTCGGTCCTGTTTCTTCAGTCGCCGCTGAACTTGCCGAGCTCGAAGGGGCGCTCGCTGATCCGGACCGCGTCGATGAAATGGACGACTTGCTCGAGCAATATGGTCAGGCGCAGGCCAAATGGACCGAACTCGATGGGTATTCGCTCGACGCAAAAGCGCGGGAAATCTTGGCGGGTCTTGGTTTTGCCAATGACCTGATGGACGCGGACGTCGGGACGCTTTCCGGTGGGTGGAAAATGCGTGTGGCACTGGCGAAAATTCTTTTATTACGCCCGGATGCCCTTCTTCTCGATGAACCGACAAACCATCTCGACATTGAATCGATCATCTGGCTCGAAGGATTTTTGAAGTCCTACGAAGGGGCGATCGTGATCACGTCCCACGACCGCGCATTTTTGAATCGATTGTGCACAAAAATTCTCGAAATCGATAGTGGCGACATTACGACCTACACGGGTAATTACGATTTTTACGAAAAACAGCGGGTTATTGCCGAGCAGCAGGCGGAGGCGCAATACGAACGGCAGCAGGCGATGCTGGCCAAAGAAATGCGTTTCATCGAGCGATTCAAGACCCATGCGGCCAAAGCGGCGCAGGTGCAAAGTCGCGTGAAGAAGCTCGACAAGATAGAGAAAATGGAGCCCCCGAAAAAGGGCAAGCGCCCGCCGATGTTCGATTTTCGTGTGCCGGCCCGAAGTGGCGAAGACGTCGCGAAGCTCGAAGGCGTCGTGAAGCGTTATGGCAATCGCACGATTTATGAAGGATTGGATTTTCTCGTGCGTCGTCGTGAACGGTGGTGTGTCATGGGCGTCAATGGCGCCGGCAAATCCACGTTGCTCAAGATCATCGCCGGGTCGCTCGCACCGGACTCGGGAGAAGCGACGGTTGGTGCGAGCGTCAAATTGGGATATTTTGCACAGCACGCCATGGATGTGCTAACTACGGAATCCACGGTGATGGGGACGCTTCAGGCGGCTTTTCCTGAAGCATCCATCGGTACGATGCGCACGCTTGCAGGTTGTTTCGGGTTTTCCGGTGATGACATAGACAAACCATGTCGTATTCTTTCCGGTGGCGAGAAGGCGCGTCTCGTCTTGGCCCGTATGTTGTTCGATCCGCCGAATTTTTTGATCCTGGACGAACCCACGAACCATTTGGACATTGCGACCAAAGAAATGTTGGTCGAAGCATTGTCGAATTTCGAGGGGACGATGTTATTCGTATCCCACGATCGACATTTCCTCGCCGCTTTGTCGAATCGGGTGCTCGAGTTGACGCCGGAAGGCGTGCACCAGTACGGTGGCGGGTATGTCGAATATGTCGCGGCGAGTGGACATGAAGCTCCAGGGTTACGCCGATGAATGCCGTGTTGTCGGAAAAGTCCACGTTTACGCGCTGCGGAAGTGGGCGAGATTGTACAATCGTGTGCAATTGGTCCTCGATGGCCTTTTCAACGAGTTGGAAATGCGCTTGAATGAGCGTATCGAGCCGTCGGTTTGGCGGGTGAAGACGAGGTCATCATGAAGCTTGCAGTGTGGATTTCTTTGGGCGCATTCGGTCTTTTCGTGTCGGTCGCTGGCTGTGTGACCGACGCCGAATCGTTGTTTTCCAGCAACTCGAATAATGGCGCGGGTGGATCTGGGGAAGGTGGATCGGGCCAGGGCGCAAGTTCCACGGCTACATCGTCGACGTCGAGCGGTACGTCGACATCGTCGTCAGGTTCATCGTCGTCAGGTTCATCGTCGTCGAGTGCGTCGTCGAGTGCGTCGAGTTCGAGTGGCACCACGGATATCACGGTGTTTTGCGCAGGCAGCGAGTGTGAGCCTGGTAATGTCTGTTGCTACCGTCGGTACGATCAAGGCCAGAGTCAGGATTTTTGCAGCCCGGATGCGAACTGCGGCAACGGTTATTCGGTGCTCTCGTGCAATGGTCCGTCGGATTGTCCCGGTGCCATCTGTTGCGCAACGCGGATGAACAACGACTACACGGATATCTCGTGCCAGGTCACATGCGACGGCGCTGGGCAACTCATCATGTGCGAAGGCGACCAGAGCGTGTGTCCAGCCAACTTGAACTGCGAGCAAAGCATGTCGCTCGGAACCGGCTATCAGATTTGCCGCTGACCATTGTCGCATCTCCGATCTGATGCATCATCGACGCTCGAGCGATAATGCACCGCGCTAAATAACAACCACAACCTGTGCGCTCGATCCTTGTTGACGCCACCTTGGATGACAACTATCCATACAGGAGCGAGTCAACCTGCGTTTGTCACTATCGTACATTTTGCAGGTGTGAGAGACGTTTATTCGTGCCGTCTCATCGACGAACGAATACTTTCCCGAGTCGAGTGCAACTGAAATCATGTTCCCCGTGCCCAAACTGGACAGCGCTGATGCCGCTACGAAGTCCGATGACCTCGTGGGCACGATTCTCAACGAACGCTATCTCGTTTCCCGCCTGCTCAATGAAGGCGGTATGGCCAAGATCTACGTTGCCAAACATACGGTGCTCGGCCGTGAAGTTGCCATCAAAGTCCTAAAAGGCGGATGCGCCGACGATTCCGATGTCGTGCAACGTTTCATCAATGAAGGACGTGCTGCCGGAACGCTCGGTCATCCCAATATTGTGGAATGTACGGATATTGGAACGACTCCTGATGGAAAACCATATTTGGTGCTCGAATTGCTCGTTGGTCATTCTCTTGCGGATGAAATCATCCAATTTGGACCGTTAGCGATTGGGAGAGCTGCAAAAATTGCTTCGCGTATCGCGGATGCAATAGCGACAGCGCATATCGCAGGAATTGTCCACCGGGACTTGAAATCGGACAATGTTTTTCTTTCGCGCAAGCGAGGCGTCCTGGATTGGGTCAAAGTCCTCGATTTTGGTGTTTCTAAGTTTGATTCCGACCCCGCCGGGACCCAAAAAGGCAGTATGCTTGGTACGCCAGATTTTATGGCCCCCGAGCAGGTCGTCGATGCCCGAGCCGTCGATTTACGTGCCGACGTGTATGCGCTTGGCGTGATTCTTTATGAAATGCTCGCGGGACGTCGTCCCTTTCACGGCATTGCTTTTCCTATGGTGCTTTACGCCATTGCGCACGAACCAACGCCACCCTTGGAATCGTTTCGTAAGGACATCCCCCCCGAGTTGTTGGCGCTTATCGGCAAAGCAATGTCCAAGCGGCCGGAAGATCGCCAAGCGTCGATGTTCCAAGTGCTCGAGGGGCTCGAACCATTTGCCGATCGCGTATTGACGGATGCTTCCATGGACGACCTCATGGCCAGTTCTTCCGCCAAACTCATGGTTTTGCCTTATTCCGAATTGTTTGGGGCAGAGGATGAGCGGCGACGTTCGAGTTCTTCCGGGGCGGCACCTACGTCGTCGACCCTTCCAAATACCAATCCGAATCAGAAAAAGGCGACGTTGCCTATCGGCGCGCTTTTTGCCGCGATAACCATTGCCGCCGTTTTGGTCGCCGGCGCCGTGGTCTTGTTTCAGGGACGTCCGATGCAAACGCTTGCGCCGGTAACGGTGGCTTCGCTTGCGCCGCAAAAAGAAATCATCGAGGTCGATCTTATTGTGACTCCGGCCAATGCATCGGTCGAGGTTGATGGGCGGTTGACGGATTCTGTCAATGGAATCATCAAAATCAAGGGAATTGTAGGTACCGTGCGTCGTGTACGGGCGTTTATGGGAACGTACGAAACGCGAGCGGAAGTGGTCATTAGTTTGGATGGGGCGATTCCGGCGCGTATTGGGGTGACCATTCCGGCGCCTGCTCTTTCGGCATCCGGGCGAGTTTCGGCGCCTGCGCGCTTGGCACCTACGCCGACCGCCATTCCGATCCCGAAAAAGGATTCATTAGCGAATTCGCCGTTACGTGACCGGCACTGAACTCGTGGGTGAAGGGCGTCTTATTTCGGGACGCCGCTGCCTGATGGCTTGAGCTGCAATTCGGTCGGCGGTGTTGGAGGCGCTTTGGTAGGCCCGAAGGCGAGCAAATCAATGCGCAACAGGGTCCCAGAGCGTTCGATGAGGGCTTCTTTGCAATCGACCGCGGCGACGTGACCTTTGGCGCGTAAGGTTCGCGACGAGCCATTGGAAAGTGACAACAGCACGAGCTGCGTTTCGGTTCCCATGAGCACACTGTTGCACCCAATGGCGAATTTTTGCATCGTGCAGGGTATTTCGGCAATACGTCGAGGGCTAACCAACGAATCTTGGGCGTCGATTTCTCCAGCAATAAGCGTACACGTACGAAGTCCATGTTTCACGGCGTGTTCTTGCCAGATGATGTGTTTGTCCCAGAATTGAAATCCGGCGACCGAGTGTCCTTTCGGAATTTCGAGCAACAATTCGGGATCGGCCTTGGTCGTCGAGTAAAACCCTTTGTGTTCGTCGACGAACAAACGTTTCGTCAGCCGTAACAAACCGATTCGCGGCGGTTTTTCAGTCGGTTTGCCATTCCAGCGACGTCGTTTGCCGTTGGCGCTCCAGCCATCCGGCAGGATCGTTCCATCGCTCGATGCCACGTGAAATGGAGCGGACGAATCAGCAAAAAGCACGTTGGGGGCTGATCCAATCGCACCACCAATGAATGCGCCGCCGGCACTGTAGCCAGAGGTATCGAATTCCGATGGAATACCGCTTGCTCCGATTGCGACGAGCCATTGGCCTGCGTCCACGGCGAGTAACTTCATTTGGCATGTCGTGGGAAATTGTGAAGTTTCCGTTCGGCGTAAGGCAAACCGTGCGGGACCATCGATGTCGGCGAGAACGATTTGATCCGCTGCGCAATTTTCGACGAACCCTATTTGCATTTCCTTGGAAGTATTGGCGCCGACGTGGAATGTTTTGATGCGCCGGCTACGTTTGAATTGTTTGCACACGCTGCGCGGGATATCGTCAAAATCCGAGCAGCTTTGCCATAACGGGGCGCTTGGCAAGTGGGAAACATCAGAGGTCCACGCGTACGTGCATGGAGCGGCAAACGTATCGAATTTCGACCAATGGGTGGTGCTCGGACATTCAAGAGCCCCGGCGGGATCGTCCGAGGAATCGCTGCTATCGATGGATGCAGAAGCCGCAGCAAGGGCCATACGGACAGGATCGTTGCTCGCCGCGGTGGAGCTGGGTGAGTACGGATCGTTGTCTTGAAAGAGCGATGATTCTCCAGCACCAATGTATTCTGACTTATCTTTCAAGCAGGCGG
The DNA here is from genome assembly GCA_031415295.1 of Polyangiaceae bacterium. Classification (GTDB taxonomy): domain Bacteria; phylum Myxococcota_A; class Polyangia; order Polyangiales; family Polyangiaceae; genus Polyangium. Next base: position 5,002 of record JANORL010000923.1, on the reverse strand, counting down.
AGGAGCAAACAATGCATAACGAAAGCGTTACGAAACGTGATGTCGAACGGTGCATGCGGGCGTGATGATATCAGATCTTGGCGATCTGAAAGTGAATTTTGAAGTGCTTCGGGTTAGGTTGCCGCGCAGAGGTGCATGAGAGCATGTTGAACAGGCTGCTGCGCGTTGCGCTGCGTCGGTCGGACTTACTCAGCGTACGATGTACGCTTCCGTCGTCCTCCCTAGCATCACAACGCTCGCAACGCCTGTTCAACACGCTCTAAGACCGTACGCACTTTTGATCGCGATCACGCGAAGGCATGTGCACACAAGACGAACCGAGTGCGAAACAATGTACCAAGCAACTTTTTGATTTTTCCACTTGAAATATTTCGCGTGCTAACTAAATATGGTTCCTCAATGGATGACTCGAATCGAGTTTCCGGTTTGGGCTCAGGGAAACGCAGACGGCAGGGGATGGTGCTGGCCACTCTTGTCGGTCTTGCGTTGCTGAGCGCCAGCCCTATGGCACTTTCGCAGGCAAAATCTGCGGGGGAAGTTCGAGCGACAGTGGTGTCGCTCGACGGAGAAGACCTCGTCATTGATCTTGGCGCGGGTCAAGGAGCGACGGAGGGAGCGCTTGTCGAGATTTGGCGACCGGTAAAGCTTCGGCATCCGGTGTCGGGCAAGGTTCTCGAGGATCGTTTTCGTATTGGAACGTTGCAGCTTGGGCAGGTGCGGACGGCGTTGTCGTTGGCGCAGCCTTCGGGGGCGCTTACGCGTCCGCCGGAAAAAGGCGATTTGATTATTTTTCAAGTGGCCTCGGTTTCGACGCCATCGAATCCGTCAAACCCATCGAATCCCCCTTCGGGAACGGGCGGTTCGGGTGGAGGAATGGCGCCGTGGGACGAACCAGTGGCAGCATCGAAGCTCGATGCGGACGCGCAGGCGGTTGCCGACATGTTCGATAGTCTGCAAGGCGCGGATTTGGTTACCCGTATTCGCAAATACGAGGAGTATGTGCGGACGTCGCCGAAAGGTCGATATGCGCGGGTGCTTTACGAAGAAGCGGCGGCATTGCGGCGTTTGGTGGAAGGAAAAGAGGGACCGAAGCGACAGACGAGCGATTCTCGAAACGATTCCCTTCCGGTTCTGCGGAGTTTTCAGGAACCGAAAGAGGTTCTCGAGGGCTCGAAGCTCAACCTGGTGGTGCAGTTGTCCGACGATGCAACGGGTGCATTGCTGCATTTTCGTCGCAAAGGTGAACCGGCGTTCGAGACGCTCAATATGGTTCCGACGGGGCCCACGTATTGGGGCGCTCCCATTCCGGCGGAAAAACTGTTAGCGCCCGAGGTTGAATACTTCATCGAGGCAACTTCGGCCAAGGGCGTGGCGACGCCGGTCGTCGGCGGTCCCGGTGTTCCCAAAGTGCTCTATGTGGTGCCTGTACCCAAAATTGGCCCGCCGAGAAAAGTCGGAGCGAGCGCTACGTTGATTACGGATTACGCCGATTACAATCGTTTGCGTGGCAATGACTGGAGCTGGCAGACGGAAGGTATCTTTGGATTGCGGTACGATGACGTCGGCGTACGTGCATTACGCACGGGTTTTGGCGTGTACCGTGGTCGAGGTGGATCGCTCAAGGACCTGGACGTGGATAAACTTGCGGGACGCCCCGTGGGACTCACGTACGGGTATCTCGAAACGGAAATTGGTGCCCATCGGCTGTTTTCGATCATTGGTCGATTGGCGATCGGTTTGCAAGACACAGGTGTGACGGGTGGCGGTCAAATCATTTTCCGCATTGGAAACGATCGCGATACCAACTTGCTGCTTGGTGGTGAACTTTTGGGCGGCGTAGGTTTGCGCGGGTTTACTCAATTGGAACTGAATACCATCAAGAAAGTTCCCATTCTCGTTCGTACGGAAGTGACGAACCAACCTGCGGGAAGTACCGTCAGCACAGCGAGCGTCGCTGCCAACGAGTCTACGGGTGAGAACGAAGTCGGCGTGCGGGCGATCGTGCAGGCCGGTTATCGTTTTACGCCGGATTTCGTGGCGTCGTTACGCTTGTCTTTCCAAGGTCGAACCATTGATCACGCTGGCCCAGGTTTCGGCGGCGCTGTGGGGTACACATGGTGACCAAACGTCGCTTCAATAAGGTTTCTTCGTCCGTCGTGGCCTTCATGCTCGCGATGGGTGGATCGATGGGCGGTGCAATCGCCGCGCCGCAAATGGCAGACGCTCCGGCAGCTGGCGCGCCTACGGGACAAACCGCCGCGCCCGCACCAACGGATGCCGCGCCGCCCGCAGCCACACCGGCTGCTGCGGGACAAACCGCGACTCCTGCTCCTCCAGCGGGGCCGCAAGATTCCGCGGTTGCTCAGCCGCATGTTTATCACGCGGCACTGTATTCGGCGCCGCCTAGCGAACCCCTCGAGATCAGAGCCAAGTTCGACTACCAGCAACTCATCCGACGGGTCGTTGCTGTGGTGAATACGGCAACGGGTGCGGAACGACTCATCGAGTTCAAACGTAGCAATGGCGACGAATACGTAGCGGTCGTTCCGGCTGAACTGATGAAAGCGCCAGGCATCACGTATGCCATTGAAGTCGAGCATGTGAATGGTTCACGTATTGCCGCATTCGCTTCGCGTATGGCCATGCATAACGTGACGGTTATCGAGGACATCACCGATACGCGTGAACGAGCGCTTCTCGCGCGTCTTGGCGGACGACGCTCGATTGTCACCGTGGGTGGCGAATACGTAGGTTTCGGCGAAAACAAGGGCAGATCAGGTATTCCTTGCGGAGCAAACCAAACCACGTGTACCCCGGGCGAAGAAGTCGTACCCATTGTTAATGAAGGGTTTTACCGCGTCGAAGCAGGTTACACGTATCGTTCGTTGCGCACGGTCTCCGAATTCGGATTCCGACTTGGTGTACTTCGCGGGCGATCGCTACAGACTCTCGCGGCCTACGAAGCGGATAAATACGACGTCGGTCTGAATTTCGGCGCCGCTCGCGTTCGATTTCGTCTGCTCGATTTGTGGCAACTCGAAGGAGAACTGCTCACGAGTATCACTGATAAAGGGTTTTCCGCAGGTATCAACCTTGCGACCCATATTGGTGATCCTTATGGCACCAAGCTCGTTCTCGGTTTCGAGCGGCTTGGCCTGAGCGGCGTTTCGTTCGGCAATCGATTCTACTCGCGCATGGATATCGTCGCCGGAAGTCGGTTGCTCGTGTCACCCATGATCGAAATCACCGACATGCCTGGTGCGGAAGCCTTTGGTGTGCGGCTCATCGGCGAACTGTCGATCAAAATTGCGGGAGGATTATCTGCCCAACTACGCGGTGGATATCAGGCTCGTAAATTCGATTCGGGTGGTCCCGGCGCAGGTGGCAGTTTGTCGTACGCATTCTAAACCTCCCGTGCTACGACCCTCCGGTCGTTCATGACCTCCTCCCCTGCTCCTCCCATTCCCATTCTCATCGTCGGTGCCGGTATCTCGGGTTTGTCCGCCGCGCTCATGCTGGCCCGATCGGGCAAACGTGTACGTATCATCGAACGTAGCGTCCGGCCCGGAGGGCTGGCCGCATCCGAGCTATTTCGCGGCATTCCTTGCGATATTGGTTCGCACAGGCTCCACCTCGGCGCTCTCGATGGTCCGCTTTTTCGCGAAATGCATGCCCAGCAGCCTTTTCTCACCCGTTCCCGTCGCGGTGTACTTCTATTTGGCGGTCGTCGCGTGGCTTATCCGCCAAGTGTTTGGGCCATGCTTTCAGCGTTGGGACCGTCGACCAGTTTGTCGCTCGGGTTTGGCTTGTTGGGCCCGAGCCGTCGAGCGCGGGCGTTTGTCCAATGGGAACAACATCGTATGCCGTCGGACGAAGCGGACGATGTGGGATTCGAACAGTTTGTCATCGATCGCGTGGGCGAACCTGCGTATCGAGCGTTCTACGAACCATACGCGCGTAAGGTTTGGGGTATCGATCCAGCGCTACTTTCGCAAACCGTAGCTAAAAAACGTATCAGTGCATCGAAGCCGTGGGCGCTGCTGCAGAGTACGCTGGGACGTGTCCTTGCCAAATTCGGAGGGTTTTCCAGATTTCACGAAGCGCTCGATCAATTCGTGTATCCCGCGGGGGGCATTTCTTCGATCATTGGGTATCTCGAACGCGAGCTTTCCACGTGGGGCGTTTCCATCGAATGTGGTGTTCCGTTCGACGTGACGAAAGAGCGTGAAGGTCCCGTTCTTTTTGCCGGCGATCTGAAGGATCTCGTCCCCACGAAACTGGAGCACCGGGGCATTTATTTGGTGTACCTTGCGTTGCCCATTGCTCGGGTAGGTGAACACGAAACGTATTATTCACCCGATCCTCGATATTGGTTTGGCCGAATATCTGAATTGCAACACTATTCGCCCGATTTGTCTTTTCCGAACGAAACAATTCTCTGTGTAGAAATTCCTGAGGGTGCATGGGGGAAAGGATTGGATTTTGCTAGCGGTCCGCTTTTCCGAACTCTGGTGGAGCAGCTCTATGATGCAGGCATCGTTCCTCGGGGCATGGTTCCGATCGAACGACGTCAACTCTTCGTGCCGCAAGTGTATCCGCTTTATCGTCGTGGATTTCGTGTCGAGTGGTGCGAAACGATGCGCCGAGTTGTAGAGCTTGGTGGGATTTTTCCTTTTGGGCGCCAAGCGTTGTTTTTGCATTGCAACTTGGACCATTGCGTCGATATTGCAGCGTCCGTGGTCGATCATGTTCTCGCTGGGCGTAATGCACGCTCTTGGGTCGACGCGGCGGAAGCGTATCTCGAGCTGCGGGTGAGGGATTAACATTGCGCTGCCGTTTGCCGGGTTGAGCTTTTCGTGCATGAAGGCGCATTTCCTATATTTTGAGTCCTTGTGAATCGACCGCGAAGCGATCTATGAATATATGGGTCAAGGGCCTGGGCCCTTGCGGGGTCGAGGGCGAGAAGCCCTCGTGGGGCATGGGGTGAAACCCCGGTTTATCA
>JANORL010000922.1:0-11510 GCA_031415295.1 Polyangiaceae bacterium | reverse complement strand
CTTCCCTGAGATACGCGCGCAGCGGCTCGAAGTAGTCCAATATCGCCGTCGCGTCCGCTTTCGATTCTCCGGACAACGCTTCGAGCGCTTTTGGCCACGGAACGCTTGCGCCGAGCATCAACATCGCCTTCAGTTTGTCCCCGGCTACTTTGCTGCCGAAAATCGAACACGAATGCAAAGGCCCCGTTTGTCCCGCGGCTTTGCACAACGCGCGGTGGAATTGGAATTGATAGATGTCCGCGAGGAAATAACGCATGTATGGCGTGTTTCCAGGTACGTGGTACTTTGCGCCCGGATCGAAATCTTTTTCCGATCGTTCGACTGGTGCCGATATGCCTTGGTACTTCTTGCGCAGATCCCACCAAGCTTCGTTGTATTTGCCAGGAGGCGTCTTGCCCGAAAACACGTCCCAACGCCATTGATCGATGAGCTTCCCGAATGGCAAAAACGCCACTTTGGCCAATGCCGTTTTCATCAAGAAATTCACGTCGGCTTTGGCATTTTGCGGAGCATCCTGGAGAAGCCCGATGCTTTTTAGATATCCCGGATTCACGCTCAGCGCAATCGTATCACCGATTCCTTCGTGGAAACCGTCGTTCGCCCCCGACTGAAATAGAATGGGCAGCTTGTAGTAATATTGGTAGTAGTAGTCGTGCCCGAGTTCGTGGTGGATCGTAATGAAATCGTCTTCCTTTGGCGCGATGCACATCTTGATACGAATGTCGCCCGCGTACGTCAAATCCCATGCACTGGCATGACAAACCACTTCACGATCCCGCGGACGCGTGAAAAGCGATCGCTCCCAAAACGTCTTCGGCAATTCGTCGAGTCCGAGCGAAGTGAAGAACTTTTCCGCCATCTTCACCATTTCTTTGGGCTCGATCTTCTTGTCGACCAACGCTTTGGTCACATCGAGCTTGCTCTCTTTGGGATGCGGTGCCGCCACATCATAAAGCATCGACCAATCTTGTGCCCACATGTTGCCAAGCAAATGTGCTGGAATCGGCGCCTTGTCGCCAATCTTGTCATTGCCGTGCAATTTACGCAATCGAGCGCGCATGTAACAATGAAGTTCGTCGTACAGAGGTTTGACCTGCACCCAAAGGCGTTCGACCTCAGCCTCGAATTCTTCGGGCGTCATGTCGTAACCCGCCCGCCACAAAGCACCCATATCGGAAAATCCCATTTCCTTGGCGCCTTCGTTGCCGAGTTCCACATATTTTTGGTAGCGCTCGCGCATGGGCGGCGAAACGCTGTGCCAACCCGTCCAAGCATCGAGCAATTCGTCATATTTACGACTCGTTTCGATGATGGTCGACAATTCGTCGAGGTTCAGGCACTTGCCTTCGAGTTTGGGAGGACAATATTTGCCTTTGCCGTAATCCGCTTGCATCGTTGCGGCGATATTGGCGAGTTCCGCGCGTTTTTTTTCGTCGTGCGGTGCTGGAAGCGTTTGCGACAACTTGATCAGCTTGATTTGCCGAGCAATGTCGTCAGGCAGCTTCATGCCCTCGAAACGCTTCGCTTCGGCCGCCGCTCGTCCCATGTACTCCATCGACGCTTCGTCAGCAGAAGCCGCAAGCGCAACCGTATCGTCCGTGATGTACGTCTGATTCACCCACGACGCACGCGCAGCAGCCGTCCATAGTTTTTTCAGATCGTTGTCGACCCGGGTCGCAAAGGCTTTCGCCTCGTCAACTGTTGGCGCTGCGGGCGTGGATTTCGTGCTCGCACTTGTCGCAGCAGCCGTTGTCGTCGGTGCCGGCGGCGGAGGTTGTTCGCATGTTATGCCCACGAGCGCAGCGAGCGCGAGTGGAACGACATGAAAACGCGAGGAAAGAGAGCGGGGTTTGGAGGGACGAAGGGTCTTCACGAACGCCGTATAACATGGTTTGCCCGGCGCTCGTAGAGTTTTTCGGAGATTACGTCGGGGGTTTTTGTTGGCAGAACCCGTCAATGCACTTGTCCGTCGGCACGCAGCAATCCGCGTCGGTCGTGCAGGCATTACCCGTTGCCGAACACGTACCTGGAGGCGGCGGTTCGCCGCACGTGTACACTCCGTTGCCATCCCTCACGCATTGCCCACCGCAACAATCCGCGCCCGTTACACAGCTTGTGCCCATTGCTTTGCAAGGTTCTTCCGCCATGTAGGCGTTCTCGCTCAGACCACAACCTTCTTGCCCGCGCATATAGAAAGCCGGATGCGACGGATCGCCAGCCGTCGGCGGATCGTCGATCGCCGTCATCCACAATTGTTGGCGGTTCGTCCCGACGAGCGTATTGCCGTAATCGCGTTTGGAAACAAACACGAGCCAGTAATAACCACCGGCGCGTTGAGGTGCGAATACGGGATTGAAGCTGTTGTTGCCGCTCGATGCTTGACCGAGTTGTTTCAGTTCTGTGCCGTCGTTTTTGACGAGCCACAGGTCACCTTGGCCCGACGAACGTGATCCACTCGTCGGTCGTCCAAAGGCTAGGTATTGGCTGTCGGATGTGAAGCTCGGGTACGCTGGTCGGCCTTGTCCGGACGCTTGCGACACGATTTGCTTGACACCGCCAACCGAAAACCCATCGGCTGCGACATCGCCCGTTGCGAGGTATCCACCCGTCGCATCAAAACCCCACGACGAACCCGTTGCGCCGCAAATGGCCGCAACTTTCGCTCCATCCGGTGACCACGCGGGCTCGATACATCCCGCGCCCATCGCATCACCATTGAGTACGCTACCATTGGCAGCGTCCACGATCCGCAGGACCTTCGACGGGTTGGCAATGCCCGAGTTGTCATTGCTGACGATGATTTTATCGCCGGTATGGTTAAACGCGCTGAACGTTCCCGTCAGACCCGCGTTCGTATTGATTGCGCCAATGACCGCAGGCGTTTGGGTCAAATCGATCGTCACTTGCGGGAACGGGAAAGGCGGATCGAGCGTCGCCATCATGGTTTTCCCGTCGCGACTCACCGTGTGACAACCCCAGCAATTTCCAGGGAAAAAGAACTCTTCAGGCGTCGCCGATTCCGGTTTGATCTTGAGAATCTTACCGTCATTCGATCCGTTGGGACAAACGCCAGGCAATTCCCAATAATACACCGCGCCGCGTACTTTGCCTTGCGCAATGTGCCACGTTTGCGTCATCGGCATGAACGCTTGTCCACCCTGCAAACGCGATATCTGAACCGTCACCGGATCGCTAATCGATCCTGTCCCGGACGCACCAATGTGCTCCCAGTTCTGCTGATTCATCAAATACCGAACAGGCGTATTGGCATTAAAATATGCCACATATTCCAAGTACTTCTCTTTGACCTTTAATCGGTATACGCCACCCTGGACATTGTTGATTTGTACCTCGGGCGCCAATACACCAAGCGGAAAGACGGTTTCATTGTAGGGATAGACGATCGTACCCGGATCGGGTCCTAATGTCGGATTGTCGAACGCCACCATATCGGCCGGACCAATGCCCGCATCGTTGGCCGTCGTTTTCACCGACACCGTCACATTCGTAGACACTTCCGACGATTGGAACTTCGCCGTGAGCACTCCAGCGCCGCCGACTTTGCCCGTCGGTGTAAACGTCACACCACTCACGTCGCCGATGTCCGGGCGCTCGTACACCCATTGCACCTGCGCTGTCACGTCCACGCCCGCTAGCGTTTTAACCGTAAACGCTTGCGTTTGAATGTTCGCGTCGACGACATTCAAGATTGGATTCGTGGGTGAAATGACGAGCTGCAACATCGGGCCGCCATCCTGTCCCGAACCCACCGAGCAATTGAAAAAGCAGCCGCCTTCCCCATTGCCGCCATTGCTCGTCGATGTACCCCAGCTAGCGCCCTCTCCTCCGTTTCCACCGGAAAAATTTGTGCGATCGCCCGTTCCACTACAACCGTAGGCAGCAAAGCCAGCAGCGAGCGTGGAGACAATACCAAGGAATGCAAAGCGTCTGCGCATGCCGTTCTCCGATGGGTGTTTCCGCCGCCCTGACATGCGGGCGAGCAGTCACCAGACTACCACGGAAAAGCGCGGTTCAGAGGAGGAAGTGAGGGAGGACGAAGGAATTGAGTATTTCCCTGGACATCGAAATTTCCAGGCTCATGCCGCGCGATTTGCGTCGCGGACACGGCGACGCCACGCAACAGACGCACCGAGAAGTAATAACGCAAGCGCCGATGACGAACCTGCCGATTCGTCTGCAACTCGGCACCCACATCCGCCTTGCTTCGGAGGCGTCGCAGGAGGTCCTTCCGTCGGCGTTTCACTTGACGAACTCGACGAGTCGCTAGCAGCCGATGACGTATCGCCTTCGCCGTCCTTTTTCTCGTCGGCGTTCTCGTCCTTTTTCTCGTCCGGTTTCTTCTTTTTCCTGTCACCGGCGAAAACCATGGCGCGACGATCGACGATCGGATTTTCGCCCTTCAGTTTCAGCTTGATCACTTGACCCATCGCGGCGCCATCTTCCGCTCGCGTGATTTTCAAATCGTATTCACCCGCCTCGAAGCCTTTCGACCGCTTGAGCACGAAGTCGAATTTGGTCGTGGTGAACACTTCACCCTTCGCGTTCGAAAAACCTACGTCCATGCTCTCATTGATGCTGATTTGGTTCTGGAGCGGGAGGCGCGTAATCACCGGTTTTTCCGGGGATTGATCCGTCAAAGATCGCTCGTAAATCATTGTCGGCGTGAAGCTGAAGATCATCGGGATGTATGCAATGTGCGGCTTGCTCCCGTAGTTGATCGAAAAGTACAACTTCCACCGCTCGTCTGCCTCGTCAGGTTCTTTGCTGGTCAAAGTAATGGTGCCAGTCGCAAACGCGTGCGAAGGTACGAACAGGACGAACGCCAAGGCGATCGCCGTGAAAAAAGCCCGTAGAAGCACCGCACGGCGCGATGCCGATGATCTGCAATCAGAGTCCATGACGGACAACGTATCAGGATTCGTCTCGTGCGAAGAGATGCTTCATGGTGTCCACAAGAGCCGTTCGTTGACTTTCTCGTAACACTTGGAGAGCGCCTCCTCTTCGTTGTTCTCGCAGCCGCCCGACAAACACCGGGCAACTTCATGCAACGCTGTTCCGTTGTACACCGTCGTGAACATAGCCAGTTGCGCCGGTTCGAGATTCAGCATGGTCTTCTTGCAAGCGTCAATCGTGACGTTCTTCTCACATCGCTCGGCTCGCTCGCACTTCGCATTCATCAGTTCGTCCATGCCCGGAGTCGACGCGGGTAGCTCGATGAGCACGTTGTCGCGGCACCCAGCAATCAGCAGACTGCGATCATCCGCCGCCCCATCTTTGGCGTTTTTTGCTTGCTCGTACTGCTCCGCATAACATTTGGTGATCCCCGCGATGTAGGCCGGACTCGCGGCAGGTGAAGCTCCCCGGCAATCGCTCATCCGATCCCACGAATCGCCAGAACCAGCAGACTTCGCGAGGGCATTACACCAGCCTTGTTGAGCTTTGGCGACGTCTGGGCGGTCGGGGTAGTTTGCCCCTGCACACGCCGAAAAACCCAATCCGATCACCATCAACCCAACTACGCCAAGACAAACCTTCGCCAACCCAAAAACGTCGCGCATGGGCACGAAGATATCACGCACGCGGGTAAACCGTTCACTCACGCGTGCACGTTGCTCGGAGCGATTTTCCGTGATCGTGGAGCATCGCTGGATACCCAGCGGCACCCGAGCCAGAATATCGTACGACGACGGTCGATTCGTTCACGAGCCGCATTTCGGATGCTTCAAGGCACGCTTTTCCCGCTCCAACTGCGACGAGGCTCGACCCGAAAAGTCCCCCACGGTCCTCGTCCGCAGGCTCGAATTGCACGGCCATGTGTTCGTTCACGACCATTCGATAATCGCGCGCGCCTAACACACACGCGCTTCCCGTATCGAGTTTCCGCATGTTCCCAGCGAGACGCAAAGGTCCCACGGTTCCACGTCCCAAATCGAGATCACCTAACAAGATGTCTCCGGTGCCCGCCTGTACGATGGCTATGGCAAACACGTCATCTCCCGCGCCCATCCGTCGCGCGAGCGTGAGGCTCGAGGAAGTCACGTCGGGGATCTGATGGGTCGCCATGATGGGTCGCACCGTTGACCCTTGCACGAGTAGAACGTCTCCCAATCGAGCGTCGAACAACACCAACGTTTCCCGATCGACTTCACCGGCGACGTTCACCCGGAAAGACGGCGACAAACCCACCGGTTTACGTTTCGGACCAGAGGACAAATCAAAACGAAATTCCTTGGTACGCAAAAAGAGTCCAATCGGGTTCGTCGCAGTCGAACGCAGGACAGGGATCGCGTCGCCTTTGAGCGGTTCGGCGTCCATGTTCTCGAAAAGCACTGGATACGCAGGCTTTACGTCAAATGGTGTGGTTGCCAGCGCCGTCCACTTGTGATCCACCACGGCGCCAACGTTGACGTCGTCGCTGTTCGCCAGCGTCACGGCATACGGTTTGTCCTTATCCGTAGCGATCGCGTTTTCTTTGCCTTCCAAACGACAATGAAGTTTTTGGCGCAGTTTGGGCGGGACGAGCGTGTGTGGATCGAAAACCTTGGACGTCAAAGCATTCGTCGTTTCGGGTTTGTCAGAGCTCGCGTCCGGCGTGACCACCTTGGGCGCCTCGGTCGAATCGGAGCCCCATCCAAGCCGCACGAGTCCCCCACCGAGAGCGCATCCGACGATGGAACACCCTTCGAGGTCGCCTCCCCCATATTCGATGAAGTCACCGGAAACGGGACTTGGCATCAACGCGAACGAGCGTCCTCCATCGGTCGATTCGTAATATGTCGGACCCGCATCCGTCTTCCCTTGGGCCAGTGCATAAGGGCCGCCCACGACAACGTTTTCGACGCTGTCAGGTAGCGGATACTTCTCGACGCTTCCGTCGCGCTTAATTTGAACACCAACGATTCGGCCCCTGGTCATGAGGCCAACCGTGCCCATCCCTTCGCTTTCTGCGGGCTCGTCCTGCTCCTCGGTCTTGGGCAGTTGCAGGTCCCAGCCGTGTACCGATCCGTCTTTTTCGTCGAGCCACACGTCACGGGCGATGGTTCGGAGTTTCGGTTCCGAGGAATCGTATGGTTGGAAAAAATCGGACGGGCCAAACTTGGTGTGTGCGGTGTCGATGCGGATGAACCGCACGCCTTCGACAGGTTTAGGATCAGGTTTGTCAGCGTCAGGTTTGTCGGACACGACGACCGTTACGTTTCCGTTGTCGCCTGGCAAAAAGAGCGCAGCTTTTCGATCCTTCAATCCCTCGATTCGTCGCTCGACCCACGTGCCATCCGCCAAACGTACGCAGACCGTCGCTTCATTCGCAGGTTTTTCGGGAGCTTCTTCCGGCGCAGCGGGGGGTTCAGGTGGTGGTGGTGGCGGTGTATTGGGATCCGGCTCGCCCGCATCAGGAGTTTCGTCCGACGAACCGTAGCCCGAAAAGTCTCGGACTGTTGGCGGTGTCGAACCGCAACGCCCCTCGAACAAGAAACGTTGTCCAAGTCCTGCGACAAACCCACCCGGCTCCGGAAAGGTGGCTTCGAGTTGCACGGTCGTGGGTGTTCCGCGAAGTGCATACAAGTGCGCCCCTGCAGCATGCGTGCACGCGAGAAAAACCTCTTCGCCAAGCGTCACGGGCTGGCAATGACCGAACTCTTGGGACCCGATCGAGAGTTGTAAATCTTGGATGAATTGGCCAGTTTTTGCCGAAAAAACACGCAACGTCGATTCGCGCAAGAAGACCACTTGATTCCCAGCCACAAGCGCCCCGGTCGCCGTCGCTGCGGCAAGGTCCATGACGGCAAAACGAAGCTGGAATGCTGGATCTTCGTAGGGTGACGAGTTTGGTGGCTCGAGAAGCACGGGATCATTTGCTTTGGGATCAAAAGGAATCAGCGCTCCTGATGCAGCAAGTACAACAGCATTAGGAAGTTGCCGATCGGGTCGCGAGCCTGACCAATCACTCGACGAATCCCGCCGAAAAATGAGTGTGTTCCCAGAGCTAACCAAGGGGCCGGCATACTTCTTTCCATCGTCGAATGTGAGCGGGCGAAACGTCTTACCGCTATCGACGGAGGCCTCCATGTGTCCCAGTGGATCAGTTCGGACACCGATCTTGCCATCAAGGGACAACATCTCGGAAAAACGCGCGAGTTCGGTGCGACGAACCGTAAACGACGTAGGGGTTACTTCGAGCGGGCCGATGTCGGAGCGTAAGACGAACGTGTCGAACCAGGGACGAACGCCGCCGGGTGCACCAACCGTGGCGAAAGGAGTGAGTTTGCCCAGGAACGTGGGTGCGTGGTAGCTGGTTTCATCGGACCAGAACACGTAGCCGCCGCCGAGACGCGCGGGCAACGCTCGAAAACCGACGAGAGCTTCCGTAAATACAGCGGATTCGACGATCATTCCGCCTTCGACCACGAGACGTTTGCCGGCAACGATGGCTGGCTCGCGCAAACGAAGGCCGGAAGCGTCAGCGGACTCGTCGTACGAAACACCGACACCATCGAGCAAGACGTAACGTGCGGGATGAATGTTCGTGAAACCTTGGGGTTTGGCGGGAGCAACCACCACCGGATGTTTGGATGTGGTGCTCGTGATCTTGGGCGATCGCGTAACGCATGCACCCGCAGTGCCGAGCAGCGCCATACAGCCGAGAAAAACCCTGTGGCTCTTCATGGCGAGGCTCCTTCACACACGATGGGCTGACGCACTTCCGTGCCGTGAGTGATGACCGCAAGCGTTCCTTTGCCCAGGGTTGGTTTGTCGAAACGCGCAACAATTTTGCGAATGGGGCCTTGCGACACGTGCATCATCAGATCGGGTTCGTGTCGTTCGTCGTGCACCGTCATGTCGATCGCGTCGAGACACACTCGTTGTTTCGACCACCGCAGCACCGCGATGCCGCCATGTTCCGTTTCACGGACGCCGGGTAATCCTCGAGTGTCGATTCCAATTTCGGTGGTGAACGGAAACAGAATACGCGCGTCGTCTGGCGATTCCGTGCATTTCGCATCGGTGCCTAGTTGCAGTTTGGTAAGTGAAACGAGTGGTTCTTCAGGACCAACGCTTCCGCGGGTTGTTTCGATAGGCACGAGCGTGGCATTTCCCAGGGCGTCGATGGCCACCATGACCGGCGCCTTTTTACGCAGTCCCGCGGCGAATTTGTACCGCAAGATTCCTCCCGAAACGTGGTGTGTGGCGAGTGTCTTGACGTTCGTTCCTTGAGGTTTGGTTTTTCCGGACCGATCGCTCGTAAAATCGGCCGTCGAAATTACGATGCTCGCGTAAGGGCTCGCCACGTATGTCGACACTTCCGGGTGCACGAGAAAAACCCGGCCATCCACGACGACACCCACCGTGGGATCCTCGACGCAGGTCCCCAAAGGCACGGTAAATCCTGCTGCGTCGACGAGAGGCGCGGGACAATGCGAAAACCGTTCGGCTGCCACAGGCAGTACGGTGGTTCCATCCAGCACGAAACCAAGGCGAATTTCGTGGGACATGCGCCCTTCCTCTTCGAGTTTCGAGAGCGGGACCGAAACACGTCGGACAGGGGCAGCAAGATCGAACAGCGGTACGTAGACAAACTCGGCGTTACCCGCGAGCGCATTCGGAAGCCCGCGCCAAGGTACGTAAACCGCACCCAAAAACGGGATTCGTACCGGGAAGGATTGCTGTATAGGCGTTTTGGACAAACCCAAGCCGACAGCATCTGACACGCGACTCGAAACGGGTGGTCCGGAAAAACGACACGCGAGACGAACGGTTGGAGGAACACGCCGCGCTTGAGTAGAAAACGGCTCCGCCGGGGCAGGCTCGGGCGGCGGGAGAGGTTTGGCATGTACACCCCAACCGATACGCAAGAACGGCCCTACGTGTGCCCCTGCGGCACTTACCGCCATGGGATCCGTTTGTCGACCTGGCGGAGGATCGATCGCTTCGAAGGTCCGACCAAAATTAGTCGATTCGAAGTAACGACTGTCTTCTGTTCGCGCGAGGGCAAACCGTCCGGCGGTCATGATCGTCGTCGCTCGTGGTGGAAGCGGACGTTGGTGTGGAACACCTGCGGCATCGATCAAAATGGACATCTGTCCTGCGGGACTGTGCCCGGAGGAGATCCATCCTTCGATGCTGCCGTCTGGCAGTGCGTGGTACGCGTTGGAAAGCAGTTTTGGCCCCTCGGACGCGTAGCTGGATATATCGATCGGCGGGACATTTCGCGCGATACGCAGGATACGTAACGGGCCACGAACTTCCGCCGTTGGTGTGCCGCGTACGAACGTGCCGGGAAGGGCGATGAGCGCGGTTGCTTCGCCGTCCGCGCGGGGAATCCAGGCCAAGATGTCTGTGGCGTCGACCGGATCAAGGTGATGTTCGACCCATGTGCCTGTCGCCGCACGCACGCAAAACGTCGCGCTACGTTGGGTAGAAATGTTGGCCATGGATGCACTCGTCACGATGTCCACAGCAGGGGCGGGGTTTCGCCCTGCACACGGTCCGACAAACCCGAGCGATTCGCCATCAGCCACGACAAACCGATCCCAGACAGCATCTTGTTCGATGTCGAAAGAACGTTCGGTTTGTCCGCTGCCGATGTCGATAACGCTCACTTGTCGTCCGGCTTCGCAAACCACGAGGGATTTGTCTTTCACGGCGACCGGCTTGCATGTTTCGCCCGGAGCGCCAAACCGGAGGATCTCCGTAGCGCGACCTGAAGCGAGATGAACACGGGCGACGAGTCCTTCATCGGCGGCGATGGCTTCACCGTTTGGTAAGACCAACCCGTTTGTCACGGCCGCTTCGAGGGCTGGGGTGAGGTCATGGTCTGCTGGCCAGCGATCCTCGGGATCTGGATCTGGTTCGTTCAGGTGGCGTTGGTCCGTGAGTTTGGCGGGCTTGATGGTCCCGTTCGCATCCAGCACGAAATCGTTATCGGTGCTGGTCTTGACCCGCATCTCGTCTCGCACGCGGAGGATCCATGCAGCGTTGGGCAGTCCGCTCGTAATGTCTCGATAGGTTTTTCCGGCATCATCGGTGATGCGGGCATGACCAAGTGCCGTGAGCACGAGGGCGCGCGAGTGCGTCCAGGCAAACACCGAAGCAGCATTGGGCACTTCAAGTTTGTCCAGTTTGCACGTCGCCGCGTGGACGACAAAATCGCCGTTGGAGGTCATGATCCCGGCGCCGTCGAACCAATCGAAGCTGGCGTACACAGGTACGGGAAGTGTTGCAATTTGGCGGGCTTCTCCGAGCCAATCAGCGGCACCGTACACGTCACCGTCGCGCCAAAAGACGTACTTGCAAGGAGTTGCGGAAGTCGTGGTCCAAGGCGGCGCAGCGTGCGCACCGTCGAGCGTATCGGGTTTGTCGGCGACCGCGACGACGTGTCGTCCGTGCGCTTCGAAGCGGGTTCCGGCGATGCCACGAAAAATTCCCGTTTCGGTCGTTTCGACCCAGGTTGAAGCGACGTTGATGATCCACCTGGGAGGTACCGAAGTCGC
>JANORL010000921.1:0-9059 GCA_031415295.1 Polyangiaceae bacterium | reverse complement strand
TGCGGTGTTTATTGAGTACCCAGCCGTGTTCGACGAGTGCGCCCGGACGAACCTTTACGAGTAGGTTTTGCCCCACGACCGAAGACAAACCTTCGAGTTCGATTTTGAAAACTTGGTGGACGTCCTCCGGCGATTCGATGAAGTAGAAGTTTCCTTCCGCCTCACGAGCCATTCCAATCAAGAGATCTTCATTAAAACCCGAACCAAAACCGAGAGTCGTCGTAACGACCCCTTCTCTGGCCTTTTCGCCAGCGGTTTTCTTGAGCACCGCGGGATCGGTAATGCCCATGTTCGCTTGCCCGTCCGTGAGGAGCAAAACGCGATTGACTTCGTCCGGCTTGGCGTGTTGCTTGACGTGTTTGATACCTTCGAGCCACCCGCCGGCGAGGTTCGTGCATCCGCCGGCACGCACGTTTCCAATACGTTGTTGAATGGCCTTCTTGTCCGTCGCCTTCGCATGCGGAACGATTGTTTCTACATCGTCGTCGTAAATCACGACGCTGAGCAAATCGTTGTCCGTCATTGCTCCAACAAGCTCTTGCGCGGCTTTGATGGCTTGACGTAGCGGCGTGCCACCCATCGATCCTGAGCGGTCGAGCACGAGACTCAAGTTCAGTTTCCGTCGCGGAACGTCTTCCTTTTTGCCATCCGCGCCAAAGCGGATGACGAGCGAGACCTTGGTCGATTCACCGACGACGATCGTCGATTGGCTCAATGCATAGGTGGCTTTCACAGCAGATTCCCCTCGGGACGCGTGGTCCGCCGCCGGTCGGCGGCCAAAACGTCCTCAACGTGGCACCTTTATCATGAACCACTACATACATGAAATCGCGATCTGTCGTGCCGAAGTCGAATCCTGAGTCACTCGCAATTTCGCGCAATCTCGCCGTGGTCTTGCATTCCGATCGTGTGCCACCTTGCGCCAATTGGGCGACGTTGGATTCATTGCTTCAATGCGGAATCGTTGCCAAATGTTCAGGGCATGCAGATTGCTTCGCAAGCGTGTCCACTTTGGAGGTCTCTATGAAAATCCGCTTGCACTCATCGATTCCCCTATTCACCATGGCGTTCGTTGCCGGAAGTATAGCGCTCGTTGCATGCTCAGGCGATTATGCAATCAGCCCTATCGCCGACGAAGGATCCGGCGCAAGTGGGGCGTCGGGAAGCTCCGGGAACAATGCTGCTGCCGGCGTAAGCGCGAGCAGCGGTGGCTTTCAGGGCAGCGCAGGTTCTGGCGAAGTTCCGCCACCTCCCCCTCCGCCTCCCGCGCCCGGTGATGGTAATGAGGATGCAGGCGTCGATGCTCCACAATTTCTGTGTGACAACCTCGACCAAACCAAACCGGTCATTCTTTATCTGTCAGCGGATGATTCCAATTCAATGGCTTCCCCGGTGCACGTGCGCGAATTGTTGAGCGTTGGTGTGGCGCCTACGCCCAACGAAGTGCGCACGTACGAATTTCTGAATTATTACAACGTCGAATACCCGGCCGCCGATCCAGGAAAACTCGCTATTTTCCCCGAACTCGATACAACCGCGGTTTCCGGTGAATTCGACTTCCAAATCGGCGTCCGTTCCTTCGACGCCGTCAAACCTCGAAGGCCCATGACCATGACGTTTGTCTTGGATACCTCCGGCTCCATGGGCGGTCCAGCTATCGAACGTGAACGTGCCGCTGTCAAAGCCATCGCGCAAAGCTTGGCGGAAGGCGACATCGTCAATATGGTCACATGGAATACGTCAAACAACATCGTGATGGATGGTCGAATCGTTACGGGGCCAAACGATGTGCAAGTGCTAGCCATTGCCAATTCTTTGGAAGCAAGTGGTGGGACGGATTTGCATAGTGGACTCGTCAAGGGCTACGAACTCGCGGACAAATATTATGGCTCGGGTCGGCTCAATCGCGTCATTCTCATTAGCGACGGAGGGGCCAACGTAGGGGTGACGAGCGCCGACTTGATTGGCCTGAAATCAAAAGATGCGGATAAAGAAGGTATCTATTTGGTTGGGGTCGGGGCTGGTCCCGCGCTTGGATATTGGGACCAACTCATGGATATCGTCACGGACAAGGGACGTGGCGCCTACATTTATCTGGACAATCCCGCCGAAGCGGCGGACATGTTCGTCAAACGTTTCGACGAAGTCATGGAAGTCGCCGCGCGAGGTGTTCAAGTGGAATTGACGATGCCCTGGTATTTCCAGATGCACAAATTCTATGGTGAAGAATATTCCTCAAATCCGCAAGAAGTCGAACCTCAGCATCTCGCACCAAGCGATGCGATGATTTTTAATCAAGTGCTCAAGGCTTGCGACCCGAGCGTGATCAACCCCGCGGATACCATTACGGTCCGGGCAAAATGGAAAACGCCGCTCGGGTATGTGGATCAGCAGACGGAAGTTACGATGAAGGTCGCCGATTTGCTCGCCGCGCAAAAACAAGGCTTGCCCAAAGCAAAAGCCATCGTGGCTTATGCCGAGGCGCTGAAGGCCCCATCCAAGCAGGCCTTCGATGACGCTTTAGTCCTCATCAAAATTGCCGATCCAGGCGGAACCGATTCCGCGCTGAAGCAGATTGCTGCGCTCATTGCATTGCACCCGAATCATTGAGAGAAGAATGGGGGTTTCCCTCCAAAGCCCCGTGAGGAAACCGCTTCACACGGCGAGCGTAATATCTTCTTCGTGAAGGTCGTCGCCGGTGCTCGTGTCGCCGCGTTCTGCTTTTCGCATCAAGCGCCAGATATGCCGGCCCAAAACGTCGATATCGGTGGATGCGTATTGTTCGCCGCCAAAACGTTGAATGTTGCGCGTTTGCAAAGCAAGCAATTCGGCATCTTGGGCGAATACTTTGAGACCGAGCGGCATGAGCAGTGGTGCGAGTAACCAACCTGGAAACAGGCGTACCCGGAAACTCACGACAGCGTAAATGTGGGTAACGAAGTCAGAGACAGGCGTCATGGCCGCACATACGTAAAAATGGTTTTCTGTGCCAATCTTGTATTCGACTTCGGCGATCGACGGCATGATGAAACGGTCGAAATGTGTGACCACGCCGCCGGATGGAGACAAGATGCGGGCCACGATTCCGGTAGGACGCGGTTCGCCGATGTATTCGGCAACCACGCGATCGCGCGTGCGCGTCACATGTGCAGTGATCTCGATACCGCGGGGTTTGGATCGAAAAAGCCCGCGATGCAAAAATTGCGTATGGGGAACGTCGAGTGCATTTTCCAACGCCGCATGCATCGTCGAATTCGATTCGACGCGACGCCGTACCGCTGTATATCCTGCACCAAGCCGCGGAAATGAATACGGTTCGGTTGTAGGTACTTCATTCGGTGTCGAATATACCCAAACAAACCCGTCCGATTCCGTGGCCGCATAACTCGCAACATGTTGGGCCTTGTTGACGGATCCCCCGACCAACGACGGGACAAACTTGCACGTGCCTTGACGATCGAATCGCCAGCCGTGGTACGAGCATTGCAGTTGCCCTTCGATAACCTCGCCAATCGATAACGGTACGTTACGGTGAGGACAGCGGTCGAGTAATGCTCCAGGTTTTCCGTCGCCATTGCGAAACAGTACCAATGGAACCCCGAGCAACATTCGGGCGATAGGGATCTTTTTGAGTTCTCGTGATTCGGCGATGATGAACCAGTGACCGGGAATTCTGGCGACCGATGCGCGCACTTTGGCGCGAGGTGGCGCGAGCAGTCTTTCGGCGGGTAACAGGTTCGTTTCGTCCGTGCGCGCGTCGTCGTCAGTATCGAGGGCCATCGCCGCAAGAGTTCCGCGTTTTGGATCGTTTGGCAAGCGTGAAATTTTTTGTTCGATTCGGGCGAAGACATGATAATGATACCGTTCATGGGTAAACTGATCTCAGTTCTTTGTTTGGGCGTGGTGGGCATCAGCGCTTCGGTTGTTTTTGGAGGCTGTGGCGGTGACGCCGTAACGTCCTTGACGACTTCTTCTGCCGTGTCGTCCTCGAGCAGCAGCGGCAGCAGTGGCGAAGGGGGCAAAGGAGGCGCAGGTGGTTCGGGAGGAACGGCTGGAGCGGGAGGCGCTGGGGGCGGCACCGCGGGCGGCGGAGGAATGGGCGGCGGTGCCGTGACATGTGCGAAGCCAGGCGAAATGTGTGGCGACTGCTTGTACGACCAGTGTCAGGCCGCGTATTGCGATTGTACGAGCGAGTCCGCTTGCACAAACATCATTGCGTGTATTAAAGGCTGTTCGCCCATGATGCCGGATTGCGCTGGCGGGTGTTTCGCGACGTTCGCGACAGGTTTCGCAGAATTCACGATTGCATCGAGTTGCGTGGCCACGTTATGTGCACCGTCGTGTCCTGGATCGGACCAGGTCAAACCATGCGATTTGTGTTTGGCGCAGAAATGCGAAACGCAGATGGAATCGTGTTTGGCCAATACGCAATGTTTTCCGCTCATCAATTGCCGGGAGCAGTGCGCGGGCAACATGATGTGCGAGAAACAATGCGATATGACGTATCCGACTGGTTTGCCGCTCGTGCAGGATCTATTCAAATGCGCAGTGGCGGATTGCCCCAATTCGTGTAATTGAAGCACGTTTCTTCCGGCACCATGTCGTTGCATTCGAGAACTACGACGTGTAAACGACTGCCTGACCGGAACATGTTGACTCGACCGCGAAACGGACGAATCAATGCAAGGCCTAGGTGGCTGGCGCAAGTCGAGGGTGCGGAGCCCCTCGTCGGGCCTGGGGCGAAGCCAAGCGCCCCAGTTCCCAGGCGCCGACGCGCATCACGAATACGATTCGAACCTCGAGCGCAACTTTCTTTACCTCGCGCGACGAACTGACTAATCTCCCGCCATGTCCGTCGAACGCGGACCTCGAACCCTGTTCAAAAACATGTACGCAAGATCTCGCTTTCGTTTACCGTGCCTCGCCCTTCTGCTCTTTGCGCTGCCCGTATCGGTTGCCGCGTGTGGTGGGAGTGCTGGAAATAGTCCCGTGTACCAAGACCCTTTCAACCAACGCGGTGGTGATCGCGATGGTGACGGTTTTGCGGACATGGATGATCAATGCCCGAACGATCCCGAGGATGGGGTATTGCCGAAAGCCAACGATGGCTGTCCGGCGACCGATCCCGATAATGATGGAATCATGTTGGCTGACGATCGTTGCCCCGACGCGAAGGAAGATGGGGCGCAGCCGAATCCTACCGACGGTTGTCCCAACGACGATACGGATCGGGATGGCGTAGCCAATTCCAAAGATAAGTGTCCCGCCCAAGCTGAGGACAATTTGCCTCCCGATCCAGGTGATGGATGTCGATCGCCCGACAAGGACGAGGACGGCATTGCCGACGTAAACGACAAATGTCCTTCCGAAAAAGAAACCGTCAATGGTTATCGAGACGACGATGGTTGTCCGGACAAGCCGGCGGGAGAAGTTGCGTACGACGACACGACGCACGAAATCGTGATTCCGGAAACGCGTAAAATCGACTTTAAGCTCGATTCGGCAGAGGTTTTGCCGGAAGCGCGCGGCACGATTACGGAGATTGCCAAGATTTTGAAGCAATACCCGCAGATTCAGCGCCTTGAAATCGAAGGTCACGCGTCCAGTAAAGGCGACAATCAATACAACGTAACCCTCACCGAAAAACGTGCTCGAGCCGTTGCGCAGGCCCTTTTGGAAGCAGGCGTCGAAGAAAATCGACTCGTTCCCATTGGGTATGGCGAATATTGCCCGGCCATCGATCGCGGCGATGATGTCGACGATCCGGTCAATCGTCGCGTACTCCTCAAGGCCGTCCAAGTGAGCAACGTTTGGCAAAATGTACCTCGCGGATGTTGGCGTGCCAAAGCAGCCGGCATCGATCCCACGAAACGTAAGCCTGGGCTTGCCCCGGCGCCACAAGCGCCAAGCCCCGGACAAACGGTTCCTACACCTCCGCGCGTTACGCCTGCGGGCGGCGCCTGAAAATCACTCGTTCGAAACAAACCTCGGAGCAGTTTACATGTTGAAGATTCAGTTGTTTGCCATTCTCGCGATTGCCGCGGTGCAGCCCATTCTCACGGGTTGCGGCCCGGCGCAAGCCCAGATCGATCCCCGCAACGTTGCGGATCTGCAGATTCGCCCTGCATCGGGCCAGGCGCTATTTTGTCCAGGAGCGGCGTTTAACGTCGAATTCGTGGCCAAACTCAAGGACGGCAGCACATGCAGCAAC
The DNA here is from genome assembly GCA_031415295.1 of Polyangiaceae bacterium. Classification (GTDB taxonomy): domain Bacteria; phylum Myxococcota_A; class Polyangia; order Polyangiales; family Polyangiaceae; genus Polyangium. The sequence goes on along the minus strand of JANORL010000921.1, from coordinate 2,848 downwards.
CTCAATGCTGATGCCGGCTGTATGAACCAAAAGAACACGGTTATCGATCCTCAAGTTCTGCGTTTGTCCGGAAGCAGCGGCCAAGTTCAAGGTCAAGGCTGGATTACGGATGCGGATCCTTTGAAGACTGCCGATACGGGCGTTCGCTTGCGCGGATGGCTCGAACAAGTGTTGAACGGTCAAACGCACAAGTCTGTGGAAACCCAATTGGACTTGAAGCCGGTTTACGAGTGCAAGGATCACGCGAATTTTTCGCCGAACAATGGTCGCGCTGACGGAACCAATGGTGCCGCCGGGGCCATGATCACCATTGCCATCACGACCTTGTCGACGCCGTTTTACGCGGACGCGGCGCTCGTTCGCGTCGAATCCGGCACCATGCGTGAATACTACATCAGTCCCTCTGCGGACAAACCTATTCGAATCACCGCTACAGGCCAACCCGGTGCCCGCGGTCGACAAGGCGTTGTGGGTGCGGATGGCCGACCTGGCGATGCAGCGCCGGGGGAATGCAAGAATGGCACTGACGGCACCAATGGTACCGCAGGTGGTACCGGCAGCCGAGGTGGTGATGGTGGTGCAGGAGCAACCATTAAAGTTATCCTTGACGATAGCAATCCGGACAAACTCAAGGGCCGTCTGCTGATTGCGACTCCAGGGGGTGCCGCCGGTGAGGGCGGTTCTGGCGGCACTGGTGGAAAGGGCGGAGTTGGCGGAGCTGCGGGGGCCAGGCCAGCGAACGCTCCGGCGGATTGCGCGCCGAAAGCGGGCAATTCCGGGCAAAATGGTGCCAATGGTGCCAATGGCCCTCGCGGCAATCCAGGAGCGACGGGTCCTGCGCCTGCTTTTGAAAACGGCAAACGTATCAGCGTTTGGGCGAACGAAATTCAAGCCATTCAACGCATTGAAGGCACGGGCGGACGCGCGAAGTAAAGTCAACCAGCTCTTTTGGGGGTGTAACTCGTCACGCCGTCTTCCAAACGCCTTCTGCAGGCGTAACAAGTCACCCCCCAACGCTTCGCTTCTGCGGTATCGAGCCGCTTTTTTCATCACACCCACCACAACCGCTGGCATTTACCTGCAAAAACGCATAGCGTGCATATATGCGCTCCATTTTTGTGGTTCTTTTCGGCCTGGCATTCACTTCGAACGGCTGCTTGCGCGGATCGCCAAGACTTCCTGATCCGACTACGAACCCCAATTACGCTTCCCATGCCGCGTGGGCGTGTCGTCCCGACATGAAGGGCGATGCGTGTGACGTTGATCTAACGGCTGTCGAAGTTCTTCCCAATGGTACGACGCAAATCGTTCCATTTACAACCGCGCCGGAACCTCGTGTCGATTGTTTTTATGTTTACCCGACCGTGGATATGGGCCTACGCGCGGGTTTGCACGAAGATCTGACCGACAATGAAAAACCATTCCAAACTGCGGGCATTCAGGCGGCTCGATTTGCCGAAGTTTGCCGACTTTATGCGCCGCTGTACCGCCAAGTGCGGATTGGCACGTACGCTGCGGATGAACAGGTTCGCGATTTCTATCTGGATGCCGCCTACAATGATATCGAAACCGCATTCGATCACTACCTCGCGCACGACAATGCGGGGCGACCGTTTGTCTTGTTGTCACATTCTCAAGGGTCGCACATGGTCTGTCGCTTGATTCGCCGAAGGATCGAAACAGACCCGAAACTGCTCGAACGACTCGTTGTCGCATTGCCCATTGGTGGACACCTGGGCACCGATGAGGGAGGGCGAACGGGCGGGGGCTTTCAACACGTGCCTGTATGCATAGCGAAAGAAGAACAAGGGTGTGTCGTTGGATATCGATCCTATCCGCCTGGAGCGTCGAATTTCCGCCGCGATGATTCTTTGAAGGAAGGCAAGATCGGCGTGTGTGTTCATGCAGGCAATCCTGAGGGAAACGAATGGACTCGTTTGTCTCGTGCATATTTCCCAACGAGGTTACGGCGTTTGGGCGATGTCCCTGAAGGCATTGCGGAAAAGGCCCCGTTCGTATTGTATCGGGATTTTTACGAAGCGCGTTGTGTAGCTCGCGGCGACTTTCGGGTGTTCGAGGTGCGACCGCGTCAAGTGGCTGGGGATGTTCGACAAAATCCAATCGATTTCGATTCGATGTTGGCTCGTAGCGCTCTTGCATTACACGTGTACGACATTCAATTCGGCATGGGGGACCTCATCGACCTCGTGCGTATCAAAGTAGACGCCCGAGAACGAATGCGTCCAACAGAAACGGCTCATTGAATGAACACGTTCAAAATTCTTTTATTGCTTCTGCCATGATCGACGGCAGATGTGCTTGCTTCTGGGCCATTTGTGAAAAACGTAAGGCCGCTGGATGCGGAACTTTGGCGAGTATTTCCAGTTCCACGGGACGCACCGTTTGGTAGAGCAGTTGCGCGTGGACGCATTTGACCGTACTTCCTTTTGAAATGCGGTATTCTACCAGATCGAGGCCCGATATGAACGACAAATCCCCGGCGACACCTACCGGTGCAATCCAATCGATCCATGGATTCGATTTCGACCAACCAATCGGCAGAACGCGATTGTCTTTCAAGTAACCGACAGATTCGAGTGGCAAATGCGTGGGTTTGCCCTCAGCCGTCTTCGCTACGGCTTCGTAAACTTGAACTGCGGATTCCGATTGAATCACGTCGTGATGGTTCCCAAGGCCATTCGTCGCGTTCCTTCCTCCTCCATCACCACCATCACCGTCTGCTGAGCACGCTTTCGATGGGCGATACGGTTGCCGTGAGCAAATTCCTGCACCCGGTGATCTTTTTGCCGTCGAATGTATATTGCGATGTATCCGGCGTGATCACGAC
>JANORL010000920.1:0-3441 GCA_031415295.1 Polyangiaceae bacterium | reverse complement strand
TCGAAACCCACAGCGACCATGTTCTCAATGGCATTCGCCGCGCCGTACGCCACAAGGCCATTGCAGCAGAAAACGTTGCTTTGCACTTCTTTGAATCCGCCGGCAAACTCGTCACGCCGCAGATCTTTCCAGATGGCGGTATTATGCCGTGGCCCGACGGCTTTTTCGATCAAGCTGAGAAAGACCTGATGGAGCTTTTTTGATGGACTACCTCGTCATTAACGAAATGTCCGTGGAAGGTCAGGCATCTTCGCCGCAACATGGCGATACGCTCATGAAAGAAATGGCGGATGCGCTAAAGGCGCTCGAACCGATTCGTCGGGAGGTGCTCCGACGCGAAGATCTTCGCAATCGTCAACTGTCGAAAAATCAAACCGTATTCCAATGGTTGTTCGGTCGAGGCCCGCGCGAGACCAAGAACACGCGCGATTTTTTGATGAAGGTATTGAGCAAGGGTCCCTTTCTCGAAACTCTTTTGTGCAACGTACCGCATACGTGTTACATGGGTGATGGCGAGTCACGACAATCGGTGGATGGTTCAGGACTAGCCGGAGCTGTACATTTTGGGGCAATTCTGCTGAGTTTTGCGGAATCGAAGCAGTTTCCTCGCACCCCTGTCACAGTCTGGTACGGAGAAAACGGAGATCAACCCACACCGGAAGTATTACGGCATGTCGTAAATGAAGGGGATGTGCGCGCTGTACGGCGCTGGTATGAGCCCCACTCCAAGAAGCACCACCCTGGCAACAATGAAGATAGCCACCACGCACCGATGGACTTGAAGGATGAAATTGCCCAGTTAGTGCTTGATCGTGCCGTTTCGGTGCCTGATGATAATCGCGTTGTTGGATTGCACGAGGGGCGGTTCTATGTCTTTCATCGGCATGAGAAAAACACATATCACGGGTTTATCATGGCCGAATGCGAGGTCGAGCGGAAATTCCCAAAACATCACCAATTCCTTCGCAACGTGTCTGCGTCCGCGCATTCGCCGACGCGTAAAGGCTAACAATTCCCCGGCGTTTCGCCTCGACCCGCTCGGACTCGCGTATCTCTGGCCGAGCACTGGATAGTGTCGATCAGGCGCCGCCGAGCCACGCCTCGAGATCCTCACGGAATTTGCTCAAACCACAAGCAATGGATGCTTGATTCTCTGCCGTAGCAGCAACCAACAATGCGGCTTCTTGCCGCTCGATATCTCCATCAAACAAATCTCGAACGGCTTGTTTCGCACTCCTCGGCACATCGCCCCCGTCCTTGTGCGAAAGAGCTTCCGGTCGAGCGCATGGATCAAAACCAACCTTTTTCTTCAGTTTTTCCAATGCGTCACGGTCCTCTTTTGACGTGGGTCGATAACCCGCGACAATCCAGGCTTCACCGCACTCGTTGGCGAGCGCAAGGATGAGGCGTTCAAAAAGACCGTCCTTTTGGGCCTTCTCTGCGTCGTCTTTTCGTACCGAATCGCCATCTTCGTCCCGCGACCAAATAACGACGGATCCTTCGAGGAGTGACCATTTTTTTAGAATCCATTGCAGTCGGCGCAATGTCCCCAAATCGCCATGCTCGAACTTCGAATACCGCGGTAGTTCGAGCGTTCGAATGATTCCCGGGATCTCTTTCACATAAACAAAGAAGTCGTCGCGACGAAAATCGATGTGATCGATTTGTTCGAATCGGCGCAAATCTTTAGCGCGTGCCGGCGCTTCTGCGTGCTTCTGCAGGAAGTGATCGACAAGCATTCGAATACGCGGAGGATCGGATGATCCCTCGACCACCAAAATGATTCGCCACGGAATCCCACTCATGGAACCTGCTCCAGCCAATCTTCACCAACATACGTCCAGAATTCCCCCGACGTCATGCTTGACTTCCAGCTTTGCCACTCGGGATGCTCAATGAGTGATCGGACCTGCGTTCGTCCCTTCTGGGCACGGACGACGCGTACCGCCTCAGGAGGCACTTCATCGAGCACATACGGCGAATGTGTCGATATGACGATTTGTACACGTTCCGTCGACGCAATGTTTGCCAGTTGCTGAACCAGCGTACGTTGAGCTTTGGGATGCAGGCCGCGATCAATATCATCCATCAGCAAAATTCGTGGCGGCGTTCGCTGCTGGAGAACGGCGTGCAGACCGAATGCGAACAACGTTCCTTCGCTCAACAAATCCGCAGGCACCCAGCCCGATCCCTCCATATTGACTTCCAACTGATATTGGAACGTGGACGCTGAACTCGCTTCTCGAGCCTCGACGTTGAATGGTTCCCATCGACGCAACGTTTGCCGCGTCTCCAGGACCGACGGTACAATTCGCTTCACGGCATTGACCAGTTGCTGGAGTCGAGGTGGATCCGTCGTTGCTAGGTGCGCCAAAACGGTAGGAAGCCCATATCCATCAAAACTGAGCCGCGGTTGCCCTTCGACGATTTCCGAGGGCGCAGCAAGAGACTCGGCGCGAAACTTGAGCAAGACCGACGGCGAAAATAGCCGCGATTCCGGCCGCATGTACAACGGCGGATCGGGACGGCGCCCAGGTGAAGTCCATGGCTCGCTCTTCGTGCCCGACTTCAACGTCACCCGGTACTTCAACCACGGCGGTGCGTTGTCATCCGGTTCGATTTCCGCACGCATTTCCGTCGCGCCGGCAGCGATGCCCAGCACCATGGGCCCTGTCGCGCCATTGGAGCGCACGCGCCGTACATTGCGGGGACCCGAAAAAATGGCGCTCAACTTGCCGCGAGTGACCTGGGAAGCATAAGAAATACCATGCAGCAACGTCGATTTACCCGAACCATTGGGACCCACCAACGCAGTGAGGCCAGTAGAAAGCTCGAGTTTCACATCGTGGCACGAGCGAAAATTGACGAACTCCACGGATGAAATGCGCGTCGCGACAGGTAGCGGGACGTCGAACGCGGTTTCCACTTCCGCGCCCAGCGCATGCTCCAAATCACGATCGGAAATCGATTCGCCAAGAGCCCATATGCGATCTTCGCCCTTGCGCCCCACGACTACTAGTTCGTCTGCTGCCTGGAGTAACAATTGGGATAACTTTTCGAACCCCAGCGCCCGCGGGTTGAACGCTGGAATCTGCTTGCGCAGTTCGTGGCCAATGTTCGCCCCCGTTTCGGTCCCTCGCTCCCGAAGCAGCTCGGTCACAACCGCCAACACCTGGTCCAATGCCGCGTTCGTCGTATCGTCCTGATTCATCGTGGATGTGGCGTGCTGTTAGCCCACCTCGTTTCTCCCGTCAACTTTCTCGCCACAAACTTTCCCCTTCTCTTCTCGCCGCTTCTCTGTAGTATGCGCGCGTGTCCGCGACATCCTCCACAACCAACCGCGACGTTCTCCCCCATAAAACCTGGCTCAACCTCCTCGAAGGCCACAAAGTCGGCATCGTCGTCTCGCCTCCCGCGCTCGTCGCAGCCGGCGTTATTACG
>JANORL010000919.1:0-1797 GCA_031415295.1 Polyangiaceae bacterium | reverse complement strand
CTCATTGCGAAGTATCGATTGATGGAGTCGCATCCATTGGATCGATGAATCCTGATGTTAACGTTTTTCTGAATGCGGCGAAGTGGGCGAGTGGTGTTTCGAGGGTGGGCGGTTTTGGGGGAAAGGGGAGGGTAATGGCTGTCGGGCGCCACCCTCCGCCATGGCGGCCGCCGGGGGTCGCGACGTAAAACCATCGGGAAAACGTGAAGAAAACGTTTGGCACGTGCCCGCCTTTCATTAAAAAGACAGAACGGCGTCGCAAACCTTGGGCGTGGCTCTTGCGACATGTATTCGCCATTGATGTGAATGTGTGTCCGCAATGCGCAGGCCCGATGAAATGGCGTCAAGTTGCATTGACCGCGGACGCCATTCGTGAAGGTTTGGCGCGGGCGGGTTTGTCTGCGCGGGGACCACCGAGGCGCAGGAGAGCGCCGCTCGGGCAGCTCTCGTTACCGTTTCCGAAGGCGCGTCGCGGTTGAAACTGCGTATACGTTTTGCGTGAGATAACGCTCGTATTTGCCAGCGCCGATGTACACGTGTGTCTGCCGGTCAAGAAAAACTCGACGCATGATGGGATTGGCAATGTATGAGCAACGATGCGCGACTTCTCGACGTGGGTGAGGACACGGACTGGCACCTGTGAAGCGGTCGGCGTAAAGGCGTCAAAACCGAAATTCCAGGTTTGGTTTTCCTAAGCGCAGCAGTGGCAATACGAAGGCGACAATCACGGAATGGGCGTTGGACAAACTGTCGTTGCAGCTTCCACCAAACTATTCTGGAAACTTTACGCTTCAGGTCGTAGCGGTGGCTACGGAGAGTGGCACAGCGGTGTCGGCGAGTACCAAGCGGTCGGCGACTTTCGCGTTCGTCGAGTGTGAGTGACCTGCGTCCGGTCGTCCCTACCGCGAACGCTGACACTCAGCACGCAATGCGCTGTTTCAAATTGCCGTCCAAAAACTCCAACCTAATTCACTCCTGCTCTTGCACCCCGATTTTCGTAGGATCCGGCTGACGTGCTGCTCGATTGTGCTCGGCTCGCAATCAACTTCGTCAGCAATTTCCTTATTTGTTCGGCCACGCAGCAGCAACTCCAGCACATCGGTCTCCTTGACCGTGAGCCCCCACTTCATCCGAGCCTTGATGAGCCGCTCAGCGAAGTTCCGCTCGGGTCCAAGCTGAAGCCCCGACAGACGCGTCGCGTCCAGGGGGAGCGCGAGCAATGGGATAAGCTCTATAAAAAGATCTTCCCTCGCGCCTGGGCCGGACTCGACATCCAGGCGTCCAATAATGCGACCTCCTCGCTGAAGAACGACGCAGATAGGCGCGTTTGCCCTTGCGCAACCGACGTCGCGGATGAGCGTCAAGCCCTCGCAATCTACGGGTCGCACCCACAGCGCGACGTAGGAATAGCCAAGTTGAACGTGAAGCAATTCAGTAATAGCATCCACGAGCGACTCGACGTCCGTGAACAAACCGAGTTCCCGTGCCACCTCGGCAAGCTCCACTTTCGATTCAATACGCTCGCGTAAGGGAACATCGCGTTGGATATTCCATTCAAATCGGAACGTACAGTGGGGAATGCCATTACGGCTCTCGCACGTGAGGTCGAGCAACGTTACAGTCCCAGCAACTTCGAGCATACGCTCGAGGTACCCTGCGAATCGCCGATAAAGAACGATATCTGCATCTTGCCAATCGGACAATTGCGCAACAAATTCATTGCCCTGCATTTGCGACGTCCAATTGCCGCTTCCCTCCTCTTGCCGCCAGTAAACACCGATATGTCGTGCTGCAAAT
>JANORL010000918.1:0-8457 GCA_031415295.1 Polyangiaceae bacterium | reverse complement strand
AGCGAGAACGTGCCCGGCTTTCATAACAGGGGGAAAAAGAGGGTCAATCCACAGCGAAAAGCTCTTCGAGATCCGACTTCGTCAGCTTCTTCGCCCCGCCTTGATCCTCGCTCAACACCGAAGACACAAGCTCGCGCTTCTTCGCTTTGAGCAGCAAGATCTTCTCTTCGATCGTTCCCGCCGCCACGAGCCGATACGCGTTCACCACCTTGGTTTGTCCAATGCGATGCGCACGATCGGTTGCTTGTTGCTCGACAGCCGGATTCCACCACGGATCAAAGTGAATCACCGTGTCGGCAGCCGTCAGGTTGAGGCCCGTGCCTCCCGCTTTGAGGCTGATCAAAAAGACCGGCACCGTCGGATCGTTCTGGAATCGATCCACTCGTTCCGCTCGATCTTTCGTTGATCCATCAAGGTACTCGTAAGGTACGCCGTCCTCTTTCAAAGCCTTCTCGATGATCTTCAGCATCATCACGAACTGACTAAAGACGAGCACCTTGTGCCCACCTTCGACAGCTTCGGAAATGAGCTCGCGAAGCGCCATGAGTTTGCCCGAGTCTTCATCGCCAAACTCACGAGGAAGACCCAAAAGCCGCGGATCGCAGGCGGCCTGACGCAATCGCGTAAGCCCAGCGAGGATCTGAATGTGGCTCTTCTCGAAGCCCACTCGTTCCACTTCACCCATGACCTGCGCGCGCACTTCACGCGCAACTTGCATGTAGATGGCGCGTTGGTCGCCCGCGAGATCGCAAATCTGATCGGTCTCGATCTTCTCCGGAAGATCCTTGGCAACCTCTTGCTTCGTGCGTCGCAAGATGAAGGGATGGATGATCGCGCGTAGTCGTTGCGCCAGCTTGTAGTCGCCGTTTTCGATCGGACGTGCAAAACGCGACTCGAACTTGTCGAGCGATCCCAAGAGCCCTGGCGAAACGAAGTCGAAGATCGACCAGATCTCGCTGAGTCGATTTTCGATGGGTGTACCTGTAAGCGCGAGTCGACGACGCGCTTTCAAACGTTTGGCAGCCGCAGCTGTCGCAGACATCGGATTCTTGATGTGCTGCGCTTCGTCCAAGATGGCGTAGGTCAAATCGAGTTTGGCCAGGAACTCCTCGTCGCGTCGCAGAAGCGCGTAACTCGTGATGATCACTTCGGCGTTCTGGACCTCTTCCGTCTGTTGATGACGATCCGAGCCGTGCCACATCGCGACCTTCAACGACGGTGAGAATCGTTCGAGTTCACGCTCCCAGTTCGTCACGACGCTCGTGGGAGCGACGATGAGCGCCTTGATGTGCTTCTCTTCCTGCTTGATCGACAAGAGCAGCGCGATGGTTTGGACGGTTTTTCCAAGACCCATGTCGTCGGCGAGCACGCCGCCCGACACGATGGTGTGAATAAACTTGAGCCAAGACAAACCACCCTCTTGGTAGGGTCGCAGCGTTGCTTTTAGGTTGCGTGGTTTCTTGACGTTTTCGATCGAATCGATGCTGGCGAGCTTGTGGAAAAGTTCGCGAGCGCCCGCCGAGATGTTCGAGCTGCCTACTTGTCCCAGCAGTTCCTGCACTCGTCCGGCATGAGCCAAGGGCAACTTGCCGCTCTTGCCTGCAGAGGTCATCAGTTCGATTTCGCGGTCGAGCATGGCCCGCACGGTGTCGGCATCGATCGTAGCGAAGGAGCCGTCTTCGAGACGCACGTACTTTTTCCCTTCGGCGAGGCAGCGACGTAGTTCGTCGCGATCGACGGCCACGCCTTCGCTCTCGAACGAAAGGCGCACGTTGAGCCAATCCATGCCGCTGGTGACCTTCGCAAAGGCGCTGATGGGCTTGTGACGAACTTGCGTATCGACGAGGTCTTCTGGGACAAACAAATCCCAGTTTTCGGGCAGTTCCGCGAGCCCTTCGCTCCAGAAACGGATTGCTGCATCGCCATTGGCAATGAAGCTTTGACCACTGTCGTCGGGGCGCAGACCAAGCGCGGCAAGTCTCTTGGCAGCATCTTGTTGCGCCGCGATATCCACACGAATGCACCGCGCACGTTTCATGCCTTCATCGGGCGGCTGCACCAACACCGGAGGCGTGATGCCGTCGGCACGAACCTGCACTTCTTCGTCGCCATACGCTGCCCAAAGCTGCACAAGCGCTTCAACGAGCGATCCGCTTGCGCGCATACGGAACGTCGGGGGCAGGTCGACGACATCGACAATTTGCGAAATCTCAGGCAGCTCGGCCCCCACTTCGAGTGCCACCTTGGGCAAACCCTGCATGATGATCCGCACGAGATCGCGCATGGGTTCGCCAATCGTTGGAGAACGAAGCAATCGACGCATGGCCGCAGGCGACACTCGTTTGTCCACGCGCCGTGCGATGCCTTCTTGCGTGTCGATGTGCCAACCCGGCCACCCTTCGAACCAGCCTCCTTGAAGGAGCGAAAAGCGCCGTTTGTCGGCCAGTTTTTCAAAGCTGGCTTTGACGATGATCGTGTCGCCACCAATGGTTTCGAGATCAAAACGGGGACGCAACGCATCGTCGGAATACCGCAGCTGCATGAGCGCTGGCTCGAGGAGCACGCGTTGACCTTCGAGCAGCGGGAGCAGGTCGGCGACGTCTTCACCACGTATGTCGACCGCGGGATGACGCGGATTGCCGCTTTCGAAGCGTGTAAGCAGACGGAGCGCATCGCGATCCGGCGTCGGAGCGAGAGCTTGCCAGGACAACGCGACCGAAGGCAGAACCGGTACGCGCGCATCGGCATCGAGCACGGTGACGGTGAGCGCTCCTTGACGAACGTGTAGACGAAACTCGACACGACGCGCGCCACTGAGACCTTCGGGAGGCAACCACGCACCGATGCCGGTTTGCTTGGCCGTTGCTTCTTGTTGCGCAGCAAGATTGATCGTTGGTCCGGACGAAATCATCGCCACGGGAGCAACGGGCGGCGGTTGGGGTTGTTGCTGTCCACGATGCCCGTCACGACGACGAAGTCGCTTGAGTGCATCACCTCCTCCGTGGCCTCCCATATGGCCTCCCACATGGCCTCCTGTGTGCCCTCCCGTGTGGCCTCCTCCGTGGCCTCCCGTGTGACCTCCTCCGTGGCCTCCAGTGTTGTGAGTCGTCTGCATATGCATCGACGTATGCATGGGCGGAGGGTTGTTGTGCTGTCGTGGCTGGGTGCCTCGCGCTTGATCACGCAGGGTGATGAGTAGAGCGGCAACGTGTTTGCAGTGCTGACCGCCCTTTGAAAACGTCGGACATGTGCATGCGCTCTTGATGCCGTCTGGCGTCAAGTCGACCCGTACGGGATGCGGTTCAGAATCGCTCGCGCGGACGATGCCCGTGGCACTCATCTCGCGAATTTCGATGTCCTCGACAACGCGGCGTCGAAAGTATTCGAGCCCCCGCAGAAAGGTGCGCGCGCCAAGAAGGCGGCGCAAGCCACGGTCGCTCAGGGTGGAAAGGGCGTCGGTAATAGGAGACGGCACGGTGAATATGGCTGCTTTGGTTTGTCCCGGTCGCACGAGCCCCAGAATGCGCTCTCGACACGACCGATGTGGGTTTCACAGGAAGAACGGCAAAAAAACAATCGTGACGACGGAGAGCATTTTCACGAGAACGTGAATCGCCGGTCCCGCGGCGTCTTTTAGTGGGTCGCCAACCGTGTCACCAATGACGGCCGCGGTGTACGTTGGGTTGTCGATGCGCGCGCCGGTTTCGTCGACTAGGTATCGGCCACCGTGGGCCCCCGTCACGATGTACTTTTTGGCATTGTCCCAAGCGCCTCCTGCGTTTCCGAGGAGAAGAGCACCGAGGACGCCGGCGATCGTCGCGGCCATGATGAGCGCCGCGACCGCATCTGCAACAGCTAAAGGATTATCTTTCGTTGCTGCAAAGCGCAAGCCCAGTCCAACGATCAGCGGCACGATAGCTCCCACCAGTGCCGGGACAATCGCTTGTCCAAGCGCCGCTCGACTGCCAAGTTCCACGCAAGCGCCGGAATCTGGAGGCGTATTTGCAGGGCCGATGCTGCGTTGTCTTCGTGCTTCTTCGAGCATGTGACGGGCCGCTCGAGACACGCCGCTCACGCAACGCGCTGTAAACCAGAGGACGAGCAACGTGCCAACCACGGCCCCGAGATACACCTCAGGTCGTCCCCACGAGATCACGTTCGACGCATTCGGCGTTCGACCAGGCGCGTGCCGACGTTGCATCTCGTCCATCCACGAACTCACGAGCAGCGCTGTCGACAACACCGCAGACACGCTCGCTTGTGCTCGTGTCAGTGCTTTGGCCGTATTTCCTACAGCATCGAGCACCACCGTTCGTCCACGAACGTCGGGCCTTTCGCTCGCCACAGTCATCTCAACAATGCCGCTCGCGCTGTCGATGATCGATCCAAACCCGTGAGCAGCGAGAACGTACGCGGAAGTGCCGAGCGTACCGGTCATCGCGACGGCAATTCCAAACACGCCACCACCAGACAAACCCGTTTGAGCACCAAGGAAATGCGCCGCGGCCACCGCAGCGGCGACGATACAAATCGGCGCGATCGCAGCCTCGAAGCCCACAGATATGCCTCGCAACAACGCGAGCGATGGACCAACACGCGCGGCTTCCGCGATTTCGCGCACGGGGCGATGGCGGTATTCCGTATAGTACTGAAGGACAAACAGGAGCAGTAACCCGGCGACGATACCAATCACGGCCGCGCCAAACAGCGGCAGCCAGTGGCTCCCAAGAAGCCATTTCGATGCACCAGCGGTGCCTACGGCAAACAGAAGCGCCGTGACATACAGACCTCGAGCAATTGCGTTCATCGGGTCTTCGCGATCGTCGGTGCGCACGACCATGACGCCAAAGATCGCGGCCATCACGCCAAGGGCCCGCGTCACGAGCGGAAACAGCATGATGGACAGCGCGCTCGACAGGCCTTCGTTGCTTCGAAACAACGTGGCCGCGACCATCATGACGCCCAAGTTTTCCACGACCGTCGAGGCCAAAATGCTGGCGGATCGACCCGCAGATTCGCCTGCGCAGTCACCCGCCAGATCGGCGATCGTTGCCGGGTTTGTCGCGTCATCCTCGGGCAACCCCCACTCTTTGCCGGCCAAATCGGCACCTACGTCCGCGCTTTTTGCAAACGTGCCGCCCGCAAGTTCAGCGAGAAGCGCAGCAAACGTCGCCCCAAGGGCATAACCAGAAATGATGAGCGGGATCTGTGGAACAAGACGCAAGGCGATTGCTGCATCCGCCGAGAATCCACCCTTGGCAGCGAAGACGGCGGCGAACAGACCACCCAAACCAAAGAGCCCGAGCGAGACGGAAACCAGACCGGAGACAGCGCCGCCGCGAATCGCGATTTGCAACGCATGATCGAGTGATTTACGCGCGCCATTCGCTGCCCGCACGTTCGCACGCGTCGAGATCCACGATGTCACCTGCGCAACGGCCAACGATGACGCCACGCCGAGCGCAAACGAAACCGTGAGCCACACGCCGAGTTCGAGGGCAGGAAGAGGCACCGCTTCTGCAGTTTGTCGAGCCAGACCGTAGGCGAGGAAGATGCTGCCACCGAGGACGGCGGAGACGGCGAGGATAGTTCCACGCATACGCCGCGAGAACAGCTCGGCGGCTTGACGAATGCGCAAACCCACGCGAGGCATTTCGCCATCACCCACGGGACAATCGAGCACCCACCGCGCGAGGTACCCCGCGAAGGCAATACCCAGAAGGCTGATGCCGAAGATGAGCGCAAGCTCGATCATGGTGAACGCGTTCGTCCGCGCATCGGGTGGTCGATCGTGACGACCTAGAGGACAAACGACGTGCGGGCCCCTGCACTACCGCGAGCCGCGCAAGAGAGCAACCGCCGTGCGCACGAGCGAATCACGAAGCAGGAACGTCACGACCAACAGCGTGTTCGAGCTTGAGCCTGGCGACGAGGACCCCAACATGGGCACTCACGCGACCCATGCGTGCTTGAGTCACTTCTCTCTCCGAATCGACAATCGTCACGCTGGTCGCCCGACCTGCACGCAGCAGTTCGGTCTGCACACGCAATGTTTCTTCCGCAGCAACAAGACCTCGCTCCGCCGATTCGATGTTCGCTTCGGCGCGCTTGAGTTCGGCATGAGCCTGCGCAACTTCGAGCTTGAGGCCCTGGAGCAGTTGTTCCTTGAGCGCCGCAATTTGAGCAGCTTTTGCTTTGGCTTCGGTCACTGCAGCGGGAGCCGCGAGTGTGTCGTTGACGGTCCACGACAAACGCAAACCCGCTTCCCACGTGCCGCGAAACTCATCCTTCGCCGGGAAGATACGTTGGTTGGGATTAGCCACGGTCGCGTTCGCGAAAGCGTCGATACGCGGCAGATATTGCGCACGCGCGATCGACACGAGAGATCCCATTGCTCGTTCGCTTTCCACCAGTTGTCGAAGCTCGAGCCGTTTGGAAAGCGCTTCCTCTTGCAAATCAAGCAACTTCATCGAACTCGTGGCTGGCGTCTGGTGCAAGACGTCAATACCGATGCTGATGGGTTTGCCCGGGGGAAGTGCGAGTGAGACGCGCAAGATCTCTTCAGTAAGATCGGCAAATGCATCCGCATTCACCTTGAATTGTTCAGCAGTTGCCTTCTGCGCCTCGAGACGCAACAGATCCGCCCTCGACGCCAAACCCGCATCGACGATGCGCTTCACGTCCGCAAGATGCGCATCGACGGTCTCCAAGGATTCTGTGGCCACGACACTGGCACCTTTTGCGCTGACCCAGTTGAAGAAGGAAAGTTTCGCGTCTGTCGACGCTTGAAGCTCTGCAGCTTTCAGCTCGAATTTTTTCGCGTCGCGTGCATGCGACGCTGCGGAATACGCGTGCGAAATACGCAGCAGATAATCCGAAACCGGAACGGCAAGTTGCGCCTGAAACGAATACGAATTCAGCAGCACCGGGAAATTGAACGGGACTTGTGTCGCCGCGAGTAAATTGCTCTGTTGCCCGGTTTCGTTGATCACTCGTACACATTGAGTGTTCGGCAACGGAACCTCGGGACACGCGCTGGACACGATACCGCCTGTCGGAATACCCGGCGTGAAGGTCGTGCCTTGGATGGTGCCGAATACCGTTTGTGTACCAAGCGAATTCTGTACTTCGGACAAACGCGTGTACGCCACCGTGCCGGTCACGCGAGGAATGAAGTTGAGCAGCGCTTGATCCACTTTCGCCGCGGCTTCCAGCACCTCGGCTTCTTTGGCGCGTAACGATGGTTTGGCCGCGAGAACCAGACGGCCCACTTCGTTGGGGGTCAAACCTCCGGCTTGCGGAGCGAGCGCTTCGGCGATGCGATCGGGCGCTGTCGCGGGAGCGGGCAACGGAGCTGGTGGCGTGGCAACAGTGGGCGCAACGGGCAGCGCCTCTTTGGGTTCGTCGGCGAAGGCGGGCGCGACGAAGAGCAGCGTGGAGGTGGCGAGCGCGAAGCGGCTGGAGAAGGAACGCATATTGACCGGCGGGTCACTTATGGGCGGGATGGGGGGTAGTCAAGCGTCCCAGGGACGAGAGTGCACGGGACGAAAGACGTCGTACGGAAAGGCACAACCGAGGGCGGGGACGGAGTCGACTTTTAGGTTGCACTCTGCTGCGCAAGCATATACGACTAACAAAGTCCTTGTGAGACCAACGTCGTAGAGGAGATTACCCATGGCACAGAGTAACGCGCTGATCGCCGACATCGTCAGTCCCGGCTCGAATAGCGGAGTCCGTCTACGCCGCGCGGTACATCCTCTCCTTGCGGCCATTGAAAGTGCTCCTTTGGAACCCATTTCGGACGAAGAAAACGCGCAACTCGACGAAATCCGTCGTACCACGACGCACTGGCTCACCGATGAAGAGTTCGTCGCGGCTGTTGGCCTCTGATAGATTTCGTCCTCAATAAATTGCGTGATGAAATTTACGGTCCAATGGCATCCGGCCCATACCACGCAGGTCCGGAACATGAATCCATGGCTTGCCGCAGCCATTTGCAAAGCCGTGTATACCGCAGCGGAAACTGGCAAAGGCACCGTTCGGCGAATTCGTGCAGATAATCCCTATCGCATCAGCATTCATATCAATGGCGCTGTCGCCTATGCCGACGTCGATCCGGAACTGCTTACGTTGACAGTGTTGCGAATCGTCGCGAATTCGTAATACGCGCCCAATCATGATATGCCCAGCTGATGGGCAAACTCTTCACGTCGCTCGACGACTCCCTCATCGATTTCATCCGCGCACAACACATGTTCTTCGTCGCCACGGCCCCTTCCGGCGCCGAAGGACACGTCAATGTGTCCCCCAAAGGCCTCGATACCTTTCGCATCCTCTCACCCAACTCTGTCGCGTACCTCGATTTCGTCGGCAGTGGCGCTGAGACCATCGCCCACCTACGCGACAATGGCCGCATTGTCCTCATGTTTTGCGCTTTTAGTGGACCCCCGAAAATCG
>JANORL010000917.1:0-10963 GCA_031415295.1 Polyangiaceae bacterium | reverse complement strand
AAGCGCTCAACCGGTCGACATCTCTGGTGGCTGATGTGTTCGTCCTGAACAAGGTTCGCGACTTCCGCACTCGTCCACATGCCTTCACGCGTGTACACTTCGCGCAAAATGCCCTCGAGAACTTCGCTCTGCGCGCGCGCTGCCACTCGAACGCTCCTCGCTCTGTCGCTCCTCTCGCTGGGATGTGGAGGTCCGGGCTCGGCGACCAAACGGCCGATCCTGGCGTCAGGGGAAGCCGCGGTGCGTCCCGTCGATGTCAAAGACGACGAATTCTCCGCGTCACTCGTGAACGTTCTGAAAGATGGATCCAGGACGCCGGAGCGACGCGGGTTGCTCATGGGTGTCGTTCGTCGGCAACTGGGGCATGCACAACAGCGGTTTGTCCTGGGACAATCTGAACACGCAACGGCGAGTGTTCTCGGTGCTTTGTACTTGCTCCGCGCGGGTGAGGGTCAAATGTCGATGATTGACGACCAAGGCGCTCGGGCTCTCGATGGAGCGATTCGTTTTCTCGGAACGCGTGGCGACGAGGGGCGCACGCACGCGTTGATGCGCATGCGTGCAGCGACGCTTGCCGACAAAGCACCCGAGAAAGCGCAACTCGATGAGCACCGGACAAACCTCGAACGTTGGCTCACGGACACGCACGCGGGCAGCGAAGGTGAACGTCGTGGGGCCGAAGCGCGTTATTTGATGGCGCGTTCGATGGTCGATGCTTCCGAAGACACGCTCGATGCAGCGGCGGAAGCGATCGTTGCGTGGGTTGGGCGAGGCTTTGAGATCGATCTCGCGTTTCGTCAGCTTGGTAAGAGGCCTGCGCGTGCCGAGGGGATGGAGGCGGCGCGTGCGCTTGAAACGGGGCCGATGATGTTGGCGGCGTTGTATGCGCGTCACGGCGATGCGGGCAAAGCGTTGTCGCGGTTGGAAAGCACCGCGTTGCGACGGGTCACCGAACCGCAGCTTCGTCGAGCGTTGATTGCTGCTGCTGAAGATGGCGATGTGCGTGGTTGGGAAATGCTCGCGGCCACGTTTGCGCAAGAGGGTGTGCCGAACGAAGACGACGAGGGTGGAAGTGAGCACTTGTCGGCTGATTTCGTGGAAGCGGCGATGTGGGGAAGTCTGCTCGAAGCGTATCGCAAGGATCCGAGCAGCATGCGTGTGTCGATGTTTCTTTCGGAACGTCTCGTGCGGCTCGGGATGTCCGAAGGCGCTGCCGGTGTGCTTTCTGGTGCGCTTGGAACGACCCCCGATTCTAGGTTTGTCGGGGAAGCTTGCAGCATTCTTCTCGAAGGCATGGTGCTCGATGCAGAGGCTGGTGATGATGGCGCAGTTCGTCGGACATTTCGTGCAGCAGCGCCCATTCTAGCGGTAGCGGATCGTCCCGAGATTGCTCGAAATGGCGTAGAGCAGATTGCGACGCGTGTTCGTCACTTCATGGCCACAATCGAAGCGCGTGCGGGCAATCTCGCGGCGGCACGTCCGTTGTTTCTCATGGCCGCACGCGCCAATCCGTCGGTAGCTGCATGGGTTCGTCTTGGCCGTGTCGATCGTCAATTGGGCGATTCCGCCGCGGCGCTCGAAAGCATTCGCCAGGCCGTGGGTACGGCGGATGCGCGGTTGTCACTCGCGGAGGTTTGCGAAGCGAATCTGATGGCATTCGAGATTCATCGCGATGCAGGGCAACAGCCGGAAGCGCGGACGGCCCTTCAAGATGCGTTGACGGCGGCGATTGCGATGCAGAAGTTACGTGGAGATACGGGAAGTCGAGCGCGCGCCGAAACGCTTTTGGGTCGCGTGTACGATGCGTATGGCGAAGCAAAAGCCGCTAAACAGGCGCATGAGCGAGCGATGTCGGTGTCTCTCGTCGATCGCAACGTGCTTGGCGCGACGGTGTTGCAAACGGTGGCGCGCGCGCTCGTACGACGTGATCTCGATGCAGGTCGAGCGGCTCTGAAGCAAGGTTTGGACGCCGATATCAATCAAGAGGATCGCATCTATGCCGGCCTTTGGTTGCAATTGTTGCAGCGACAAACTCGAGCGCCCGTGGATGAAACCATCACGCGTGCACTTACGGTTACCGGAGAACGCGATTCCTGGGTTGTCAAGCTAGCAAACTGGGCAATGGGTAAAATGACGGATGACGCACTCAATGCCGCAGCGCAAAATACCTCGCAAAAGGTCGAAGCGGAGTTTTACACGGCAATGTCGCATCGCGTTGGCAGCGATCCGACCAATGACGCATTATTGCGTCGCGTTGCAAATAGCCCCGTGATCGACCTTATCGAAGTCCAGCTCGCAAAAGATCTGCTGGCACCTTCCTTTCGCATCGATCTTCCGCCAAGTGCGAAGGTGATTTCACCGTAGTTTGTCGTTGATTGTCGCTGTTTGTCGCTGGTCATCACGGTTCGCACAGCTTATCCTTCCGCGCATGGATTCGTTTTTCTCGCGACATCTTCATGTGGGGCTCGTTCTTGCCGGAACCATTCTTTTGGCCGGCTGTAACTCCGATACTGTCGTCTGGCCCGTTTCTGGCGCCGCAGCAGGTGATTGGACGTTACTTACGGCCACGTATGGCCCGCACATTCGTTCTAAAGACGAAACCTACGAATTTAACCGCGGAATCGATATAACCATCCCCGAACGTACCGACGTCCATTCCGTCGCAGCGGGCACTGTTCAACTCATAGAACAAATTACCGATGCCGGTGGAATGCGGGTTCAGATTGCTCATGACGGTTACGTCAGCAATTACATGCATTTGCTCAGGGTCGACGCCGAGGTTGGAGATCTGGTCGATCCAGGCGATTTCATTGCAACGAGCGGCGTATCGGCAGACGGAACAGCGCTATTGCATTTCGAGATTCGTCAACCAGGAACCGAGCAAAGTGATTGTGTGCACCCGTTCCGTGTGTTGCCTTATTTCGATCGTGGAGCACCGACGTTGCTCGTGAACAACATTGACATGACGACGCCTCTGGCGCCAAGAGTGACGGTGCGGGTTGTCGTGCGTAATCGTGAACTCGACCTGGTGCGACTTTCCGCGGCCACGTTTGAAGCTCCAGCGGCTGCCCTTCTCGATGGTTTGTCCCCTATGTCTGAACAGACGTGGGACATGGAACAGTGGAATCGCGACCAGACGAATGCAATGAGCGCCGATGCACCGCCCGTGAACGATCCCGCGCCGAATGGCATTGAAGTACATCCAGCAAGCTTCGACAACGTGAGCACCGAGCAGACGATTGATTTTACCTTTACGAAGCTCGTCGGACCTCTGGATGCATCACATTTGCGTTTGCGCGTCGAAGCCGAAGATGTCAGCGGCAATGTCGTCGTCGTGACGGGACCTTGAGAGGGTGTTGACCGGTTGAGCGCTGCGCGCTCAACCTTAGTCAGGAAAAATGTCGACAAGCGCTGCGCGCTTTCGACATTTTCCCTCAACCCAGTTTACGATGGGGCTGCCGCCCCAAACCCCGCCGGATGAGAGAATTGAGGGGTTAGCGCTTAGGGGGGTATGGGGGGCTTTGCCCCCCATCGTAAACAGGCTAGAGGGAAAGTGATTCGACATTTCTGTCGAATCACTTTTCCTGACACAGGATGAATGCGAAGCATTCAACCTGTAACAGTTAGACTCTCGGGGGGTATGGGGGGCTTTGCCCCCATCGTAAACCAGTCACGGCAAAGCCATCACTTCGATCGACGCGCTCCGGCCCTTCGTTTTCGTGGCAACGACAAGCCTTCCTGATTCCAAACCAAATTGTCCTTCGGCAGCTTCGACGACTTTTTTCGTTTTCGTCGCATCCACCGCGCCTGCCGCGCCACCGATGGATACACGTAATACGCTACGATCGAAAACCGCCGCGAGAAGACCAATGGTATGAACGAGCGCTTCTTCGTCCAGTTTGTCTTGGCGATAAACGACGAAAGCGTCTTTGCCTTCTTTGAAGTCGCCTTTGGGGGCGCGGCTGTCACGACCCGCAAACGTTTCGTTCGAGCGAGCCAGTGCCGTGACGACCGACGTCGAGATGGGCAATGTTTCAGGCGCAGGTGTCGATAGGAACGACACGCCCCGATAAAGTTGCCACGTGCGTTGGAACAACACAGGAATGGTCAAGGCACTGCGTCCGGACAACCCCATCAGGTGGACGTTGTCGCCAATGGTGGCCGTTTCCATTTCTCCCAATTGGCGTAGAAGCGCGAGTGGTTCTGGAGCGCCTTCGAGTCCAGAAATGATTCGTGCGCCGCCGGGAGGATCGTTGCCGAGTTTTTTGATTCCCTCGAGCCATCCTTTGGCCAGAGCCGTCATGGCGCGTTCTTTTTCCGCTATGAGCCCGTGAGGAGCAATGGCGACGATGGGCAAAAAATGCGGCGTGTCCGCGGTGGTCACGATGATCTTACGTCCCGATTCGGTGCGAGAATCGCCGCGATCGAAGGCAAAAAATGCGGCGTCTTTTTCTTCGCGGTCGCCGGGGGTGACCATTTCGATGTCCGTCGGTGCGACGCCGGCGATGTCCAACATAAACAGACCCAAAAACGTGGAGGGCGCGCCGCGCGTTCCAACGAGTTTTACGTTGCCTTTGGTCGGACCGGTCGGAAGCCCGGCGTTTTTCCCGGCCAATGCTTCACGTCCTCGGGAAAACCCGACCACGAAAAACACTTCGGGCGTCAACGCCCGCAGTCGTTCATACGCTTCCACGAAACTCGGGAATGAAACGATGGCGACGTCCGCACCGTTTGCATCTTTTCCGCCACGCGCAAGAGCTTCTTCGACGTTGCTCATCGCACTGGAAACAGACAAACGCACGTCGAGGTTATTGGCGGCAAAAACGCTTTTTGGATTGGGCTTGGTCCCTTCATTGGCCAGAATGCCCGGCGCAATGACGTCCCATCCCAAGGCGACGACGCTGAGAGGTCGATCCATGGCGGGAATGGGTCCGGCATCGGCAAGACCCGCGCTACCGCTTGGGCTTGGCGCTGCTTGGGCACTGGATCCAGCACTTGGATGGGCTGTCACGGCGCTCGACGATGCCGCGACGCTTGCTGGCGAAGCAACGCTCGATGCCGGCAAAGCCGCCGTTTGGTTTGGCGCGGGCGCTTGGTGCATGGTGCGTTGGCGCATGGCGACCAGAGCACCGAATCCTCCAAGCATAGACACGAGCAGGACGAGGACGATGGTTTGGCGCACGTTGATCACCACTGGCCCGAAAAAGTGTTCGAATCACCGAGTTTCCGTTTGTTTGGATAATTCGGTTTCATGAGACGTTTTAATTCATCGACGGGCACGGCCAGATTCAAGTTCTGCGCGCGGGCAAACGGTCCGCCAATTTGTGCCGTGATGATTCCGATGACTTCGCCACGCATGTTGAAAAGCGGACCTCCAGAATTGCCTGGCGAAATGGGTACGGAAATCTGAATCCATTGACGTCCTTCATAAAGACGACGCGCGGAAATCAGACCATCGGTCAACGTGTGTTCGAGTCCCAAAGGATTTCCAATGGCAATCGCTCGTTCACCCACGGCAATCTTTTCGGAATCACCGAGGCGAATGGGTTTTGCGGCGGATGGTGCAGCGCCTCCTTCGAGTGGCCTTTTCATGTCGATCGAGAGAATGGCCAAATCGACAGAGCGATCGTCGACAAGAACGTCGATGTTTTCGAACGACGCACCATTGACAAATTTAATTTTTGCATGTTCGGCACCTTCAATGACGTGATGGTTCGTCACGATGGTTCCGAATTCGTCGATCAAGAAACCAGTTCCTCCGCCTTGGGTGTCACCTTTTTTGACGAAAATCGTCACGACGGCGGGCGACCATTCTCGAAATAGTTCGGCGGGTGTTTTTTCGCCCGTCGGTCGGGGCTTGGGGTCTTTGGGCGCTTCGACATCGGCCGCTGCATCGACGATCGCCGCGGTAGGTATTTCGACACTTGCATCCTGAGGAGCATTTGCATCCATGTCGCTCGTGGTCGCGTCGCTTCCCGCATCGGCAACATCCGTAACATTCGGCGTGGAGTTTGTCGGAGCTGCCGGGTGTGACGCGTGGACATTTCCAAGCAAATACGCGACGTC
Source organism: Polyangiaceae bacterium (assembly GCA_031415295.1). Classification (GTDB taxonomy): domain Bacteria; phylum Myxococcota_A; class Polyangia; order Polyangiales; family Polyangiaceae; genus Polyangium. The sequence continues at coordinate 4,897 of JANORL010000917.1, read as the reverse complement.
GGCGAGGGTTTCGTAGCCTTCGCGCGAGAGTCGATCGCCTTCGGCCGTGAAAACGGGAGCCGTGTAACGCGCGGCGCCGGTAAACGCCAAGGGCAGTCCAACGAGGAACAACGCGAGCACATCGCTCACGACGCCTTTACCGCGCGTCGGATCGTCGTCTTTGGGCAAAAGCTTGTCGGCAATGGCAAGCGGCACGCCGAGCGCCAGAACGATCGCGACGATGGCTCGGACGTAAAGGTTTGCCGTGATCGCTCCAACGCCGGCCATCAGCGACACGACGGTCGCGACAAATCCTAGTGGAATTGCGAGGAGTTTGAGGATCAACAGGACCGGGCCGAGCTTCGAAGAAGTTTCGGTCGACGGGGATTTGGGAGCGGGGGATGGGGTTTTGCTGGGCATGGATGCCTGTGGAGATGGAGCCTGGTTTGGCCGTCTGCGTCAAGCTTGCTCTTTCACACTGCCTGGCGCTACAGATTGGTTCGTGTCCGACACCGAGCAAGACCTCCCGCCTGATCTCCCTTTCGTCGCGAAACTCGACACGTTGCCGCCACGGCCTGGTTGCTACTTGTTCATCGACAAAGCAGGCACGATCATCTACGTCGGCAAGGCCAAGAGTTTACGTTCGCGCGTGCGAAGTTACTTCAGCGATAGCGGCAGCGACACGCGGTACTTCATTCCGATCTTGCGTCGTATCGTCAGGGACCTCGAAACCGTCGTCACGTCGACGGAAAAAGAAGCCGCGGTTCTCGAAAACGAACTCATCAAGAAGCACCAGCCGCGCTTCAATGTCAAGTTGCGGGACGACAAGGATTTTCTTTGTATACGTCTCGATTCAAAAACCGAATGGCCACGTCTTGAAACAGTGCGTCGACCATCTCCAGACGGCGCGCGATACTTCGGGCCCTTTCATTCAGCGACGAGCGCTCGACGCACGTTACATCTCGTCAACAAACATTGGAAATTGCGCACGTGTACAGACGTCGAAATGAAATCGCGGAGGCGTCCATGTTTGCAATATCAAATCAAACGTTGTCCCGCTCCTTGTGTATTCGATGTCGATAAAGATCAATACGGCGAGCAAGTGCGTTCGGTGTCGCTATTTCTCGAAGGTCGACACGACGAACTGACGCGCGAACTAAAAGACCGTATGAAAACGGCAGCGCAAAACATGGAATTCGAGATGGCGGCGATTTACCGCGACCAACTTGCAGCGGTCGAAAGCGCGCGGGAAGGTCAACGTGTCGTCGCGGTCAAGGACGTCGATCAAGATGTCGTGGGGCTTTATCGCGAAGGCAGCATTGCCGAAGTGGAACTCATCAAAGTACGTAGTGGTCGCGTTGCGGATACGATTTCTTTTTCATTGCGTGGCGTCGAATTGCCGGACGAGGAAATTCTATCAGGCTTTTTGGCGCAATATTATGACGATATCCTCCTCGTGGACGTCATTCCAGATGAAATACTTCTTCCCGTGCTTCCGGAACTCGCAGAAGGCGTGGAGGAATGGTTGACGGAACGGCGAGGGCGTCGAGTATCGCTCATTGTGCCGCAACGTGGGCCGCGCGTGGATTTGCTGGCGATGGCGAAAGACAACGCGCAACACGCATTTCGAGAAAAACAACGCAGTGCGGACGATATCGAAGCGCGTCTCGAAGATTTGCGTGAACGATTGCGTCTTCCATCGTTGCCCAGGCGTATTGAATGTTGTGACATTTCGCATTTAGGCGGGGGCGATACCGTGGGGGCGATCGTCGCGCTTCTCGATGGGCAGCCGGATAAAAAGCATTATCGAGGTTTCCGGGTAAAAACGAAGACCGAGGGGGACGATTATTTGGCGATGTACGAAGTCTTGGCACGTCGATTTCGGCGTGGTCGTAGTGCGCGAGAGGCACGCGAAGCGGAAGCGATGGCGGAAAGCGTCACGGAAGTGCCCGTGGACCCCGATGCTGTTCCCGCTGCGGAAGCTCCTGGGGAAGTAGATTGGGATTTGCCGGATTTGTTTGTCGTCGATGGAGGTCGCGGGCAGCTTAATGTTGCATTGGCAGCGGCGCGAGATTTGGGATTGCACGGAATGCCGATTGTAGGGTTGGCGAAAGAGCGCGAGACGGTGGCTGGCGAAAAAATGGTCGACCGCGTGTATTTGCCGGGGCAAAAAAATGGGATTGCCCTGCGGCCGGGGAGTTCGTCGCTGTTTTTCTTGGCCCGAGCGCGTGACGAGGCGCATCGGTCGGCGAATCATATTCGTGAAAGACTAGGCAAAGCGCGGCGATTGCGATCGGAAATTGAAGACATTCCGGGACTTGGTGATGCGACGCGTAAAACGCTTTTACGGGAACTCGGTTCGATGACGGCATTACGAGCGGCCACAGATGCACAAATTTTAGCGGTTACGGGCGTGACCAAACGGCATTTGACGGCGATACGCAAAGTGATCGCGGCGCCTGCGGATGTTTTGGCGGTGGTGAAGGACAGGGATGAATCGGCGCCGCGTGGAGGCAATGGTGGGTGAGGAGCGGGAGCGTCTATACGCCGCCTGGCGTTGCGCTATTGTCTTTCGGTGATTCGGCAGCAGGAACGTCTTCACCCGCCAAGGTGCGACTCGTAGGCCGTACTCGTTCGGCTAAATCTTTACGCCCTGCCAAACGAAATAGACCGGTCAACGTATCGGCAACGCCTTGGTGCACGTCGACCCATGCATCAATGGCCGTTTGACGATGACCCAGTTCGTTGACCAATTCTTGTTCCTCGCGTTGCATGTCCGAGAGTGTTTTTTCCGCGGCGTCGGCTTTCGCTTTTAACGTCGTCGCCATTGCGGCACTGTCAAAGGTCACGCCATCGACTGTGACGTTGAAGGGATTCGCTTGCATCAGCTTGGCAACTGTATACGCGTGGCTCGTCAAGTCCCGCGTGACCCGTGGAGTTTCACCGGACAATCCATAGCTGACAATTCCATTCGGTCCAAGTGCATCGAGAACCATGGATCGTACGCGCACGGCCGCTGCATGTAAATTCGTGGAGGCGGTATCCCGCTCATCTCGCAATCCGACGTCGTCGGATCGTTCGCCGACGACACGCATTTCGGCTGCGTCCATTACGGTGACGGAATGTTTCAGGTCATCGACGAGAACATCAACAACGGAAAGCCATACGGCTTTTGTGACGACAGTATTGGAACCTTGGACTTTGACGGCGTGCGTTGCCAATACGTCGGCAATTTGATCGCGATGGGTTTTCGCGGCGGTGAGAACGTGTTGACTGGCCTCGATGCGATTCTCGACTTGTTTTGATTTTTTTGTCATGCGGTGTTCCTTTGTCTCGTGTCCATCGCAGCATCCGAACCTACAACAGAAGGAGGGAAAGAGTCAAGTACGTTGCTCGCGAAGACGTTTTGGTCGGTCGTTGACGTGTGTGCGGCGGTCGCGGAGGCGATGAAGTTGGGTGAAGACGGTACCTGTTGCAGTATTGGATACGTTCCGTAAAATGCGAAACGTAAGCGCGGCGGTCGCGGATGCAGTGAGGTTGGACGATGGCGGGTCGGATGCAGTGTTGGATACGTTCCGTAAAATGCGTAATGGCGTTGCGGCGGTTGGGACGTGGATGAAGTCGGGCAAAGGTTGAACATTGGGGGCTTCGGGGCGCCTTCGTCGCCTTGACGCTTCCTCCCTGACCTGTGTTACGCTCCAACGATGAAAGCTGCTCGCCATTTCGTCGTGCATTGGGTCGCAATCATCGTGCTTGCCCTAACCAACCTGGGGTTTGCGTGGACGAACCTTGGGTGCGCTGCCGCTCCCGTGCACGTTGCGCCCATCGCTTCGACGTCCTTTGCAGAAATGATGGTGGCGGAGGAGACGGCCAACGCGCGGCGTCCCGCGCATTTCATGAGACAATCGGTGCGCGGGGGTTCGTCCGGTAAGGCGCGCGTTTTGGACAACAACAAGCTTCCCGAAGCTTATACGCAAAAAACCAAGTTTACCGTTTGGCCCTCACAATTTCATTTGGCATATGCTGCCCGGACCCTGATTCGAGAACATTATGCAGCAACGCATCCGACGTACCATGAGATCGATGAAGACGATGAGCTCGTTGAGGTCGTCGATAAAGCGGGCGGGAATCTTTACACGCTCCATGAATTCGAGAAGGATTGCCAATTGGATATCGCGGATGTCCAAGCACGGCGTCTTTTCGAGCTTGTTCCGCCGGGACAATCCGAGCAGTCCGTAGGAAACGAAAAAGTCGCTTGGCTTCTTCGCGTTATCAACGACGTTATGCTCGGCGTGCCGACGTTCGAGCTGGGGACGAACTACGCGGGCGAAATCGGTGTGCGTTTTGCCGAGGGTGCGCCGGCTTGGACGTTGACATGGGAAACGGTAGATCCAGGCGTCATTTCGTACCGTTGGCACGTGGTGAGCGCAAGCGACGCCACCGAAGAGGCGCACGGCAAAGCGTACCTGGACAATCGTTGGCACGACCCGACGCCGTACGAAATGGTGCGGTATGCCCGGGCGCTGCACGAGGTGGTGGAACGGTTGGTTCAGGCGCGTGAAGCGCTGGGACAAACGCATGCTGCGGAGACGATGCCTATCCTGCCGGGCAAAACGGTGGCGGATTATCTGCGGTCGGTGGCGCTGTGGAGCGCGCATGACGAGGACATTGCGCGGCTGTTGCCGGTGATGCGCAAACCGCCACCGCCAGCTCCCACGCGTCCGGACCCACGTTTGGTTGCACAAACAACGGGGGGCGGTTCGTCCGGTGGTGGTTCGTCCCCGAAGATGCACCCCGGAGCGACAGAGCCCGACAAAATCGTCCTTCCTCCGCACCCGAGCGCACCGGAGGCCTACACGGCGGATGGACGGTTCGGGAACATGCCCTGGCAGTTTTTTCTCGGGTACTCGGCGCATCG
>JANORL010000916.1:0-2213 GCA_031415295.1 Polyangiaceae bacterium | reverse complement strand
CGTCAGTGTCGAGAAATCCGCCTTTGCCCAGAAATTTTCGCAGATTCTCGAGAGGCTTGTCTTTGGCGACATGGGCAAAATCGGGCGATCGTTGTTCGCGAATGGCTTTGACAATCTCCTCGAATGCTTTGAGGATGGTTTTGGCTGGTACATTCGGAGTGCACGGGGTTGGATCCAATAACTTTGTTTTCTCTTCAACGAGGGGCCATGGCCGTTGATGTAGTAAACGAGAAACGAGTTGCCCCGGCCGACTAGCTTTCCTTGAAATTCGAGCTTCGCCCTTGTTTTCTTGCTCGTCCGGAGCTTGCACCGACGTTCTGGTTTCGATGGGCTTCTTAGGAGTGGTACGTGTCGAAGTCGCGTCCTCGGTCGCTCGCTCATTGTCGACCGGATTAGGATGTTTGTCTGGTTCAGATGGCACTTCGGCTCGTTGCAGCGTTGGCCCTTGCGTTTTCGTGACGTGTGCAATTGGTTCGGCCATCTCCGTGACGTACATGCGCGGCGTTGCCCACGTCGACGGAAATTGATTTTCACCTGGAACGTGGGACCTTATTTGCAATCGGGCGCCGTCACTGCGACGAACTTCGATGACCGTGCATAGGCAGAGGGATTCCCAGATGAACGTGGCCAAGTTGGAACAAATGACTTCGCCCTGATCGTGGTTGGACGGCAGCCATGTATACGGTGAGAGATGCGCAGGGAAATGTAATGGATTGACGTATGCAGCGATGACCGTGCCATGGGGAAGTTCATGCAGCGCGGCTCGTGCGACGTTCTGATCGCCGGTCACGAAGAACCGCCGGAGTCCGGGCACCTGATCTAGTATTGCGCGTCGGCTAGCCCGCAAGAGGAGAGTGTCACGTCCGGGAGATTTGCCGCTTCTACTGCTGGATTGGGCGGTAAATAATGCGGTTTCTTCTTCCGTATCGAGCCGTCGCCACACGGGATGATCGTGATGCACGTGCTCAAGAAATCTGGACGCAGAAAGAAATGAACTCCTTGCGACGAAACTGTCGAAGTTTTCAACGATCCACTTCAGCCGATCCCCGAAATCATGAACCTCGAAATCAGTCACAACCGTCCGAACCAAATCGGCACGGGAACCCAACAAACGAACGAGCCAATGTCCGACGCCGCTGATGAGTGCATTGGTATCGAATACAAATTCGACCCGAACTCTAGAATGGAGACGCAAACGCACGAGTTCCGCAAATGCTACCGGATCCACCGCAGGTAAAGAATATCCGCTGCGAACGGCCACTTTCGCCCACCATTGACTCCATTTGCGCTCGTCATCTTTTCCGTGGTTCGAAAGTGCACTTTTAACATCGGGCTTGTGGATCAATAACACTGATCCGTGTGCATCGCTTGACTTGGCAATGGGAAAAAATCGAGGCTGGTCGTTCTCGTTTACCTGACCAACAACGTCAAGTTTGTCACTACCTGCCCAATCGCATAAATAATGATGCAATTCCTCTACGTTGACCGCGCTCGGCGTGCTCATTCCGTCGCCTCGTCTTCGAACCGAATGTGGCCTTCTGGGGGCGTGAGCGCTGCGAGGTAATCGAATACTGCTGCCAATGTCGTGAGGAATTCGGGCGGTGCTTGGTTCTCCCCTACGTTGACAATCTGTACCGGTGCCGCGCCACCGTTGCCTTCTTGCTCAAATGCCTTCTTTCGCAGAGCGTGTGCGTATTGCCGCGCTGCTCCTGACGTCAAGCCGTTGAGCAACCACGTTTCCAATACTTGGCTCGCAGTCTCGGCTCCAAATATCTCCACGGTGCTCGTGTCGAGGCGTGCCACGGCTTCGACGATGAGACCCTCCCACACTTCGGGTCGTACGACGGTTGGATCCACCGTTGCTGGTGGAGAGACGATGGCGCGGATCCGCGGGAGATTCTCGTGCTTGGTCATCACGGTGTTGGTCTTGTACCGCATCGACGTGCCCCTGGGGCAAGTTTCTTGACGAACGCGCATGGCAAATGTTGGGGCTTGTAAGACGTTGGGGTTCGGCAAAGCGGCAATCCCACGCTCGCTGGATATCGACCAGCCTCGAAAACCTAGCGTCAGTGTCGTGCAGCTTCATCCGTGGCTGTTCTTGCCGCGCGAAACGTGACGAGCATGTGGCCATCGACGAGTGATTCCACCGTTCCTTCGAGGCTCGCAGCGATGGGATCGAGCGCTGCGCGTACGTTCGCATAGGCGCCTGTGCG
>JANORL010000915.1:0-4735 GCA_031415295.1 Polyangiaceae bacterium | reverse complement strand
CGAGATCGTTGTGATCCGCTTTCATCTCTGGTGGGTGACGCGACGCCTCGTCGGGACTCTCCACGCAGCGGCGAAGCCGCGAAGTTGGAGAGGGGGCCGGGGGGTGAGGCGTCTGGATAGACCGTTTGCGTTCCAAATGTTGGACGACAAAAGAAAACGGCCACGAGGAAGATCTCGTGGCCGTTTGTGTTCGTAGGGATCAGCGACTCAGTCGAAGATGCCCTTGAGCGATGGATCGCCAAGGAGGTACGCGCTGAGTGCTTGGCGCATGAAGAAGGGAACCTCGACGTAACGCGAGAGCTTCACACAAGCGCGGTTCGATGTGCAGGTACAGCCGCTGTTGTCGCTGGCGCTGCAGGTTGTGACCGACGTTTGGATTGTCGGGTCAAACTTGATGAGCGGCTTGCCGCTTTGCGGATCGAGACGCGCTAGGTACCAGTCGGTCTTGCCGTCGTTGTCGTAGTCGACTGGATCCGTCACGTACGCTGCTTGGAGCAGCTCGTTGGCGTATTGGAGCACGCGAGCGGAGATGCCGCGTTGCACGGTCTTTGCGTACTTTGTCGTCGGGAAGAAAACTTCGGTACCGAAGGTCTTCGCGACGTACGACTTGCCCGTCGGGTCGTGGAATTCGATGCGGTTGCTGAACGACGGATTGTCGTCCTGACCGATTTCCCACATGCGGAGCAGGTTGATCCACCATTGCTGCTGGTTTTCCGGCAGGTAGTTCATGGTCCAAGCGATCAGGAACTTCTGTTGTTCCCAACCCACCTGCGGATCGATCGGAATGAGCGTGTCGACGTTGACTGCTTGGGCCTCAAACGGTGCGTCATCCCAACCCACGGCGGAGCAAACGGTGGTGCCTTCGCCTGGGAAGCAGACTTGAGGACCTTCTGCTGGCCACCATGACGTCCAGCCAATGGGCGTCCGGGGGAACTTCTTCGTGTCGACGTCCGGGTTGCCTTGCGCGTTGGATTTGACCCATGCGCCCTTCAACTGATCGTCACCCGTAAGGTTTGTCGCGAGCCAACGACGGTATCCCTCGGGGAAGAGGTCAGCCATCGCGATGGATCGGTAACGAGCATCGAGGAAGTCTTGCCGAGATGCGCTGATGAAGTTGTCGACGGACTCGGTCATCAAGATCGCGGCAAACGCTTTGTCGTAATACGAGCCTGCGTTGAGTGTGTATTCGGAGTCGTAGTCGTTGCCTTTGTCGTCAGCGAGACGATTCTCGAGCCATCGACCACCCATGCCGATACTGGCCGGAGTGGCACCGTTCGTGTCGGACGTGTAGCCACTGGCGCCGAGCGGAACGGCAAGAACCGTGGGACCTGGGTTCGAGTAGATGTCATCGGTGGAGCGCAACACGAGGTCACCGTTGACCTTTTGATGAGCACCCGCTTGCGGACGAGCGACTTGGCGAACGAAATGATCGAAGGCCATACCCGAAGCGATGATGTTTTCCTTGTACGACGCCTTCGCGATACCGGGCCACTCGCTGTCGAAGTCGAAGCCGTTCTCCAGAGCGAAGTCACGGTAGATGTTCACGAGCAAGCCGAGACCCTTGGCACCATCGCGCATCTTCGTGTTGTAACGCTCGAAGGTGCGCATCGCGGCAGAGCGAATGCTGAAGCTCTGACGATTGCGGCGGAAGTTGTCGAAGATGTGTCCGACTTCTTGCTGACCAATGAAGAAGTTGAAAAGTTCGTACGGGTCAGCGCCGTTGTCGTGTCGATAGACAGCAAGGTTGCCGAGGTCAGCCCAACGGTCGGTCGCAAAGCCGTAAGGCACGCGCGTGCGAGCTTGCGGATCAACAGAGCTGTAGCGAGTGTTGAAACCCGATCCGTTGTCCTTCATCGATTGCCACGGCACGTAGTCGACTTTGCGCTGCTTGCAGATCGAGTACTCGCCGCCGACCTTCACGATCATGCCGTCGAGCAACGGATTCCATGTGCCATCACGCCCCTCGTTCCACGTCGCGGGCTTGCGACGTTGAACTTCGTCTTCCGACAACGTCACGCATGACGCCGGATCGATGAGCTTCCAGCGCCTCTGGAGTTCCGAGTAGTGAATGTCGGTCGAACCGTCGGACGTGTACTGGTAGCCAATGATGCCGCCAAACCCATCCATCTTGTTGAGTGCGGCTCGGCCGAGCGGACGGTTGGCGTTGAACTCCGCCGTGTCCGCGTGAACGGCAACGGTTTGTCCGTAGAACATACGGGCTGCCGCGAAGTCGTACGCGGACAAACCTAGGAAGTCTTGCGTCGCTTCGCCGGCGTATTCCATCGTCGACTGATGCATGAACATGTTGATGAGTTGTTCACGCTCGTTCTTCGTCACGACGTCCCAGTAACGAGGACCGATGCACGCTTCCGACTGTGCTTCGGTCTTCAAATCGGTGCAGGGCGTCGTGACCTTGCCGTTGTTCGTGCGGAGCTGCCAGTACTGCGGGCGGAAGCCCCATGCATCGGACGAACTGACGAAGTTGTGGCGAAGGCCAATCGAGTGACCCATTTCGTGCGCCAAGACAGAGAAATGCGCACGTTGCGCAATGTAGTTCCGAACAACCTCGGCACGATCGAGTTGGTCCTGCTTGGTGTTGGCCGCAGGATCCGCGAACACACCATAAGGTTTGTCCGTGCGCGGATTGATTTGGTCCTTGAACTTGTCCTTGATCAACCGATCGAGCGCCGTGAGTGACACAGGCGAAGGAAAGTTCATCTCGAGCTCACACATGCCGCGGTCAGCCAACGCGAGCTCTTTCATTTGCTTCAAGTCGCCATGCATGCGCGGATGGTTTCCACGCAAGGGCGACGCGAAGTTCATGGTCGCATCGGACACGGGGAGCTTCTCCATCCCCGCGAGTTGCTGCATCGGCACAGTCGTGAGTTCCGCTTCGACGGGTGTTCCCACAGCAAGCTTGCGACGAAGCTCGTACGTTGCACGCATGGTCGAAGGCGCCTGCGCATCGGCACGAACGTCGAGGACCGACTGCTTCATCTTCTGAAGCATCTCGGCGTACTCGGGCTTCGCGACGATCGAACCGGGACCGCCGACGTCCTTCATCTTGTTGGGCGCGACGCCGAGAGAACTGAGGGCACGACGATCGATTTGTTCTTTCGTCATTGGCGCAAGAGCGCCTGTGCCGCCCGCGGCTTCATTCGCAATGGCCCAATCCTTCACGTACGTACCATCGGTAACGTCTTCCGTGGAGAGTTCGCCATTGAGGTACCGCATCTGATCGACGATGCCTTGGCTCCAGAGGTCCGTGATGGACGACCAGAGGTTTGCACTCGCCGCGATCTTTTCGCCCGTCATCGGGTCGTCCGAGTCCGTCATGATGCCCCACGGCGACGGCGTTTGCGGCGTGGCGATCACGTTGACCTGGTGATAACGCAGATCACCCATACGCACGGATCGACCAATGGGACCGCAAGCAGGATTGTCGGTCTCTTTCACTGGGCTGTGACAGAGCACGATCATCTCCGGCATCTTGGCCACCGCGATGACGCCCGAATCGTACTTACGCTCGGTGCCGACCTGATCGGCTACGGCGTCGCACTTCTGTCCCTTGTACGCCGCACCTGAACGACAAGCATCGACCTCGGTCGACAGTTGAATGACGTCCCAATCGTCGTCCATTTGCCCGTGGTACATGGCGAACTGCGTGTCGCAACTCGCGGGATCTCCACCCGTAGCTTTGCACTCGGCGTTGCGTGCCGACATGACGGCACCACGCATCGCAACGTCCCACTCTTGCGCTGCACCAACGCTGGAATCGTAATAGTTCGGATCCGAAGTTTCGGTGTAGTACCAGGCCTGCGGAACTTCCTTGCGCAAACGATACGGCAACGTGCAGCGCTGCTTGAACTCGTCGCAACGAGACCCCGCAACGCCCGTCTTCGCGGTGACTTCTTCGCACTCGTCTTCGGTACCGTTGTTGTCGTAGTCGCGATGCGGGTCATCACCCGAGAGGGTTTTTTTGGGCACGAAACATTCGACTTGCCCGGTCATCTTCTCCGGGTCTGCGTAGTAGTGACTGCGCTCCCAGATGTTGTAGCGACTGATGAAGCGGTACCACTTGTCGTCGCTCATGCCGTAGTTGCGCGAGTACCCGGATCGTTCCACGTAAAACGCGCCATACGCCGAGAAACGCTTGCCGTCCCAATTGACGGGTTCGTAGTCACGATCGACGACGCGACGGAACGATTGACGAACCGTGAGCTCGACCGGATTGCAGTTCCCCGACGGCGCAGATCCACCCAAAAAGTCATTGTCGAGGTAACACGCCGGAAACTTGTCGATGCCCCAGCCAAGATGGCTGAGATCGATCATCTTCGGCTTGGCAAATGCCTTGTTGGTAATGTCGAAATAACCCGTCTCCGGATCGAAGTGCGGTGCGTCCGGATCGTCCGGATCGTTGACGTAATACGCAAGCGACTCGTACTCGACGCCGCCGTACAGACCGAGCAACGAAAGCGTGTCGAAGTCGTACGAATCGACGTTGATGTTTCGACTCCAGTCGACGCGGAAATACTCACGCTTGTCCCACGTGCGATCGGACGCGTTCTCGACGAGAACGTTCATCTCTTCGCCGGTCGACGGGTTGTAGTCGTACCGAATGTCGAAGTGCGACTGAATGGGGTAAGCAGCGACGATGATGCCTTGGTTTGTCGAGGGCCCAACGCCCTTCTTGCCGTCGCTGTCCTGGATGCGCTCGTAGGTAAGCCTTCCGATC
>JANORL010000914.1:0-2715 GCA_031415295.1 Polyangiaceae bacterium | reverse complement strand
GAGAAGCTCGACCTGGTCGAAAAACCGCTCTATCAATCTCCACCACCGCCACCGCCCCCACCACCACCGCCCCCACCGCCACCGCCCCCTCCTCCGCCCCCTCCGCAACGGACCATTCCGTGGGCAGGGATCGGCCTCACGGCTGGATTTGCGGTCATATCGGGCGTCTCCGGTGGGCTGGCTCTATCGAAACAGAGCGAACTTGCCGACCTACGTAAAGTCGATTCGGGCGCTACGAAAACGGAGCTTCGTGTCGCCTCCGAATCCACTGCGAGTCGAGCGCTCGTGTCGGACATCTTTACCGGTGCGGCAGTCGTGTCTGGAATCGTGACGATTTACTTCCTCGCACGCACTCCACCGGCAGTTACTCCGGACACTCCCGCTGATGCTGCTCCGACGACGGGCTTCATCAAGGATCTCAAGTTCGACGTGGGGTCATCAGGCCTGATCCTACGCGGAAAGTTTTAAGAGGGTATTCCGCAGGCTGCTGCGCGTTGCGAATCGTCGGTCGGACTTACTCAGCGTACGATGTACGCTTCCGTCGTCCTTCCTAGCTTCGCAACGCTCGCTACGCCTGCGAAATGCCCTCGGACAAACATCGCGACGCACAAAGAAAAACGCCGCCTCGAGGGCGGCGTTTTCGGTGTATGGGAAGGACGAACCTTCGCCCTACCCGCTCGAGTTAGTTGCAGTTTGTGTCAATGCTGCCGATGTTCTCGAGCATCTTCGTGTCGGCGTTGTAGAACGCTCCGGACAACTGGCTCTTGGCGTTGCCCGCGTCGTTGGCCAAGCAGAAAATCTGCACGTTTGCCGCGGGTTCACCCGTTGCCGCATCGAAGTTGAGCGGTCCGAAGGCTCCGTTGTAGTCGATCGACTTGTAGGTTCCCTCAGACAGCTTGTTGAGTGCTCCTGGCAATTCCGACGAGCCTACTTTGACGACAGCGTCCATTGGATCGGCCTTCGACATTTTCGCCATGCCTTCAGCGAGTTTCAGGCCAGTGATGGGGCCACTCGTGATGGTCGCCGCTGAGAAAAACAGTAGATACGCTGCGTCGTATGCGCTTGCTGCGCCGAAGATCGTGGGGTCGCCAGGACGCATGCCCGATGCGTACGAGACGAGGAAGCCCTTGTAAGCAGCGTCTTTGTCGCTCGGACCTGGGACGACGCCCGTCGTTCGTCGGCGCCAATCAGCACGTTGGACGGGATCCGGTTCAGCGTTGACAGCGTTTGCCAGCGTCGAACCATAGACGGCGTCCGAGAAGACGTAACGAGGTTTGTGCGGGGTAGCAGCCGGCCATTCGATTTCGATCTTGGCGAAGACTTCGTTGACCGCTTCGCTGAAACCGAAGAGGAAAATGACGTGAGCTCCCGCCATGATCGCCTTGTCTTTGGCTTCGGCGTAATAGGTGACCGGTGGATCCATGGAGAGATCGTCGTATTCGGAGACGATGTAGTTGCCCCCATTATCCAAAGCCGACTTGCCGTTAAAGATTAGGTTGGGTTGCAGTGCGTCGCGCAAGCCCGTGCCATACGCGTCGCTCGTGTGCAGGATGGCGACCTTGATAGGATCCGCCGGCATTAAGCTCAATTCGGCACGAACGCTCGCTTCGACGACCTTCATGTATTCGGCGATGGCGTTGGCTTGGAAGTTGTCCGATGGAACCGTGCGCCAGACGAGGCCAGGCTTACCCGCGCTGGGTTTGTCCGAAAGGTCCGTGATCGCGGGGCTCGTGCCCGACGCCGAAATAAAGAGTGCTTTGCCAGGAATCGTGACTTGCGTGGCCGTCTCGATCGCGATGCCGCTGAATGCGCCGCCGATGACTGCTGTGACACCCACATCGTTGACGAGGTGTTTTGCAGCCGTGACGCTGTCCGCGGGCTCGGCGTTGTCGGTACATCCAATCAGCACGACTTCACGTCGCGCCGTGTCGTTCGGAATGGGCAAGCCCTTGGCGCTCTTTTGCAGTTCGCTCAGTGCGAGCTTGATGCTCTCTTCCATGGCGATACCAACGTCGGCATCACCAGCGGCTGGCGCTTTCGTCGGATGAATCGATCCGAAGATGAAAGGATCCGGTGCTTTGTAGTTGCCAATCACGGTGTCGCAAAGTGGTGACTTCAACGCGACACAGGTACCGGATTTCGTCGGATCGTTCTTGCGGCAATAGTTGAATTCGCCCTTTGCTGCGACGCAGTCGTCCGTCGTCGCACAGACGTTGGGGTCGATGATGTCGACGATGCACAGGCCGTCGACGCACTTCCTATTCGAACCACACGTTAGCCCCTCGTTCTCGTTGCACTGCTCTTGCGTCGTGTCGACGAGGGCGGAACATGAAGGTGCAGCAGCCGCGAGACCAAGCGTCATCGCTAGCCCGCCCAGCATACCCCGTCGCCAAAAGTTACGCTTCCCAAGACCGTTATCGCCGCGAGTCGACACATTCATGACATTGCCTCAAAGCTTATTCGTTTTCATGCGGATGATATCCGCGTCGCATGCGACATGCGATGAAAACAAGCCTGCAGAGCAGCAACTCCTGACAATGTAGATCGCTAGATGTTCATCCCAGAAATTCGTGTGAGTTCCGTCGTGGAATGACGCACCATTGCACCTCACCCCCCAGCCCCCTCTCCAACTTCGCGGCTTCGCCGCTACGTGGAGAGTCCCGACGAGGCGTTCGCCTCACCCACCAGAGATGAAAGCGGATCACAACGATCTCG
>JANORL010000913.1:0-15967 GCA_031415295.1 Polyangiaceae bacterium | reverse complement strand
CGACTCGTAATCGATCCAAACCGTGGCGCAGTTCAACCCGATATCCATGGATTGACGAGTGTCTTAAAGCAGGAACTTGGGGAGTATTTTGCCCCGCCGATTTGGTCCACCGCGGCGTCAAAGCAGGACGAAGCTCGGTTGGCAGGTGAAATCTTCAAGCCGATTCGAGCACTTCCCTGGGCACCCGTCTATGACGATCCTCATACCGGAAATTATGCTGTTCCAGCGAAGGCGAAATGGTACAAATTTGAGCGCCGTTTGTCCAAACAAGAATGGCTCGAGTCGAACGATAGCAATGAACCTTGGGAATTAGGAGACGGACCGGCGATTGTAACGTTTTATTCGTTCAAAGGCGGAGTTGGTCGGACGACGACGCTGATTGCGTGCGCTTGGCAACTTGCGCGTGCTGGTCATCGGGTCATCGTGATCGACCTGGATCTCGAAGCTCCGGGTGTAGGTTTGGCGTTGGGTGCGAAAGCGCCGCGCGGTGTCGTCGACTTTTTGGTGGATCAATTGGCCACGCAAAACGCAAACCTCGATGGGTGCGTCGCTGCCGCGGATGAGCTTGGTAATGACAAGGAGCGTGTGCTCGTCGTGCCTGCGGGGAAATTGGATCAGCGCTACTTGGAAAAACTTGGACGGCTTGATTTTGTTGGTGCGAGTCCCGGTGCGAATCGACAGCGAAGCCCTGAGAGTCCCATCGAGCAAGCGTTGCGTGTTTTACTGCAAAAGCTTCGCGGCGTCGTATTCCAAGACGGCGGCCGAGCCGAATACATTTTTATCGATGCTCGTGCGGGTCTGCATGACCTTGCTGGTTTGTCACTCCATCGCTTGGCGCATGTCGATGTGTTGTGTGGGAGAACAAACGCGCAAAGTTACGCCGGGCTGGAACTTTCGTTGTCGACGCTCGTGCAACGAAAAGGGCCCCAAAACCTCGAATGTGTTATGGTACAGGCGATGGTGCCACCGGAAGGAACCGTGGAAGCGAATGCGCAAGAGGAGGAGTTTTTGGGTCAAAGTTTTGCGTGGTTTGAAAATTACGTGTACGTGGCTGGGGGAGCGAATGCGGTGCAAAAATCTGATAAAGATCAACCTCATTGGCCCTCGGTCATTCGTTACGTCGAAGCACGGGGTCGATTTGCGACTCTCGCATCCGTGGAAGAGCAATTCTTCGCGAAGGACTATCGCCAGCTTCAAGAACGTATCGCGAATCTTTGTGAGCCTTCGGGAGGGCCGTAGACATGGATGAACGCTCGTTGCAGCTCGACGCTTTTTCTGCCCTGGCGCGCGTCGACGTCGAGACCTCCGTATCAATACGGACGTTTTTGCCGTTGTTTAGACACGTCTGGTCGTTGCGTGCGGATGTGCTCATCGTTTTGGGTGCCCGTGGTTCCGGAAAAACGGCGCTTTTTAAATTGGTACGTGATGCACAAACTGCGGGAAAATTGCGGGCATTTTTGGGCAAGCAACGTATTCCCGATGCATTGTGGATGAACGCGTTTTCGCAAGACAGTCGGAATCATCCAGACGTCGGCGTGATGGAGCAATTCGGTGTTGGCGCAGGTGACATTGCCCTGCGCGCATTTTGGGTTGCGCACTTGCTTCGCGTAGCGCGTCAAGAAATCCTAGGATTAAGTCCACTCCCGGACGTTGTGCAAACCATCGTGGACGCACCTCCCAATGATCTTTCGACCTGGGTACCGATGGCCGAAGCAAACCTTGGGCCGGTCTTCACGGCGCTCGATGCCATCGATAAACACTTGGCTGCCGAAGGGCGGACGGTTGTCGCGCTTTACGATACTTTGGATCGCATTGCGCAATTTACGCCAGACGTGCGTCGTCGATACATCCGTTCGCTGCTTTCGTTATGGTTGTCCTTGTCGAACCGTTACAAACATTTGCTCGGCAAGATTTTTTTGCGTGACGACCTCTTTCAAGGGAGCGAAATTGATTTTACCGATGCCAACAAACTTCGTGGGCGAGCCGAAACGCTCCAATGGGATGCGGAATCGCTTTATCGAGTTGTCATTCGTCAAGTCTTGAACTTGCCCGATGATCGAGGTACCGCGGCCGTGCGGCAGCTTTTGGCCGAAGTGCCCGGACTTCAAGTGGACGATCTTGGCGAATTTGGCCTCATGCCCGCGGAAATGTCCGAGGACACGTACAAGGCGTTTGTCTCGCGCGTCGCAGGTAGAGTCATTGGTCGTGGCGTCGCCAAAGGCGCGACGCATGCGTGGATATTGGGCAGGTTAAACGATGCGCATCGACGCATTACGCCGCGCGCCGTCATGTGGATGTTCGGTTATGCAGCCGAAGCGGCCAAAGCTCGGCCGCCGGGGCGTAACAAGGCGTTGTTATCGGCGTCGGACTTGCTCAAAGCATTGCGGAAAACGTCAAAAGACCGCGCCCTCGAAGTGCTCGAAGAAGACAAACTTGCCAAACGGCTCGAAAACCTACGAGGCCAAAAAATTCCGTTTGTCCGTGAGGACATTGTGAAATTGTTGGGTATTCGGCGCACCGACGAGGAACCGGGCATTCCCGAAGATGGCGAATCGGTTCTAAAAGAATTGTTGCGTCTCGGACTCTTGCGCGAGGACGACAAGGGCAAAATCGATGTGCCCGACATTTATCGGTATGGGTTTGAGATTGGGCCGGATTACGCGACGGCGTGGAGTGATTTGTTGGAAGGCAACGAAGTCGCGGCGCGAAACCAATTCATTCGTGAACCACAGATGATGGCGGAGATTGTACGCCATTTGAATGTACCGTGGGCAGAAATTGGGAAGGAGGAGCTGGAACGCGGCGATATTGCCGGCGCTCGCATCAAATGTGAACGAGCGCTTCAAGGGGCTCTGAGTACAGGCGATCTGTTAATGGAGGCCGATGCTCTAAATCGTTTGGCAGAAATTGATACAATTCATCTAAATGACTACGTTCGCGCAATGGCCGAATATTCGCGTGCATTGGCGCTTGTTCAGCGGACCGATGACGGCGTTCGGGAAATGAGCATACGCTTCGCCTTAGCAGCGACGGAATACCATTTGGATAATTTCGAGCAAAGTCGTGAGCATTTTTCCGTTTGTGTCGGGCTTGCTAAGAAAAATGGCGAGATGGAATATTTGTCTGCTGGAAATTGGGGTCTTGGATTTATCGCAGAGAAGCAAACGCGATCCGAAGACGCACTCCGTAGTTATTTGCGATCGTTACGCTACGCGCAGCGGGGTGCGATAGAGTCGGTGGAGGTCAACGCGTGGAATCATCTTTCTCGCTTTGCAGCTAATCGCGGCAAGGTGGACATAGCCTTTCAATTTTCAATATTCGCAAAAAAACCTTACGAGGGATCGACCGACGGATTCGACCTCGACAAACTCCGCGAAGAAGCCTTCGTCGAATACGAACGCGACAAGGGCCATGCACTTCTCCATAAAGCATTCCCCGAAGTCGACCTCGCCTCCCTCATCGACGATTGAACCGCCCTCATTGGATCACTTCGATCCCCATGCTACTCCCGCCCCCGCCCCATGCGCCGACGGTCCCCCCACACGATCTTTGTCGAACGAACCCAACGTAAACTCCTCGCTCGTTTCGCCGAAGTCGACCACCACGCCATCGTTCGAGTACTCGACCCGTTCTTGACGGACGAACGCCGCGCCCGCTTCGAAACCGTCTTTTCCCAGCGCCTCGATTCCGTCACCGTCCTCATGGATGCACCCTACGATCCACACAACGGTGCCGCCGTCATTCGTTCGTGTGATGCGTTTGGCGTCCAGCGCCTTCATGTCGTCGAACGAGCGGACATCGAGTTTCTTGCGGCACGAACGGTCGCTCGCGGGTCCGAACAATGGGTTCATGTTCGTACGTATTCGGAAAGCAAAACCGCACTCGAAACGCTGGCTGCAAGTGGACACGAGCTTGTCGCGACGCACCCCGAAGGTGAACTTCTTCCCGAAGATTTGCGACACATTCCTAGGGTTTGTCTCGTCCTCGGCAACGAACGAGACGGCATTCATCAAGAGCTGTCGAACGCTTGTCGTCGTAGCGTACGCGTACCCATGCGTGGGTTTGTCGAGAGTCTCAACGTGAGCGTCACAGCGGCGATCTTGTTGCAACAAGCGACGACGGGACGAGCGGGTGATTTGTCGGATGCCGAGCGATTGTTGTTACGCGCTCGCGCCATGGTGCTCACCATGGATCATGCCGCGGAGATCCTCTTGGCAAAGGGAATCGAGCTCAGTCCCGAGATCTTTGCGCCCGTTGAAACGTAGAGTGCTCGGTCTGCGTGATCGGGCATCTTGCTCTACGCATCGAAATTCGATAACGTCCCGATCGCGACGATTGTGGCTTTCTTCGAACCATCGTCGGGAGAATCGTTGTGTCAGCGCCTGCGCCTCCGAAGCCTTTTGTGCCGCCGCCGCCTCCGCGTCCCGCTGCTGGTCGGGTGAGTGCTCCGCCGCCTCCGGCGCCTGCGTCTCCGCAGACGCGCCCAAGCCCGCCTACGACGGTGCCGTTTCCGCCGTCGATGCGCCCCGTGCCGTCTGCTCCTGCAGCGGCGCGCCCTGCGGCCGCAGCCCCCACCGTCGAAGCTCCTGCGCCGGCTCCGCTCGCTACGCCGCGTCCTGCGGCCGGAGCGTCTGCGCCTGTAGCCGCACAAGCCGTGCAGCCCGAGCCGGACTTCAACCCGCAACACGGCGGTGATTTACCTTCAGGACTCGTGATTTCCGGCCGTTATCGCGTCGAAAAAATCATTGGTCGCGGAGGCATGGGTGCCGTCTACGCGGTTCGTCATGCCAATACTGGCGAAGTTTGCGCGCTGAAAATGCTGCTCCCAGCGCTCGCGGCAAACCCTGGTGCTGTCGAGCGTTTTCGCACGGAAGCCCGAGCGCCCGTGACGATTGGTAGCGAACACGTCGTGCGCGTCATCGATGCCGACGTTGCTCCGGAACTCGGAGACGCGCCGTACATCGTCATGGAGTTGCTGAAGGGCCGAGATCTCGGTTCGGAACTGAAGCACCGTGGCGCGTTGCCCGCTGGCGAAGTCGTCGTGTACATGAAGCAAGTCGCCCGCGTGCTCGACAAAGCGCATGGCCTTGGCATCGTCCATCGCGATCTCAAGCCGGCAAACCTCATCTGTACGCAACGCGAAGATGGCACGCCGCTCGTCAAGATCCTCGATTTCGGTATCGCCAAACTGCTGGATCAAAGTGGTGTTGGTGAACTGACGCAAGATGGCGCGATCTTCGGAACGCCTTGGTACATGTCTCCGGAGCAAGCTCGAGGGCAAGCGTCGAAGGTTGGTCCTGGCGCCGATTTGTGGGCCCTGGGCCTCATCGTGTATCGCTTGATGACCGGGAAAAACTACTGGTCGGCCGAAGGCATGGCGGTGCTCATCGGACAGATTCTCTACGAGCCGATGGTGCCACCGAGTCAGATGTCTCCGCATCTTGGACCTCGATTCGATGCGTGGTTTGCCCGCGCATGTTGTCGCGAAGTCGAGGGGCGTTTTCCGAATGCCGTGGAGCAAATTCAAGCGCTCGCGATGGCGCTTGGCGTGAATTACGCCGCGCAACCGACAAACATGGACATGCCAAACCCGCTCGATTTGTCGGCATCGGCGCAAGTTCGACAAGCCGTTGCGGGCATGCCGAATTATGGTTTGTCAATCGCACCCGGGGCGTCGGTTGCTGGGATGAGCATTCCGGGAACGAGTATTCCAGCGGCGGGCATTTCGCACGCAGGTATGCCTATCCCGGTTGGAATTGCAAACCCCGCGATTTCTCTGGCCAGCGCGCAAGCTGCGCAACTTGCCTCGATGGGTTTGTCCCAATCGGGTGGTGCGGTACCCGCTGGTATGCCCGGCGCGACAACGGGTGCACCGCTGTATTCGACACAAGCAGGAACACCTGGTCCGAAGAAGAAAGTCCATCTAGGCGCAGTGCTCGCTGGAGCGTTGGTCGTTTTCGGTTTGGCTGGCGTTGGCGGGCTTTATTTGGTGCTCAAAGGAAACGAGGCCAAACAAGCAGCGGCAAAAGCAGCGGCCACGCCTCCTCCAGTTGCGCCAACGCCATCGGCTGAAGTTGCTGCGCTTCCCACGCCGCCAGTCACGGCCGAGCCGGTTCCATCGGCCGAACCTGTGGCGAGTGCTGCGGCATCGGCCGAACCTGCGGCAAGTGCAGCGGCAAGTGCAGCGGTTGCGGTCGAAGAACCTCCCGTGGTCGAGCCACCCACGCCGCCGCCTACGGCAACGACTGCTGAACCCGTTGCGGCAGCGCCCAAATCTACCGCCACGACTCCTACGAAGACGGCAGCTGTTTCCACCGTGGTAAAACCGAAACCTTCGAGCACGGTCGCCCCGAAGGTCAAAGGCACGATTAAGTTCTGATGAACAATCTACGTCGGCGTTCTATCGCCATTGCCATCTCCGCTCTGTTGGGTGCTGCTTATGTGGCCGCGCCAAACTTGGTTCTTGCGCAACCCGCTGCCGCTACTTCGCAACAGCAGATCACGCTCGCGCGTCAGGCCGCGGCCGAGGGGCTAGGCGCGTATCGCTCGGGCGATTTCAACAAAGCGTTGAATCTGTTCGAGCAAGCGAAGGCGCTTTATCCAAGTGCCCAGATCTTGCGCATGCACGGCTACACGCTGCTCGCGCTCGAACGGTGGATCCCGTCCGTCGAAGCGATGGAGTCGGCGGTCGAATCGACGACGGGTGCGCTGGATGATGCCGACAAGAAAGATGTCGCGGATCAGATTGCCAAAGCGATGACGCACATCGGCACCATCACGATCACGACGCAGGTTCCAGGCGCCAAACTCGCCATCGACGATGTTCCTTCCGTCGATTTGCCCATGGTCAAACCCCTTCGTTTTCTGCCGGGAAAACACAAGTTTGTCGTGAGCGCACCCGAACATACCGACGCGATGCAAGACGTAGACCTCGAAGCGGCCAAGGAGCTAACTGTGGCGCTCGAGCCGAAGAAGGTCGAGAAAGCACCGCCACCACCGCCGCCGCCACCGCCGCCACCGCCACCTCCTCCGCCACCACCAAACTTGATCCCGAATCAACGCATGATTGGCGTCATCGCGGCAGGGGTGGGTATTGGCGTGGGTTTGACGGGTCTTGGAGCCACGTTCGCGGCTGAATACATGGCCAACAACGTTGCGCGCGACATGAAGTTGCACGAATACATGTACAGGACAAACTGCGCTCAAGGAAACGTCCAACACTGCTTGCTTGACCGCGAGGTCATCAACGCCGACGCAAGCGACGCGCAGATGTTGCGAACGCTCGGGATCGGTCTAGGCGTAGGTGGTGCTGTCGTTGGTGTGGGCGGGTTGGTCTTGGCCATCATTGCCAAACCCGAACCAGTCAAACCCGCAGATGAAGCGTCCGCGAAAAAAGCCGACACAAAACGATTCATTCGTTCGCTGGGTTGTGGCCCCTTGGGTGACGTTGGACTGTCGTGTGCGGGGACGTTTTGAAGGTTTGTCATGGGCACGCGCGGCGGGCCTTGCTTTCCGCGTTCGTCGTGACGCTCGCCGCGTGTATCGAAGTGCCTCCTGTGCCTCCGCGTGACGCGCTCAAGGTGAAAGAGGTCAAGGCTTCACCAGGCGTTGTGCTCGAGACGGCATGCACTCCTTCCGGCATCGAACGATGTTTCGACGCTCATGACGACAACTGCAACGGCGTGATCGACGAAGGCTGCGGATTACACACGGGCATCCTGCAGTTTGCGATTGCGTGGGAAGCGGTTGAAGCCGACGTGGATCTCAACGTGTACGATCCGAGTGGCGAGATTGCGCGTCTTGGCGAACCGACGTCATCGGGTCTGGTCAAGGATCGCGATTGTCCGCAAATGAGCAACGAGTGCCAGGGGCAAAACATCGAGAACGTGTACCTCGCCGAAGGTGAGCCGAAGCGAGGGACGTATCGTGTGGTAATTCGTCTCGACAAACTTGGTGGTGCAGTTGCGCCTGTGCGCGTGCGTCTTGGAGCACGCGTTGGGCAACGTCCGTTCGGTATGGTCGTGGACTTGTCGCCTGGTCCGGGAACAGAAGAAAAATCGTTCGAATTTACGTTGTAGGATTAGTTGACGCGCTGCCCCGTCGCCCCCTAGAACTCGATTCGCTCTCTCGGAGAACCGCTGCGATGAACCCCTTGATCATGTTCCTCGTCATCATCGGCTTGGTTGGCGCCTTTGCATACAGTGCGGGCAAGCGCTGGCAGCTCATGCGAGTTGGCCAGGATGAGGATCGATTCGACGATATTGGTAAGCGGCTCGAAGGCGTGGCCATTTACGCGCTCGCTCAAAAGAAGATGCATTATTACCGGCTCGCCGGAGCCGCGCACATGGTCATCTTTTTGGGCTTTGCGATTCTGCTTCTCCGGTCACTGATGTTATGGGGACGCGGTTTTGACCCGTCGTTCAATCTTTTCATTCTTGGCCCCGAGGGGTTTCTGGGTCTGCCGCTCGGCCATGTATATGAATTCTTGAAAGATACGGTAGCGACGCTCGTTATCCTTGGCGCCGTTACGTTTCTATATTTCCGATTGGTTCGTCAAGAAGCGCGATTGACCAAGTCGGGCGAAGCCATTTTGATTTTAGGCATCATCATTACGATGATGGTGGCCGACATGCTTTACGACGGTGCGGCGATGGTGCTGCATCATCAGGCATTTCCAACGTGTACCGGCAGCAATCTGGAAGACGTTGCTTGTGATACGGTTCGTAAAATCGTCGCACCGCTCGGGCCAGCGCCGACAAAGCCGCTTGCTTGGCAACCATTTCCGTCTCCCGCTGGATCGGCAATGGCCCTGCTCCTCGCGGGCGTTTCGACGAAGACGTTGACCATACTCGCTCAAATCGGTTTCTGGACGCATTCCACGCTCGTTCTTTTCTTCCTGAATCTGCTCCCGTACTCGAAGCATTTCCACATCATTACCGCGTTGCCGAACGTGTTTTTCCGGACCATCGGTCCGGCCGGTCGGCTTCCGCTGCTCGCGCCCACTGCGGAAGCGATTGGCGAGAAAGTCATGGCGGCGGCCGAGGATCCTGCGAAAGCTCCTCCCGTTGGCGTTAACAAGATCGAAGACTTTACGTGGAAAGCCATTCTGGACTTTTACACGTGTACGGAATGTGGTCGTTGTTCGGACAATTGTCCTGCGCACAAAACGGGCAAACTGCTGTCGCCCAAGCAATTCACTCTCGATTTGCGTGATCACCTTTATGCGCAAGGTGAAGAACTCGTCCGCGCAAAGTCGAAATTGGATACGGCGGGCGAAGGGTTGCCCCGTCTCGAAGAGACTGAACCTTCCGAAGCGGCTGCGGCAGAAATCAAAGGCGCGTCCATCGATCTGGCGACGAACGTCATTCATCCCGACGTGCTTTGGGCGTGTACGACGTGCCGAGCGTGTGAAGAGCAGTGTCCGGTGATGATCAGTTATGTCGACAAGATCGTCGACATGCGGCGCCACTTGGTGCTCGTGAAGGGTGAATTCCCGTCACAACTCAATGGTCCGTTCCAGGCTTTGGAAGTGAATGGCAATCCCTGGAATCTGGCGCGTATGGACCGGGCCAACTGGACCGAAGGTCTCGATGTCAAGATGATGTCGGAAAACCCGACGGCGCAAGTCTTGTATTGGGTGGGTTGCGCGGCGAGTTACGATGATCGGGCAAAAAAGATTGCCCGGGCGACTGCGCGTCTCATGCAAGCGGCCGGCGTCGATTTCGCAATTCTTGGACAAGAAGAAACGTGCACGGGCGATCCAGCAAGGCGAGCCGGCAATGAATACCTCTTTGCGATGCTGGCGGAACAGAACGTCGCGACGTTGAATGGATACAAGGACCAAGGCGGAATCAAGAAAATCATTACCGCTTGTCCGCATTGCTTCAATACGATCCTCAATGAATACCCGGACTTCGGAGCGAAATTTGAAGTCGTGCACCACACGGACTTCCTTTTGGGACTCGTGGCGGAACGTAAACTGAAGCCCACGCAAGCGGTCAAGGGCAAGATGGTTTACCACGATTCGTGTTACCTCGGCCGTTACAACGACGTTTACGAGCAACCGCGGGATATTTTGAAAAGTATTCCGGGTGTCGAGTTGGTCGAAGCCGAAGGGTGGAATCGCAACAAGGGACTTTGTTGTGGAGCGGGTGGTGCGCAGTTTTGGATGGAGGAGCAAAACAAGGATCGCGTGAACGTCAAGCGTACTTTGCAGCTTTTGCAGACCGAGGCGACGACGATTGCGACCGGATGCCCGTTCTGTCAGACGATGATTTCGGACGGCCTGAAAGCCCACGGTAAAGAAGAAACCGTGAAACAGCTCGATGTGGCGGAGATTCTGCTCGAAAGCTGTGCGCTTGATGGGCCGAAGAAAAGCAAGTCGAAGAAATCATCGGAAAACGCCGATGTGCAGTCAGACACGTGATACCGCAAAATCAGCATCGTTTCTCTATTCGTCGAGAGCGATGCTGGTTGACGTGTAGAAGTGCATGCATCCGGTGAGCACCTGAGCTACAGTCGGGTCGTCGCGGAGTAGAGGACCCAAAGATGGAAGAAGCACGCAGCCTGGCAATTTCCATTGCAATCGATTCGCTCGCAGACAGCGCTTTTCGGGCGCGTGCGGCGGAAGTCGACGAAACGGAATTCGAGTGTGATGCGTGTAGCGCAGTCGTTGCAGGTGAACCAGCGGGGCGGGGGCTCTATGTGTGGGCTCGGGGGGACGAGGTTCGTTATGAAGAACCTCCGCTGTGTGCTCGGTGTGCCACGGCGATTGGTTTGACTGCGCTGGCGATTTTCAGCATGGAAGAAGAAGAAGGCTAAAACGCTTCGCCAATCGCGATGGTCGTGACGATTGGATAGTCGCCTGTATATCCAAACAGAGCGGCATCGAAACCAATCTTCAATTCGTCACATTCGCCGATCACTTGCGCGCACGGAATGCGATAACCAATATCGAGGCGGACGGGACCAACGGGCGTTGCATAACGTAACCCGACACCTCCGGACAAATGCGGTCGATTAAAACCGAGATCGACAACGCCGCTCCTGACGTCGCTTCCGTCGAGAAAAAGAATAGCGCCGAGGTTTTCGGTGAAAGAAAGCCGAAGTTCGAGCGCACTTTCCCACAGTGTCAAGCCACCGGTTGGCGACCACGCGGCAACGCCGCCTTGGCGCAGCGGTACATTCGCGTGCAAGCCGACGCCGTTGTAAATGTACCCGCGATTGGAATTGGGTCCTCCGCTGTAGAATCCACGGAATTGGAGTTTTTGGAGCGTGCCCTGTAAATCGGCAAGTTTCAGGTCGGTACCTACGACAGTTTGTCCCGTTGCGACGATACCACTACGATCTTTGGCTCTGGAGGCCAGAAAAGAAAGCGTTTTGGAATAATCGTTCGCGAGTGGAAAAACAAATCCGCCACTCAGATGAAATGCCAGCGTGATACGTTTGGCAATGGGCACATACGCACGCAAATCGGGGCGCACGCGAAGATCATACGCGCTGGAATCGGGCTGGAAAATGCCGGATGCTTGCGCATTGATGCCCAAATAAACGCCTTTTCGAGGGCTCACGCGATCGATGTTACCGCGATCATCGCGCCGGAAATCGAGGTTTCCGACGGTTTCGAGGTACGTCAAAAAAAACCGCGTAAAACCGTCCGGCGTTTTGCCGCTCCAAATGGGATACAAAAACGGATCGTCAACCTGAAAATGGATGAATTGTCCAAGATAATGCTGCAAATTGACGAATCGTCGTTCAATGCCAATCGTCGCCGAATATTCACGGTAACCAAGGACCAGCTCGCGCGCTGGCTTGGAGCCAGGCTTGGGCGAATTGAGGATGTTCGTCGGGCGGTAAATATTGACAGCTCCACGGAAAATGGCGTTCGTGTGCGCTTCGAAGACGCCTGGTTGTCGCAATTCAAAACGTGATCGAAGTTCAGGCAGAACTTGGTCGGGTGGCGCGACAAACAAGTTGAACAGTGCGTTCGGGTAAAACACCACGCCTGGACGTGCTTCGATCGCAAATCGTCGCAAGCCGCCAAGAAAATTCCGATCCTCCCAACTGACCGATCCGTGCGCTTCGACGCGTGGCCCCGCTTCGGCACCGACGCCTAGTTTCACAGCGCGAAGGGCCGAACGTTGCAACGTGATCGTCACAGGAACGGTTGGATCCGGAGGTTTGTCCGGAGGTGACAGTTCCGGTTTGATGTCGATCGATCCGAAGACACCAAAGTCGCCCAAGCCTCGTTCGGCTGCCGCGAGTGCCGCGGTGGAAAACATGTCGCCTTCCTTGAAATCCAGCGTTTTACGCAGGAGACCTTCAGGCAATTCCCCAAGCCCGATGAGGCGAATCCGACCGAACTTCGCACGTGGTCCGAGTTCGATCGTGTACGTAACGTCTGCGGTGTGTGCGACGAGGTCGACTTTGACTTGACCAACCACGTTCGCGTAGGGAAAACCGCGATCAGTCATGGCGAGAAGCAGCGCTTTTTTTGCTTTTTCGTAGGCGGTTTCTTCGATCCGAGCGCCCACGTCGAGTTCGTTTTTCGCTTCCGCAACGGGCTTCGTCACGTCGGCCGCTTCGGGCAATCGCCAATCTTTCCACTTGAGATCCACGCGGCGAATCAGTACTGGAGGGCCTTCTTGCACGACAATTTCGACGCGGACTCGGTTGTCGGGTTTTCGTTTCATCACGCGACCCGCAGTCACGCGTGCTTCGTAGAAACCTTGCGCGCGGTAGTAACGTTCGACGCGAGCGAGATCGCGTTCGAGCAAGAAACGATCAAAATATTCGTACTCGACGGTGAGTAGGTCGGACAAACCCAAGACGGGAACACCGTAAAGAAGTCCACCAAAGGCATGCGCGCTTTCAGCGGTGGCGATGCGTTCTTTGATGGCGGCATCGGGCACCACGTCGTTGCCTAGGATCTCGACTTCTTCGATGATGCAACCCGACAAATCGTCGGGGCTACACGTAGGCGCTTTGGGTTTGGGAGCGCTCTGACAACCGATGTGAAAGCTCGAAAGCGCGATCGTTACGAGTGCTGCGTGAAGTCCAAGATTGTCGCGGCGATGAGCAGTCACGCGATGACCTTTTGAGTACCAACGATTGAGGGTTGGATCTTCATCGAGTACACGCCATGGCGCAATCGATAGCGCGGATTGGGTGGTTGTGCTGCTCTTCGGATCTAGACATAATCTGGAAGTTTGAGTATGAAAGGCGGGCAACGTCCAGAGCGCTTTGCCGAGGTTTGGACGCTTGGGGATCTACGATGCCTTATCAAGGACAGTTCATTACGTCGACGATTCGTTTGTTGCGCCGTCTCGAGCACGGTGTTGGCGGGATGGGCGAGGTTTGGGCGGCCGAGCATTTGGCATTACGAACGCATGTCGCCGTGAAGTTCATGGTGTCGAAATATGCGCCGAGCGAGACGTCGATGAAGCGTTTTACGCAGGAAGCGCAAGCGGCGGCGTTACTGCAAAGTCCTCATGTGGCGAAGGTGTTTGATCACGCGACGACGGTCGAGGGTGAACCTTATATCGTGATGGAGCTTTTGCGCGGCGAGACGGTGCGAGCGCGACTCGATCGCGTGGGGTTGTCGTCCATCGAGGATGCTTGTCGGATGATCGAGCATGCGGCGAAGGCGTTGAGCGAAGCTCATCGAATGGGTTTGGTGCACCGGGATATCAAGCCCGACAATTTGTTTGTCTTGGATGTCGAGGGCGAACCATTTCTCAAGGTGCTTGATTTTGGCATCGTCAAACAGTTGGACGGGGAGACGACGAGTTCGAGTGGTTGGTCGAATATGGGTGTCGTGAGATACATGAGTCCTGAGCGGCTCGGCGTGCAGGAGCGGGAGATTGATCACCGGGCGGATTTGTGGGCTCTTGCGGTTGTTGCATACGAGTTGTTCACAGGGGTGGTTCCATTTACGGGACAAACGGATTTTTTGGTGGCGAAGGCGATCGAGCTTGGGGATTTTATTCGTCCAACGCACAAGCGTCAGGAGCTTCCGGCGCCGGTCGATGGGTGGATGAAGAAAGCATTAGCACCGAACATCGACGAGCGTTTTGATGCGGCGATGGATATGGCGGACAAACTGCACATTGCGGTTCATCGGCGTCCGCGCATTCCGACGATGAAGTTCGATGAAACGATTTTTGTCGATACGGCGCCGTTCATCGATTCAGAGCCGTTGCCGGCGTCGCAAAAATTCCCTCAGGAATTCCGGCGTTCCTCGGGCGTGTCCAAAGCCAAGGACACGGACAAACCATCTCGGCCGTCGCAGGTCAAAGCAACCGGGAGTGAACGTGCCGGTGATGCGCCATTTGCTGAGTCGCGCCGGACGTTTCGGGTCGCGCCGCAATTTCCCAAGGTTCCTGTTGATTTGCAAGCCGACAATTACGAAGACAACGTGTGGTGCGCCATGCCGGCGGATGAATCGCCGCGCAGTGTAGCGTTCGATATGGACGCGCCGCAAATTTTCATGGCATCATGGAATGGTGACGTTGCGGGGATAGACGTGCATTGGCACAAGCGTCAATGGACGACGAAACTCGTGGTGCGCGTGAATTGCATTGTGGCAGGATCGGGGTTCGTCGCGCTTGGGTGCAGTGACGGCCGCATTCGGTTGCTCGAATCGTCCACGGGTAAACTCATGCAATTGATGGACGGTCATCGAGCACCCGTTCGAGATCTTGCGTTGAACCATGATGGGTCAACCTTGGTTTCGTGCAGTGAAGACAACAGCGTTTGTTCTTGGCGCGTCAGTACGGGTGAACTAGCAGCAATGCTCCCGGACGTACTCAAGTGGGTGCGCGCGGTGGCGATGGTGGGCGATGGTTCGTTGATTGCGACCGGTGGCGATGATGCTTCGGTGCGCATTTGGGATGGACAATTGCGGCCCTTCACGACGGTTCGGGATGGTTCGAGCCCAGGCCTCGTGCGTACCGTGGTGTTTTCGCCCGACGGCCAATGGCTTGCCGCAGGATTTGGTGACGGTGCAGTACGGATTTGGGAAACGCGGCAATGGGAGATCGTGCGTACTTTGCGCGGTGATGGCAAACAAATCCATTCTCTCATTTTTGATAAAATGGGCACGAGCATCATTGCGGGTCTCGTGAGTGGAGGGATTCGCGTGTGGAACGTTTCCACGGGAATTCTCGACCGCGATGTTTTGGGGCGCGGCCGTCCCATGATCAGCCTTGCAATGGATGCCAGCGGCCAATGCCTCGCGTCAGCGTGTAACGAAGGCCGTGTGAACGTGTACCGGTGGCCCTTCGATGTGCGTCTGCGTGAAGTTCCAGGCGATAAACGGAATGCACGAGGCTAGACGATAGGCGCTTGTCGTCAGCGATTGCGCATTTATCTTGCATTTCCGCCATGGTGAGGTGCTACCATCTCCCTCATGCGCAACAATCTTCTCTTTGGTTTGGTGGGCGTCTTGGCATTCGTTCTTTTCGCTTGCGATGATTCGAGCGGCGGAGGCAGTGGTGGTACGGGCACATCGAGCTCGGTTTCGAGTTCGAGTGGTGAAGCGGGCGCGGGTGGAGCGGGTGGTTCTGGTGGCACCGCTGGAATGGGCGGTGCGAATGCGGGTGGAGCGGCTGGAATGGGCGGTGCTGGAGGGGGGCAAGCCGAAAATGCACTATGTGGGCAATCCGCCAATGGTGCAATGTGCGCTCAAGGCCTTGTTTGCTGTTATCCGTGCGGAATTCCAAATTGTGATTGGAAGTGCGCGGTGCCTTGTGCACCGAATACGCCCGGATGCTCGAATGGGTGCCCGTTGCTTCCTTGAGTCTGCTTGGCGCGGGGGGTTGGGGGGCCATAGGCGTTAAGATAACGATCTTGCGACGACGGGGTGGATTAAAATCCACCCCTCTACATAACGAAGTACTCCCGCTAGCGCGGGAGCACTGGCGTCTCTGGATATTTTGAGAGAAATGGTATCTTTTGCGAAATCTTC
>JANORL010000912.1:0-22711 GCA_031415295.1 Polyangiaceae bacterium | reverse complement strand
ACCGGTTGTAGAGGGTACGACGCCCGTTACTCACCCTTATCTTCGCTAACACCGGGGTTCACCCCTTAGCCCACGCGGTGCTCCGCGCCCCTCGACCCGCGCAAGGGACAATGTCCCTTGACCCGTGCATGGTTCGTCCGCTTCGCGGTCAAACCACAGGCTAACTTAGACATAGTTCGCTCTCAATTCTCTCATCCGGCGGGGTTTGGGGCGGCAGCCCCATCGTGAACTGGGTAGAGGGAAACTGTCGAAAGCGCGCAGCGCTTGTCGACTGTTTTCCTGACTAAGGTTGAGCGCGAAGCGCTCAACCGGTCAACAAACCAGGGGGTAGAGGGAAACTGTCGAAAGCGCGCAGCGCTTATCGACTGTTTTCCTGACTAAGGTTGAGCGCGAAGCGCTCCACCGGTCAACAAACCAGGCGGTGAGGCGTCAAGCCGAACGATTACGCCGAGACAAACGCTGCGCGCGTCGTTCCGTAGCTTCAGCGTGTAGCTGCCGTTCTTCTTCCGTTTCCATCAGAAGCGGTGGAACGAGCGCCGGTTTCCTTTGATCACCAACATTTTCGATCGCGACAAACGTTACGAACGCGCACGCACAAGGCCAACGCCGCCCGCTTTGCGCATCCTCGCCGACAACCTCGACCACAATCTCCATCGACGTCCGAAACGCCGCGGTCACTTTCGCGGACAGCAGAACCACCTGTCCGATGGCGATCGGTGCTTGAAACATCACGTCATCGAACTCGGCAGTCACCGCCAAGTGCCCCGAATGACGCTGCGCGCAGATAGCTGCACACAAGTCGATCCACGCCAAAATCTGCCCGCCAAACACCGTTCCAAGCGCGTTCGCGTGCGTCGGAAGCACGTACTCGGTCATCGTCGTGATCGATTCGCTCACGCGACGCGGGGCAAGTGTGGGTTCTACCGTCGACATGCCTCACGACGTAGCATGCCATCTGCGCGTTTGTCCGCCGTTTCGATTTTCCGGAGACTCCATCGTGCGCGTGTGTGTCCTGCTCCCTTCCTACGAACAATCGACATCCGAACTGCGTGAACGCGATACCGAAGCGGATCCTTCGCCGTACCTCGCCGAGCACGAAGTCGAGAAATGCTTTCTGCACAAAGCATCGGCCATCCAACGCCTCGAAGAACTCGAGGAGCGCAATTTCGATGTCTTCCTGAATCTCTGTGATGGCTCAGCAACGGAAGACTGCGCCGGCATTGAAGTCGCTCAAACCCTCGAACGTCTCGGGCTTCCTTTCACAGGCGCACGCACTCACTTTTTCGACCCCACGCGCAAAGACATGAAACACGCTTGCGACGCCGCGGGCATCGCCACGCCCCGCTACGTCATCAGCCACGACGCTCGCGATGCCCAACGCATCGCCAACGAACTCACCTTCCCGCTCATCGTCAAACATCCCCATGGCTACAGCAGCATCGGGCTCTCACGTTCCTCCCGCGTCGAAACACATGCAGACCTCGCCGAACAACTCACCGCCATGATCAACGCCTACGGCTCCGCCCTGGTCGAAGAATTCATCGAAGGCCGCGAGTTCACTGTGCTCATTGCCGAACCAGGCCACGGCGAATCCGAACCACGTGCTTACCCCCCACTCGAAATCGCGTTTCCGCAGGGCGAATCGTTCAAACACTTTGATCTCAAATGGATCCACTACGAGAACATGTCGTGGGTTCCGGTGACGGATGCAGCCCTGTGCGAACGTCTCATCGACGTCTCCCGACGCTTCTTCGTGGCCCTTGGTGGCACCGGCTATGGACGTTGCGACTTGCGCAGCGACGCGCGCGGCAACATCTACATCCTCGAGATAAACCCCAATTGCGGCTTGTTTTACCCGCGTGGATTGTTTGGCAGCGCGGACTTGATCCTCGACTCCGCGCCTGGCGGGCACGTCGCGTTCACGGACCACATCATCCGCTGCGCACGCCGGCACGCTCGGCCCCAACCAGACTAGTTTGGCGGCACCGGGGACGACGGCGTTTCGGACTTGCTCGAGCTGGTTCGTTCGAGGCGCCCGAAGATAACGTCGGCTCGCGCTTCCATCTCGGTCGCCTCGCGTTGCGCTTGAGCGTCCTTGGCGAGATCGGGGTTTCTCTGGAGAAACCGTGCGTACGTTTTGAACGTTCGCGCCAGTTCCACGTCGTTTCCACTTTGCTCGAAGATGGCCACCGCACGATCGAAATATTCACGAGCACTCGTGGTGTGCGCACTGCCCCATCCGCCCGCGGCCGTGATTTCTCCGAGCGTACGAAGCGCCGCAGCGAGATGCACTTTGCTGCGCACGGACGCAAACAAGTCGACGGCTCGCCCGATGCATTCCCGCGCTTTGTCGAGGTCGCTTTGCATCAGATACGCTTTGCCAAGCGCGCGGAGCGTTTCGGCCAGCTTCAAACGATCGCCGAGTTCGTCACAGAGTCCTTCGGCACGCATGAGCACACCGATGGCTTTTTCTGCCTCGCCGCTGCGATAATACGTCGTGCCGATGTTCGTCAGGACAAGCGCAATCTTGTTGCGATCACCGATCTGTTGCGCGACATCGAGAGCTTCTTCGAACAGCGTCAACGCGCGCTGGTAGTTACGTCGTTCTTCCGCAATCGTACCAAGATTGTTCAGCGTCGTAACAACTCCAACCAAGTCCCCGACGTCACGACGAAGTTGCAACGACTGCTCGAAGGCATCGAGCGCTTCGCGAAATTGCCCTGAATCTTGCAGCGCCAAACCGATGTTGTTGAGGGACAAAGCGATCGAACGTCGATCACCGAGCGTCCTTCGTCGCGCCAAACCATCACGAAACATCGTGAGAGCTTGGACGTATTCGCCCTTGAGCCACGCAATCTTGCCCAAGTCGTCGATCGTCGACGCCACCCCGCGTAAATCGCCCGCCGATTCGAACAGCGCGTGTGCCGTCGTCAGGTGCCGTTCGCCTTCATCGAGCACGCCCATCTCGCGGAACAGACGCCCGATACGGTTGTGTGCAGCTCCGCCCTTCGGCTTCATGTCGAGCCGATACGCAAGCGTCAACATGCCGCGAAACGCAGCCATGGCATCGTCCACGTAACCCATGGACTGAAGCACGTCACCGTACGCGTGAAGCGCATCGATACGCGCGCCATCGTGCATGTCCCCGAGCAGCTCGAGACCTCGTTGGTAATACTCGCAAGCTCGACCATTCGCGTATCTACGCCGAGCAACAGCAGCAGCTTCGAGATACGCAAGGCCCGCTTGAATTGCTTCGCCAGCTTGTTCGCGATGCCGAGCCAACGCCGCGATACGCTCCTCGTTTGTCCTGACGCCCGGCTGATGCTCCATCCAATCAGCAATGACGCCGTTGCAACGCATCCGCGCGTCTGCCGCTATGCCTGTCGTGATCGCTTCGCGTTCTTCCGTGCGGACCCACGCGTATTCAACCGACCCGGGGAAGATTGTCCCGGCACGTCTTTCGATCCATGCGTACTTGGACAAATCCGTGAGAAGCCGCTCGATACGGCCCACATCGCTCGCTGCTTCTTCGCCCCACAAGTCCGGAGCTTCTTGGCCCATGCGGGCAAGAGCCACGAGCGCTCCGCTCCAGAACGTGCCTCCCATCGCCGCGGCATGTTCGACGACCGAACGTTCTTCATCGTCGAGCGAAGCGATACGTGCAGCGATCGCGTCTTCTACAGTGACCGGTAGTTGCGCCTTGTCGAGACGATCGGCATGCAGCGTGAACGCGGTTTTTCCTTCCGAACTCGTGCTTTCTTCGATGACCCCTTCGGATTTGTAGATGTCGATCATCTGCGCAATGAGGCTGGGATTTCCACGCGCGAAAACACACGCGGTCGACACCACGGACTCGGGAACTTCCGCACCTCCGGCGTAACGCGCAAGCATCGATTGAGCGACACGTGCTGCGTCTGCTTCGTTCAGTGCACCGAGTTCAACCACGGTATGTCGTCGTTCTCCGACGCGACCCCAGTCTTCTTGCCAATCGACAAGGCCATCACGACCACTGCAAAGAACGAGGATCGAACCCGTGAGGTACTCGAGCAAGTACCTGAGCAGTGACATCGAATCTTCGTGCGCTTCGTGAAGATCTTCGAAGACGAGTACGAGTTGTCCTTTTTGCGAATCGGCTTCAAAAAACGACTTTACGACAGCGCGGCGCACGAGTTCGACTTCATGCGGATCGTCGCCAATGGCGCGCGTCAACGGGGTTTCTTCCTCAGGCAAACCCAGGAGTTGTCCGAGGAACGTGACGGCATCGTTGACGCGATGGGAGTCGAGTACGGCCGAGGCTTCGCGCTTCAGTGCGGCGCGACAAACGTCGGGGTCCATGCCTCGTTCGAGATTAAAACGGGAGCGAAACAACCGAGCAAAGAGGGAGAACGAGACAGCGGAGTTCCGAGCGCTACCAGCGTAGACGCGTGGTTTGTCGGGGCCTGTCGCATGTTCCGAGACAAACTCGGCGATGAGTCTGGTTTTCCCGATGCCTGCGGGTCCAACGAGCGTAACGATACGCGTATCGTTGCGATCGGACGTCGCGCGCAGGGTGTCGACGAGTACGTCGAGTTCACGGTCACGGCCAACGAGCGGGCAAGAAGGCTCGCGTGGCGCAAGAGCTTCGGAGTTGTCTGTATCCATCTCGCCTTGTTGGAAAAACTCCTTCGTTAGAGCGCAGGGTATAGCGTTGTTCGTCCCGGTGCAAAGTACGGCTTGGGTTTGGGGAGGAATAAGTCGTGCGGCGAGAAGAACCGTGGGAACAAAAATGAGGGGTGGCTCACTTCCCCCACCTCACCTGCCCCACTTCGTCCAGCGCCATGACATATTCGCCAATCATTCGCCCCTGACCAACCACAGCTCGCGGCGTCGATATCCCCGCCAATATTCGTAATGCTTTCGCCCGATATTCGCCACCGAGTGCCGCGTAGAGTCGCGCCGTTATGACGTTCGCCCCAAACGGTCTTTGCCTTTGTGCAAATACTCCCACGGCCGAAGAATCGTCTGTATGCGCAAACAACGTACCCGTCGCTGAATCCAAGAATCGTTCTTCCAATCCTTTTGCAATACGCTCGGCTCGCTCGAGCCACTTCGTATCGTTCGTCGCCTGGTGCAGACGCATCATCGCCAGCCCAAATGACGCCGAATCGGCAAGGTACCGAATCTTGGATGGGTTTTTCGCATCATGCCGGGGAAAACCATTTTCATCCACGTGCCCCTTCCAAATAAACTCTGCCGCACGAATCGCCCGCGTCAAGACTTGGCCATCGGCGGATACTTCGTGCAAAACGCACAACGCGGCAATCGCCAAACCATTTTCGTACGCGTACACATGATCGTCAATATTCGGCATTCCTAACTTTCGACGCTCGGTATCCCCCAGCCGATAATAGATATCTCCATCGACGAACATTGCTTTTTCGTCGTGCGAACCGACGTCTGCATCTTGACTCGTATAAAATCCGCCATCGGGATTCGATAACAACGTCGTCAAATATCGCGCGATACTCCGCGCATTCTCGAGAAAATCCTTGCGCCCCGTTTGCTTGTACGCCCGTGCATACGCTTCGAGGTTCGCCGTTTGGTAGGGCATCAGCTTTTCATAATGTGGTTTGTTCCACGTCGATGCCGCCGAGTATTGATACACACCACCCCAAACGGGATCAATCATCACCCGTTGCTTTTCAAGCGTAAACACCGCCCGAGTCAGCGCCGCCGCATTTCCATGGGACGCACGCCGCAATTCGACAGTGATATTTTCGCCAATGGGCACTTTTTGATGACTTCCCCAACTGCCTTGCGCCATATCGTACCAATCATCGAGCTTGACCAGCGTATGGGCCGCTATCCACGGTAATGCTTCCAAAGACGCGGGAGTAAATCCCGAATCGGTAGATTCGACTGTAGCAGCGCGCGTATTCGGCTTTGTCGTTGCGGCCATGAGAATCGGCAAAAGTTCGGCTGCATCAATGAACCCTTGATATTTGCCCATTTCTTCCGCTTCCGAAGACAACAGAATCGTTGCTGGCCAACCCCAATCCCCATAACGTTCGCCAATGTCCGGACGTTCGTCGATATCCACTCGAATCACGACAAAAGCGTCCGCAAGAAGCCGACCCACACGAGGATCTCGATAGGTCGTCTCGTCCATGACGTGGCACCAATGGCACCAAGACGCCGAACCCATGAGCAAAATGGGCTTCTTCTCGCGCCGTGCACGTTCGAAAGCCGAGGCGCTGTAATTCTCCCAGGCGAACAATCGGTCGCCGGTTCGGGCCCTCGCTTTGCCGATGTCGACGCTCGCTGGCGTTCCGAGACGAACCAGTCCCCTGGACACGGCTCGAGGTTTTGCGGATGCGCATCCGGTACAAGCAACGAAAACGAGCATCGCGAGAAAAAACGTTGCAGTGCGAAGCATGATTTGGCTCTCGAGGTAGCTATCGCGTCCAGATGGTCACAATCTTATTCGCATTTTTCGACGCAGCAAGTATGCTTCGATGAATCGTCTAGGCCAACCGGCAAAGGAGCACCATCATGACGCGTTTCCAAGGACTATTTGGGTATTTCGGTGGATTCGTCGTGGCACTATCGCTCGTCGGTTGCAGCGAAGAACCTACGGCCGTAGCGCCACGTGAATTAAAAGTCGCCGCCGCGGATGGCTCGGCCAAAGATTCGTTTGGCGCTTCGGTTGCGATTTCTGGCGATACGGCGATCGTGGGGGCTGTATTCGACGACGATCTCGGCGCAGATTCCGGGTCAGCTTATATTTTCGAGCGCGCGACCGACGGTACGTGGTCGCAACAAGCTAAATTATTGGCTCCCGAAGGCCAAGCGGGCGATTTGTTCGGAAGTGCCGTGGCCATTTCCAATGATACGGCCATCGTGGGTGTCCCCAATGCCGTCGAAAATGGCGTCGCCAGTGGAAGCGTACACGTTTACATTCGAAACGGCGCCGAATGGACGCACCAAGCGAAACTCGTACCAACCGCCGGCGCGCTCGATGATCAATTCGGTTTTGCCGTGGCAATCGTCAACGATTTGGTCGTCGTGGGTGCGCCAGCCGATGACGAAGTCGCAATGGATGCCGGAGCCTCCTATATTTTCAAACGTTCGGGAACTTCGTGGGCAGCGCAAGACAAATTCGTTCCGACGCCCGGCGGTGCGGCGGGATATTATGGCGCATCGGTGGCGTTATCGAAATCGACAGCTCTCGTCGGCGCCTGGGACGATGGTTCAGGCAAAAACGCAGGACTTGCATTCGTGTACACGACAGATGGAATGGTCTGGACGAAAGAAGCGACGCTCGTCGCGACCGATGCCGGCGCAGAAGACACGTTTGGATACTCCGTAGCCTTGTCGGGCGATACTGCATTGATTGGATCCAATGGTCATGATGCTTTGGGGCCGAATTCTGGCGCGGCGTACGTCTTCATTCGCACGGGGACCACTTGGTCCCAAGACCAAAAACTCGTGGCTAGCGATGGCGCAGCGGAGGACATCTTTGGATATTCGGTAGCCATTTGGGATGATCTCGCAACCGTCGGCGCTTATTGGGACGATGACCGCGGCGACTTCTCCGGTGCAGCGTACACGTTTTCACTGACGAGCGGTCATTGGGTTGAGCAAGACAAACATGCTCCAACGGATGGAATTGCCGGCCAAAAATTCGGCTGTTCCGTGGCACTCGATGGCGACTTGGTCATTGCCGGTGCGTATGGAGACGACGAGAAAGGACCCGAATCGGGTTCCGCGTATTTCTTTTCGGCTATCGATGCGACCAAATAAAGTCAAGCATTTCGCGATGACGGTGGTTTGACTGATTCTGCGACGCCAATCAGTTCGCGGTAATGCGCCTCGACCGGCGCCATATCGATTCCCGTCAAAAATGACGTAAACGCAAAATAGGGCAACAACGTTCGCCAAT
This sequence comes from Polyangiaceae bacterium, assembly GCA_031415295.1. Classification (GTDB taxonomy): domain Bacteria; phylum Myxococcota_A; class Polyangia; order Polyangiales; family Polyangiaceae; genus Polyangium. Next base: position 14,790 of record JANORL010000912.1, on the reverse strand, counting down.
GCTCGAGCCATCCGGGCAAAAACGTCGGCCTATCGAGCAGCCCCTGGGCCCGGAGCTGCGCCAACGCGGTAATGTCGTCCAAATGGATTCGACCGCAAACGAGCAATTCCAGTTCGTCACGAAAACCGCCGCGGGTAACGGCCGCTAGAAATGTATACACTTCGAGCAAACCGGCCAAATAACACGCGTCCTTGGTATACGGCGCGCCGCCTTGCACGAGCCCACCACGACAGATACGCTGCGCATCGAAATAAGCATCTCGTTTCGGTGCGCCGCGATCCAGAAGATACCGATACAAATCGAGAAACGTTGCACCTTGCTCGGCCATATCCACAAGTTTTACGCGCAACGCCAATCGTTCGATACGGTCAATCGACAAGGCTCGGTTGTAAAGCTCGGAAAACATTGCCAATCCTTCTTGCGTCCGTGTCGTCCGCGGCCCTCCTGAACGCAAGAAAGTCAGGTTTTTCTGTTTGGCACCATTATGCGCCGTGAGCGCGTGCGTCTCGACTTCGTGATAATAAAGGCCGTCGGCCTCCCACAACGCAAATGTGGCATCCGGACGAATACGTACACGACTCATGCCAGCAATCACTTTGGCCGTGATTCCCTCGTCGAGAACGACATCGACGGTCATGTGCGGCCTGCGGTGCGCAATACGCCCCAAAAGTCGCTCTCGCAATTCCTGCGCGGATATCGGTTCCATCTCCGGATCCGTAGCCGCATCCCACCCATGCGTCTTTAATCGTGCGAAGAGGTGATCAGCAAGATCGATGTTGCGCAGAGGATAGCCATAAAACGACGAACGCGCTCCACCGTAAATTTCACGCGATATTTGATAGAATCCACGTGTCCCGAGCACCAGCATGAGCCGATTGCCGTCGATATGGGATTTCACTGTCGCCCGGAGCCAATTCGTTATCAGGTCATCCCCTTGCAGAGACTTTTCGACGGACGCGAGATTGGCAATACGGTCCTCCACGCCATCGCGGTCCACGGCATAAGTGATTTTCGGCAGCTCGTCCGCGCCACGGCGGAAAAATTCTTCCTCGACACTTCGCGGCCAGGCAATTTCAGCAAGAAGTCTACCGCGCTTTTTGGCATTCAGGGCTTGATCGACGCGTAAAAGCAAGTCTTGCAGCGGCTGCTCGGACGACATCGCAAGAAGATAGCGAATTTCTAGGCGGATTGCAGAAAAAAACCCACGGCCGACCGGCTCCTCGGAAATTTGCACCCACGCGATCAACTGCGCTACCATCGACCTCGTGTCCGACGCCCACACTCCACAAGCCCCGATCGACCCCAACGAACTGCGGCGCTGCATTGCGGTTTGTTTCAGCCCAAACGATTTCCGATCGTTCGCAGAGAACCTCGGCGTCACCAACCTCGGTTCGTGGGACCACGGCATCCAAGACGGAGCTCGCGAAGTCGTTCGTCACTTCGAACGCCTCGGAACGCTCGATCAACTCGTGGCAAAACTCGCCGAAGCCAAACCTTTGATGGAGTGGCCCGGTGCCGTGCCTAGTGCCGAAACAACAGCCACAGTTGTCGAGACAAACACGCCTCCAACGACGTCTTCCGATACGCCACAGCTCGACACTGCCCCTCCAGCCGCGGCGACGGTCGATACCGCCGCGACGGCTCCCCTGGCGCCTGTTCCTCCCGTAAAACCGTTTGGACTGACCATTCCCGCGCCGGAGCCGGTTCTTCGCGATCCATTCGCGCCCGCATGGCCAGGTACCGCGACACCAGCGGCTACGACAAACCCCAAAGGTGCCGAAGGACAGAAGTCTACACCCATTATCGCAGCGGTCGCCGTACTCGTCGCTTTTGTCGCGATTGCTATCTTTTTCGTTGTCCGCGTAAGTAGAACCCCCGAACGACAGGCAATGGAAATCATCGCCGGAAGGCCCCTGCGACCGAATGGGCCTGCACGCATGGCCGCGGACGCCATGAAACGAAGCCTAGAAAGCCTCGCCCGCGGATGTGATTTGGAATGGCCGCGAGGAACGGATGTCGATGTAGGGTTGTTTTCCGCGGCATACACGCAATGCGGTACGCGCCCGGGCATTGCATTCCCGCCGCCAGGACTACGCGTTGACAAACCACGGTCGTTGGATACGCCCGGCGATCCGGCCGATTCGCCCAATGATGCACCGACAAGAGATACGCCGCGCCAAACCAATCCTGGTCGCGACAACGCCGCTCGACCTGTCCCCGCACCTGCACCGGCCAAACCCGTGAACTCCGATGGCTGCATCGAAAAGTGTGCCGCAACGAAACGGCAATGCAACCGAGCTTGCGGAAGCGAACCGACTTCTGGTTCGCAATTCGATCGTTGGCAAGGGTGTCAGACGTCATGCTTGTCTACCGCATCCAAATGCCAACTCGCCTGTCAGTGATTCACTGGTTTGGCAAAACGATCGACGTAGGAATGGGAATCGCCATGTGCACAGGCGCCAGTGTAAACTCTTCCACCGGAATCCATTCTTTGCGGTAGTTCTTTTCGAGCCACGCAACGCAAGCGCGTGAATGTTCATCCGCATATCGATATTTTACGGAAACATTCACACAAACTTTAAACGCTTGCTTGCTGCGTTCTTTGTAAGGTTCGGACAAAGACGATACCAGTTCGAGATACATTTTCTTGATTTCCGTGCCAGGAATCGACGTACCAGACACCGGGACACTCGATTTCCACTCTTTGGGCGTGGGCGTGCGATAAAAATCCGACACGAACTTGGACCACAAAAGGCCCACGCGAGTAGCCGAAGCAATGACCCAACGCGGCGGTGAATCCGGCTGCAAATTCAAGATTTTTCGATACTCGCGATCGGCCTCATCTACTGCCGTTTGCTTCTTCTTCAACCATTCTGAAATTTTGGTATTGAGGAAGAGAAGCACGGAATCTTTGTCACCGGTTCCTGCATACTCGGGAAAACGAATCGCCTCCGCATCGGCGCGTTTTTGTTCCGCAAAGAAAAACAGCGCCTCGCCTACGACCGTCAGTGTTTGCACCAGCCGACGGTCTTGTTCATCTTGGGAACCGCCCAGCGTTTGGAGTTGCTTCACGGCTTCATCGGGATGTACCCATAAAGCGCGCACGATTTCATATTCTGCAGTCGCTTTTTCGGTCGCCCCATCACGCGCGTACAAACGGCCCGACAATGCGTGCATCAACGCTCGATGGTGAAGGGTTCCGTTCCGATCGACGTTGGTCATCCATTTGTCGACAAACGCCCGCTTTTCTTTCGTCCGCCCCTCGCCCCACGATGCCGTGGCGATTTCCACAACGAGTTTAGCTACATCCGCTGATCGCTTGCTTCCGTAATTTTTAGCGAACGTGTGTAAATCATTCACCGCGTGGTCGATTTCGCCTAGCGCCAAACGTAACCTAACGGCTTCTTGCAATGCATCCGGCGCTTCGTCGCTCTTGCTGAAACGGCGCACGGCTGTTTCAATCAATGACGCGGCCTCCGCATATTCCGCAATCGATTGGTAGTTACGTGCCAGCGCAAACGCAGCGGCTCGTCCGTAATCCGTATAATCAAGGTGCCATTGCGGATCCAGAATCATCTTGCGAATGGTGATAGCCTTGTCGAGTTTCCCTGCGATTTCGTAATCAGCGGCGGCTCGATCGAGCGCGTGACCAGCGGCGGCACAACCACGCTCGTTGTCCTTGCACGCTTCACGTCCGCGGTCTTCCCACGTTTGCATGTACTCTTCGGCTTCTTTTTCGGCCTCTTTTTTAGCGGGCGAATCCGCGCGAGCCGACGAAAGATTCGCCAAGAGCGCCAAAACGATGAGTGGAACGGACGCCAAACCTGAACGGTTCATGCGCGGTTCACCAAATCAATTGAAATGCCAAGGGCGCAGGCACATGGCGCCACCACGACAGACAACACCTGTCGTCGCAACGCACCCAAGTCTTTTCCGGTAAGTATGCCCAAGGATTCAACAGCCAAGGGCACAGTCGGATCCGTGGAATAAAGCTTGATTGCCTCGCCAAACCCCTGCGCCGCGGCATGACGCGCGGATTCGCCAAACGTTTCGAGCGCCCATTTCAACGTGCGCCACGCAAGCGCGGCATGGCGTTCTTCATCCTCCGCAATGGTCGACAAGGTTCGGGCCATTTCAGGGAGCGTCGCATTTCGAGCGGCTGCGCGTCCTTCGGCGGCACCGAGCGTCTCCCCGACGCATCCCTCAAAAACAAGCGCCTTGACGAAACCGATGACGGAAACGTCGATGGTTGCAATTGCCGCCGGCAGCTTGTCTGGACCAACGTTCGTCTTTCCGAACATGGCAGCCAAGGCATAACTCGCACGCGCATGTTCGATTTCGTCGAGTGCCGCACGATGCGCATCTCGTACCAATTCCGCCGGCGCTCCCAGCGCCATCAGTTGCAACGAGAATCGCGCAAAGCTGGCAATGGAAGCGTGTTCCATCGCAGCCATTTCGATGTAATGGTTCGTCGCGGCATTACGAACGTTTTCATCGAGCGAATCGATATCGAATACGACGCTTGTTTGCCAATCGGATCGCGGCATAAACGGAGCAGAATGCGTTTCGCCGTCGATGACGAGTGGCCTACCGACGACGCATGATCGTCGGGCGCATTCCCATTTTGCATTGGGGCCCGGACGAGGCACCGCGCAATGACCACCACTCGACGCGCAATCCACGTCGGTTTTGCAAGTATCTGTTTTGGTGCGGCAAGCAAGGGAAGTAACGGACGAGCAGCCATTGTTGTAGATGGACAAACCGCATTGTTTGCTATCGCAATCGGCGTCGGTCCGACAAGAAGCCTGGATACAAATGGAGTGTCCCAGTTTGCCCAGACCGGCGCTCTTGCACGCGCACGCTTCAGTTGCGCCGCAATCGGTATCGTTCGCGCATGAATATTGGCAGCCGCAATAACTTCCTACTTGACCAAATCCCGTAACGCATTTGCCATACGGATGCTCCTTGCAATCGGCATCCGTTTTGCATTGCAAACGATCTTCGGTGCCCGCACAGGCCGCGATGTCAATCGTAGGATCGCACGTCGTCACCGTCGCGCGATGCGTCGTTCCATTCGATTCAGTCACCCACCCCATCTTCGATGAAATGATCGGTATACCAGCCTCGGACGGGTCATGGGATTCTGCAACGACGGTCGTCGACGAAACAGGCGCGATGTTGACAACGGATGTCGATTCGTCCGCAGACGTCGATGTTTGCGACGCTCCGGCGCAACCGTGCAGACCAAGAGCCACGAGGATCGAGATACGTAATGAGTCTTGAGTGTCCACGATCGCCACCATAACACGATCTCTTCGCTAATGTTAGCGCGAGCTGTGTTTGTTTTCTACGAACGCGCGAAGACGGGCTGGTGTATCGAGGGCATAGCCGCGGATTTTTTCCTGAAAAAGGAGTTTCATCACGCCGAATTCGAGGTGCAACAGCGCGCCATACGTAACCAAGGTTTTTCCGCCTGGTGCGGGGTCGAGCCGGAAAAACCCCCAACAGTCCGCAATGTCGTGCGGGCGCGAGGGTTCGAGCCAAAATCGAACGAGCGATGACGATTCACGACGAGCGCGCACAGAATATTCGCCAGAAATCGTCTTCCCACCTTGTCGCAAATAAATAATCAAATCGTCGCCGTCGCGGGCATCGAGTCGCGCTTCTTGGGTCAGTGCAAAAATATGCATGTATGAAGACGGTTCGAGCAGCACGGCGAGCACTTCGGACGGAGGCGCGGAAATAATCACGTAACCGACGCCGCCAATAAAATCACCTTCTGGCAGGTCGACATCGAACGTCCGCTTGACGACATGACCCTGTGCCAGACGTTTTTCCTCGTCCGCGGTCAAACGATCGGCGAGCGCCTCCCGTGGCCACGATGTGCTCAGGAATACGCAGACAAAAGCACCACACAACAAGCGGCCAAAGGCCCCGCGCGTCATGGGCCCGAGCGTAGATCGAAATGGCGCGGGCGGGAAGCAAGATGCAGCTTTCCGCGACGTGTTTGTCCGAGTATCGGTGATGATCCCGAATTTGCTCGACAAACGTGGATCACTGCGGATACGCTACAGTCGAAACGACCATGGCGACGATCGAACTTTTGCGACACGGACGCGAGATGGGTTCTCGCCTTGCTGAAGATTTGGTTGGTGCACAAAGGTTATGCATCGCGGTATCTCGGGCTGAATCGAGTGTTTTGTCGGTGATCGATTTGGTGCAGTTTGTAAGACGCGGGGGCGAACTTTTGCTGCTCGCCGGAACGGATGGATACGGAACGGAAACCGCATTTTTGCGTCGATTCGATGGTTATGCAGGCGCACGTTGTCGCATCCATCACGCATTTGCAGGGGCGGGATTTCATCCGTGTTTGTATGTTATCGACAAACCCCAACGACGTTTGGTGTACATTGGTTCGTCGAATTTGACGGCCGATGCGTTGAAGCACGAAGTGTCGGTGAACGTGCGAATCGATGGGGATCCCACCGAGCAGGAACTCGAGCGGCCGATGCGCCTATTCGAGGAATTTTTCTGGTCGGAACTGTCGTTACCGATGGCGGAAGCGTTTCTCGATGAATACGAAGCGCTCCGCTCGGCGCATCGTTCGGCGGTCGAAACGTGGCCGGACCGTTCGATGGAAGAGCAGCTTGGTTGGGCGGTCGCGCGGCGGCTGGGCGAACATCGAGGTCGCGCGGCGGCTGGAAGGCATTTGTTGGTGGTGACGCCGAAAAACTTTGCGGTTTGTTTGGCGACGAAAAGTTTTGGCCGGCGTCGTCAATCGGAACTCGAACGATATGCCAAAGGCGACCCGTTTTTCTTTCATGTGACGGGACGAGGTCGAGGGTTGCGGGCGATGGGCATGTTCGTCGGGGAAGCGTATCGAGACGAGAATGACATTTTTCGTGCGATGGATGGCGGGGCGCAGCTTTTTCGGAAAAAATTTGTCATTTTGGGTGAATTACAAAAAGAAATCGGGACGCGGGGCGTTTTGGAATCGCTTCGTAAAGGCTCGCCGAAGAATTGGTTCAATGGGTTTGTACAGGATAGCCATCGCTTGTCCATGATTGATTTCGAGGCGCTCCGCGCATCTTTTTGGCGCGCTTTTGCAAAGTATCACGGGATGGATGTGGATTCTTGAATTCGACTTTCGTAGGTGCGGCCATTTTCGGCGTTTGGTGAGGGTGGGGACGGCAGCGCTGATGATATGATCGCCGTCAATGTTGCGATGCCGCAAAGGGATCACATTTGGCTTGTCGCGGTCGTGGAACTCGTGTAGATTTTGGTTGCGTGCCCGATTTGACGTATCGAGCGTGCGAGATCCGTGGCTATCGTTCGAGTGTCGAAAGCAATGTCCCAGTTCTTCGTGACGCTCAAAATACATGATCGAACGCGAATCATGCGCCTTTCGGACATCCGCGAAGTGGTGTCGCTCATGGCTCTCACGACAATCGATGGGGAGCGTGGGGCGTGTCGCGGGGTGGCGAACCTACGTGGCGAGATGATTCCGGTATTCGACATGGTGGATGCAAACGCGCCGCTAGCGCCGACGCGCGTCATTGTCGTGACGCGTCTTGGGAGCGAACATGTGGGGCTGTTGGTGGACGACGTTTCCGACGTCATTGGCATTCCTGACGAAAACGTAGCCGTGCGTCATGTTGGTGGTGGACGCACATTGACCATTGTCCGAATGGATGACGTCATCATGACCGTCATGGAACCGGGTGAGGCAATTGGAAACCATTGACGCCGGGAATGCTCGAAGTTTACGATTTCATGAAGCGGAGGAGCTGGCAGCTGAGCATTTCGGCCTGGATTTGAAACGATACCCAACCGCTCAAGTGGAATCGCTTTTGGCAACGCTTCCGCAATCGATGTTGGTTCATGATGAATCGACGATTGCGCGAATATTGTCGGTCTGTAGCGTCGGCGAAACGATGTTCATGCGGCATCCGGATCAATTTCGAGCGCTCGCCAAAGTCGTGATGGAAGGAACGTTGGGCGATTCGACACGACCCTTGTCCGTATGGAGTGCGGGGTGTTCGACGGGGGAAGAAGCCTATAGTTTGGCGGCGTTGCTCGCCGGCTATTCAGGAGGCGTGCGTGTTTTGGGGTCGGACGTGAGCGGTCGGTCGATCGAACGCGCGAAAACGGGCCGATATCGATATTGGTCGTTACGGGGCGTCGATCCCATATCGACCGCTGCGTGGCTCGATATCGATTCCGTCAATGCCGAAGTGCGTTCGCCCATTCGGGACCTCGTCAAATTTCAAGTGCACAATTTGATGACTGACCCTTACCCCGATGGAGTCGACGTCATTTTTTGTCGCAATGTATTGCTTTATTTTCGCGAAGATGCTGCAGCAACGGTTTTGCAAAGGTTTTACGATATTCTCCGACCTTCGGGGGTGCTGTTCGTGGGGTATGTCGATCCCGTGCCCTCGCCGGAAACTCCTTATTTGGAGTGTAACGAAGGATTGGTACGATATTATCAAAAACCTGCGGCCAATGCGCAAATTTCTGTACCCGCGATACGCACGATGCCTCCTCCCCCGCCGGATGAAATGCTGGGGGCGGCCATCTTGCCACTCACGCCACGTTTGCCATCCTTTCGACGTTCCGAACCGCCGCCAAGAGGACCTCCGGCACGGCCTTCCGAACCTCCGCCACCGGCCCGTTTGGATGCAGCGGACCGCGAACAATTAAATCAAAACTTGGCCATTGCGCGAGGGCTTTGCGCGCAGGGTTCCCGCGAAGAAGCATTGCAACTTTTGCAGACGTTGGCGAATGAACATCCACTCGAAATCGAACCCTATGTGCTGACGGCTATGGTCGCGGACGAAGCTGGTTTACGCGATACTGCGCTCTGCGCTGCGCGCCGCGCCTATTTTTTGGCTCCCGAAACGCCCATTGCGCCTTTTTTGCTGGCTATATGTCTCGACCAGGTCGGGCAACGAGCCACCGCTCAAATACGTTATCTCGAAGCCCGTCGAGCACTCGACGTTATCAAAGATCCCCTCGCCCCGCTCGCACATGCCGAGGGAATGACGGCTTATCAACTCCGGAGAACCATCGATGCCCGCTTCAACGGAATTTGACACTCCGCACGCTCCGCTTTCGGCGGAAGAAATTGATCTGCTCACACAACGAGCAAATCGGTATGCCGTCGCCGCCGAGAAGCAGGCGACGGATCTGACCGATACGGTCGTCTTTCGACGCGGCAACGCAAGATATGCGGTGCCGCTCGTGACATTGCGGGAAGTGCGTCCCTTGCGGTCGTTCTGTCGAATTCCGCAATCTTCGCCAGCGGTACCGGGCATAATGCATTTTCGCGGAGAAATCATTAGTTTGCACGATTTGGCGGCCTTTATGGAGCCCGAAGTCGACACGAAAAATCCCACGTGGGTCATCGTCGTCGAATACTTGGGTGAACGTATTGGTCTCGGGGCCGATGAAATCCTCGACGTCGAACGCCATTCGACAGCCATTGTTCAGCCGCTTCCCATTACGTTCGGAGACCGTGGAGCCATCTGTGACGGTCTTTTACCCGACGGCAGCTTGTTGCTTTCCGCTTCTCGTATCTTCCATACCGAAGCGTTTTTTTCCGCATTTTGACGATAGGAAACGAGGCAGTTTTCATGAGTACGAGCAAAAACGCGTTTTTCGCTGGCAGCCCAAGTCAAGAAGATGAAAGTAAACTCATTGCCGAAAACGAACGTCGCAGGAAATATTTGCTCATCGAGCAAGCGGATCTCGATCGCCTGGCAGTCCTGAAAAACCTCGCCGCAACGCATGCGTCGGCCCATGTCGATCGATTCTACGATCATTTGCTCGCCAACGATTCGACGCGTGTGCATTTTCAATCCGAACGGCACATTCAAAGCGTAAAACGCACGCAGGCCAAATACTTCAGCGAATTGTTTGACGGAAAATGCGACCCGGAATATCTGCGCAACCGTTACCGTGTCGGCCGCGTACACGAACGAATCGGCCTCGATCCGGAATGGTACGTCGGTGCATATTGCATCTACATGAACCAGCTCTTCCCGATGATCATGGATCACTACAAGGACAATCCGAGCCTCGGGATGGTGACGATGCAGAGCCTGGTGAAACTCATTTGTTTCGATATGGGCGTAGCCATTGACACGTATATCGATGCGATTGCCCGGCGTGAAGCATCCCAGATGGAGACGTACGTTGCGTCGGTCGCGTCGTTTGCCTCGGAACTCGAGAAATCGTCGAACGACATCATGGGGGCAGCGGCGAGTCAAACGACGGCAACGCAAGAGCAAGCCACGGGCGTTGCAGAAATCACGACGACGCTGAGTGAATTGCACGTCATGAGCGCGCAAACGCTGGAAAAAGCCCAGGCCGTCATTGGTGAATCGGACAGGTCCATTGATGCATCACGGAAGGGTATCAAAGCCGTGGAAGATGCGGTGCAAGGTATGCATGAAATCCGCGAGCAGGTAGAAACGATTGCGCAGAAAATCGTCACGCTCAGCGAACAAACGCAACAAATTGGCGACATCATCATGTCGGTCAACGAAATCACCGAACAATCGAAGTTGCTCGCGCTGAATGCAGCAATCGAAGCGGCTCGTGCGGGTGACCAAGGTCGTGGGTTTGCCGTGGTGGCTGCTGAAATTCGCAGTTTGGCGGATCAATCCAAACAAGCGACCACGCGGGTGCGCAAGATTTTGGGTGACATTCAAAATGCCACGAATTCGGCAGTCATTGCGACGGAACAAGGAACGAAAAAAGTCGAAGCCGGCGTGAGCCTCACCAATCGCGCGGGCGAAACCATTGAATTGCTCGGGAAATCCGTGGAAGCTTCGGCGGGTGCCGCGCGGCTCATTGCGAATGCGTCGCGACAACAAACGTCGGGTATTCAGCAAGTGTCCGACGCCATGAATGCAATCAATGACGCGACGAAAAGTTCCGTCAGTGGTATGCAACAAACCGAAGCAAGCGCGAAAAAAGTCGCCGAAATGACCAATCACATGCAAGCGCTCGTGCAGCAGTTATCAAAACATCGGGAGCGCGTCCCCGAACATAGACTGGTGTGAGGCCATGAGCACTGGGTCGTTCGATTTGGGAGAGGAAGCGATCGACGCCTTCAATGAGGAGGCGGCCGAACTCTTACGCAACATCGACGTTGGATTGAATGATTTGCCGAGCGTCGACGAACAAGCGCGTCATACGCTGGGTCGCGACATGTTGCGGTGGCTGCACACATTAAAAGGGGCCGCCTCCGTCGTTGGGCTCGATGACGTACGACAATACGTCCACGGGCTCGAAGAACACATGCGTGCGATTCACGAAAACAAAGAATCGGTCGATCACCAGCGTTTGGCTCAATTTGCGGGTGGTGTGGAAGATCTTCACGTCATGGTGCAACGTACTCGACCCCACGCGCAACGTTTCCCTCCTTCATTCGAGCCCGCCAAACCCGTCGCGGAGCATATACCGGCATTGGTCGAAGAAGCGCCAACGGCCAATGTCGCAAAAAAACCAAGCGGCGAACTGTTACGTCTACGCCCCGAAAAGATCGACGCGCTCCATGCGCTCGTCGGCGAACTGGTCGTCAACCGATTGCAATACGATGCCATCGCGCGTCGGATGATCGAAGTTCGCGATCAATCAAGTGATCTTTCCAGCGAAGTACGCTCCCTCGCCGCATTCTGTGCCGGTTTACGCTCGGCCATGAATCCTCGCAGCCATTCCGAGTTATTGACGCGCGTCGGACGTATTGGTGAAGCGGCAACGTCTGCAGCTCGCGATGCTTCCACCATGACGCGGGAACTCGGATTGCTCGAAGCACAATCGTCGTCGGTCAGTTCGAGTATCGAAGACGGCATTCGTGAATTACGCCTGATTCCGCTCGGTGCATTTTTTGAAGAATTCGCGCGCCCCGTTCGCGAAGCGGCACGAGAAACCGACAAAGAGGCGCGGCTTCTCGCCGAAGCTGGAGACGCCGAAATCGATCGTTCCGTCATGATGCGTTTACGTGATGCCCTCGGACATCTCGTGCGTAATGCCGTCACGCACGGCATCGAACCGCGCGAAGTGCGACGCGCAATTGGAAAAAATCCTACTGGACTCGTCAAAATCGAAGGTCATTGCGCGCGAAGTCGAGCGGTCATTCGTATCAGCGACGACGGCGGGGGCATCGATATCGAACAAGTGCGACGAAAAGCGCTTCGTTTGGGCATTTTGCGTGAAAATGAAGCTTTGTCCGAAAGCTCTCTGCTGGATATTCTCACCCAACCGGGTTTCTCGACACGCGAAGTAGCCGATGGCCTCGCAGGTCGCGGTATTGGACTCGATGTCGTCGCGGGCGCGGTACGTGCTCTCGATGGGCATATCGAGCTGACGACACAACGAGGCGTAGGAACCGTATTTACGATCGAAGTCCCCGTCACCGCCGCTACGGGCCTGGGACTCGTCGTCAACGTGCGTGAACATTCATTCGGGATCCTACTTACCCACGTCGAACGTGCGCTTCGAATCGATCCCAAAGACATTCAATCGGTATTTGGTCGCGATACCGTGATGCTCGACGGTGGCCCCGTCAGCGTCGTCCCGCTCGCGTTATTGGTCGGTGTGTCAGCTGCACGTTTGCCCACGGAGCGATCCCCCGCAGTCGTCCTGCGCATGGGCAAACAACGCCTCATCGTAACAGTCGACGATGTCCCTGGCGATCAAGCACTTGTCGTCAAACCGCTCGGTCGAGCTTTCGCAGGCGCTCACTATTTGTCGGGAGCGGCTGTGCAACCAGATGGGTCGACATTGCCTGTGCTTCACGTGCCGGCACTGTTCGCTCGAGCCACCGCGTCGACAAACCAGAGCATATCGAGCATTCCTGCACCACATAAATCCGCCCCAATTGCGCAAATGGCGCAACAGCAGCAACGCTCGATTCTCGTCGTCGACGATTCGATGACGATTCGGACATTGCTTCGTAACATTCTACGTACTGACAATTACGACGTGACAGTGGCGCACGACGGCAAAGCTGGCTTCGACACGCTTATGGGTATGGCGCGCTGTGATTTGGTCATCACGGATCTTGAGATGCCGCGCATGAACGGCGTGGAGCTGTGCCGGGCCATTCGAGTTTCGTCGCGTGCGCACATGCCCGTCATGATTGTGACGAGTGTTGGAGATCCAGAAGAAAAACGTCGGGCACTCGAAGCCGGAGCCGACGCGTACATCATCAAAAGCGAATTCGAGCAGGCTCGTTTCCTCAATTTCGTGTCGGTTTTGTCGGGTGGATCGGAATTGCTTCGATGAAGGTTCTGCTCGTCGAAGATTCACTCACGGTTCGCACATACATTGAAGGAATTTTGCGCAATTCGTCCGACATTACGCTGCTACCTCCAGCTCGAGATGGAGTCACCGGAGTCGAATTGGCGCAAACGTTTCGACCCGATGTCATTCTCATGGATCTCGAACTGCCGCGGATGACGGGGATTGATGCCATTAAGGAAATCATGGCAACTGTGCCGCGTCCTATCGTGGTGTTGAGTGGCGCACTCGAATCGGAGGGCAAGGACCGCACGTTCGAATCGTTCCAAGCTGGCGCTGTCGAAGTTTTGGCAAAACCGCGAGGTTTGTCGAACGAGGAGCGCGAGCGTTTTGCCGAGCGGCTCTTGCGCACCATTCGTGTGATGTCCGAAGCGCGTGTGCTCCGACGACGTTCAACGGGTACGAAGTCGAGTAATACGGCTAGTGCTCCGCCGCATCAACCCACTCAACCCTTCACGCATGCTGTCATCGATATCGTTCTCATCGGAGCATCCACAGGTGGCCCGCAAGTGGTTCGCGGCATTCTCGACGAGCTTCCAGCGCCCTACCCTCTGCCAATCGTTCTTTGCCAGCACATCGTGCCTGGGTTCGAAGGGGGCATGGCGCAATGGCTGTGCGCGTCAAAACATAAGGTGAGCGTCGTCGTTCCCGGCGAGCACGCAATGCCTGGGCGTGTGTACGTAGCGCGCGCGGACAAACACCTCGCTATGAACGGACTCGAATTCACGATTCGACCAGCCATTGCGCGGCAAGCCATTCCATCGGCCGATGTGTTGTTCGATTCAGCAGCGATTACGCTAGGCAATCGCTGTGTAGCGTTGTTGTTGACGGGTATGGGAGAAGATGGACGGCACGGTTTGCTTGCGCTGAAACAACGAGGAGCGTTGACGGTGACGCAATCGGCGGCGACGTGTGTGATCGATGGAATGCCGGGGGCAGCACGGACGGCGGGAGCATCGACATTGGACTTATCGCCCGCACAGATGGTGGAGTTGCTGAAGCAGATTGCATTCGTGAAAACGGCACGCTGACGCGGGTTTGATTTTCCCATTGGGTTGATTTCGGAGTCGTATCAATCGAATGACCACGCGCCCATGACCGCGAGTCGTGCAGCAAAAGGGGATGGGACGTCGGAACGAGCGGTATCAAGTTGACCAGTGCCTCACGTTTCTTGGCCCCGGGTGACCTAGCATGCTCATCTGCCGCGTGTGGAGGGATTCATGGAATTTCGTACGGTGTTTTCAGGCGTCCTGGCGGCGGGACTGACGCTGGCATTCGTACCGCTTGGTTGTGGTGGGGTGCAGGAAGAACGGGCCGGGGTTTCTCGGCCATTGGAAATCGGCACCGTTTATTCGTCCTCGAATCAGCGCGAGGACGTTCAGCCGCCCGAGGCTACACGTCAGAAGTTGAAGGGATGTATCAATCTACGCGCTGGACAATGGCCGGAACGTTCGTATGCGGTGCAGCTCGATGCGAAGG
>JANORL010000911.1:0-12576 GCA_031415295.1 Polyangiaceae bacterium | reverse complement strand
GGTTGCCATCACCGACAATGCAACGACTGGTACCACTGACGAACGCAGATTTATCGAACGCATGACTGCCCCTTGTAATTGTTCAGGCTTTGTGTGTTTACATGCTCCATCGAAAACAACGATTGGACGCAATGCCTGGAAGGTATGTCAGAAACGGCAGGAAGGGAACGTTTATTTTCGCTAAGGACAAATTATGTACGATACGGCAGCAATGTGCGCTTTTTTTGCATCTGTGCGCCTTACGTCTTCGCGACATCGTGTCCAAAAGATGTGTTCAGGAACGATGCGCCGCCCTTGTCGCCCGTGCGCCTCGCCACAGTCGAAGACTGAGCGTAGTCTCACGAGCCACACCGGCAGGCGGACCGTTCAACGTCACGCTTCCTGAATCGATGGGCGTCGCGCGTGTCGTAGCTCCGGATCGCGATCTTCACGGCATGACATCGATGGTTCGATCTCCCGCGACTTTAGGCCGAAGCAGAAAATGCGTAGTCATGTCGCCTTTGCCTTTCACCGAAATCGTACGGCTCTCCGAGATTTCAAACTCGTCGCCAATACGCCGCGCGACCTCTTCGGTGACCTGGATCGAGCCTGCTGCTCCGTGCGACTCCATTCGACTCGCAATGTTCACTGTGTCGCCCCATAGATCGTAGATGAACTTGCGCTTTCCAATAACCCCAGCGACCACCGGGCCTGTGTGAATACCAATGCGCACGGCGAGCTTGTATCCAGTGCTCAGGTTGACGCGATCGATGACATCGAGCATATCGAACGCAAAGCGCGCAATCGCATGAGCGTGATCCAGACGAGGTTCCGGAAGCCCCGCGGCGACCATATACGCGTCGCCGATTGTCTTGATTTTCTCCAACCCGTATTGTTCGGATAAGTCATCAAACTCTGAGAATACACGATTCAAGAGTTCAACGAGCTCGGGGGGCGGAAGCCGAGCCGAAAGTTCGGTAAAGCCGACGAGATCGGCAAAAAGGACGCTCACTTCGGCAAACCCATCAGCAATAGAGTTTTTCTCCGATTTGAGGCGTGTCGCAATCGATATCGGAAGAATGTTGTGCAAAAGCCCCTCGGAGCGCTCGTGCTCCCGCGCGAGATCATCTTCGGCGCGGAGGGTATCATTGTAGAAGAAATAGATGATCACAATGAGGGTAGCGAACGTGAGAGTGGAAACGATTGCGTGAATAGGAGCAAACATGCTCTCGGGCAGTCCAGCTCGGTGAGTGTTCCATGCTGGATGATGCTCGACCAAAAGGTAGAGAAGGGCGCTCAAAATACTGAGCGTCCAGCGAGCAACGCTCTCTTTCGGCCGGGGCAAAAGCAGAAGCGTCACCGGAGGAAAAACAAAGAAATACGCCTGGAAGCCAATATCTCGGCCCAGAAGAAACAACACAATCAGGACCTGAACGTGCACGAACGTCATGAGCCAAATGCGGGCGAAGTAGTATTTTCGATAAGCATTCCAGGCGAGGGTCGACAGCATCAACAAGCTGTTCACGAGATTCGGAATGGCTATCACCTTGTAGGCGTCCAGGCCGGCCATGAAAAAGCTGAGCGTGACAACGACGTTCGTGCCTACCCCGATGAGCGCGCACATGTTGCAGAGGCGAATCCGGCGTACCTCGGTCAAATCCAAGTCTTCGCTTACGCCGACGAGGAGCAAACGTTCGAGTACGTTCATGACCATTCATCCTTGATACACGGCATAACGATGTGCGCCTAGGAAAATCTGCCCAGCCATTTTGACATTTTATGGGGATATGGCGGCATTCGCGCGCCTGACGTTGGATTCAGACAAGCAAAACCTCATGTTTCGATGGATATCGTATGGACGCCGGCGATTTCCCCGCATGACGAGCGGCCCACGAGGTACACTTTCACCTGAATCATGTCGAAGCGAATCACCTGCGGCGCGGACAACCGGGCTTCGAGCAGGTCGCGCAAGGCTTGATAACGCGGCCCATCCTGCCCAGAAAGTAGCAATGGCGTGAAAAATTGATCGAACGTGCGTAGCTCGAACGCCGTATCTTTCGGCAACCCGAGCACTGCGAAGAGTTCCGGAGGCGTAATGGCACCCGAGCCTGAACTTGGCGCGACGAGGATCTCGAACGGGTAATCGCTTTCGCTCAGGTACAAAAGGCCTTCCACGGCTTTTGCGAATTCGTTTTGCAACGTCGACCCGCAAATCGCTGGCGATTCGCCACCATTACCTCCCGATCCGCCATTACCTCCAGCGCTGCCCGAGGTGGATTCTTCAGGCTCAGGTATGCTGCTGCTGCACCCTTCCAGTACGAGATTAAAGATGGCACCAAGGACCAAATGACGACGGTTCATGTTTTACTTCTTTCACGTTCGCCCGCGATGTGCGGAGCGTCTATTGGTTCATGCGGAATGCACAGTGGTTTATCGGAATGAGCGCCGGATGCAAATAAAGCAGCGGCCAGTAACATCGATTCGCGTCGATTGTTGTCACGAACGCTTGACAGAATGGTACCTCAATGGCCCGCTCGGTGTGGACGATCGTGCGGTCTTTGTTGGTCGTTTTCTTGACGTTATCGAACGCCTGTTGGTCAAGGTGCCAGGCACCCTTGTCTGGAGCAGTGCGTGAAGCGTGAAGCGGCAACTCGTCGTCGCACAATCACGAACGTTTCGTTGGCGCATGCAGCGACGCACGCGGTTCAAAACGTTCTTGACAAACGTTCCCATTTCTATACAAGAAAAGGGTGTCTGATAGTGCCAAAGTCACCGACTCGATTCCCAGAGCGTCCATCGAGCAGATTCTCAGTTGTTTGCGGTTTCTCGCGGCGCAGAACGGTGTGTCAATATTTGACGCCGTTCGGACACATCTGTTGGCCGGGTCGAGCCGTAAGGCGCCAAATACCGCAACAGCGATGTGGACTGTGGCCCGTGATGTCCTGACCGAGCTCGACAAGCTCAAGCTCGCAAAAGTCGGTGCCTTGCCCCGAAAGCTCTCGGACGTGGACCGCTTTCGAGACACCCCCTGTCAGATCTCTCCGTCTGGTGCTGAGATGGCCCGCTTGCAGTCGGAAAAGGTAGGGCGAGCGTATGACGCAATGCTGGTCATGTGGTTAGCCGAACATCCTTATTTTCGTCGTTTAATCCAGCGATTGCTCGAATCCCCATTGTATGTCCCTGATGTGACCAACATTGGGCAGCTCGGGCTGGAAGCTGTGAAGGGAACGACCGTGCCAGCCATTTCAGCCAAGTTGGCGAACACCACCACTTCTCGGCTCGAGGCGGCGGGTTGGCCGGTGACCAAGCTTGGCGCTTTGCGCTCAGGTATCGAGCGTCGAGCCATGGACCTGCGCGGGTTGTTCGAAGCGGCGGACATTGATGCCAAACGCCTGGTGGACGTCGTGCAGGACGGCATCGTGTTGCCAGCCTTTCTAGAGGCCGAAGGACTTCCGTTCGATCCCGTGACCTTCCAGCAACTCCTGAAGTGTGCGCAAGAGTTCTTGTGCGCCGCGTGGACGGCTTCGCATCCCGCTTTCGCTGGCCGTGTTATTTTTCCCACATGCGAATACGATGTTTCTCTGCAGAGCGACTCCGATGCCCGTGTGACCCAGGTCGTGCATCATGGCGCGTCTTACGCCGAGCCGCTCTTCGCCACGGCGATCCGCAATGCCTACATTACGGCCGCTGGCACGTCGTCTGCTTATGTCAGCGTCTACGTAGTCCGCGCACTCGTATGCGCAGAACTGCGGATACCTCTCGTGGTGTTTGCTAGCTGCCTTGGATCCCTGATCTCCGCCGGTCCACAGGCTGAATTCACCCTTTACACGGAACTCCCCTTCGAGCCACCACCGCAAGGTGAGCATTACGTCGAGGTGGGCAAGCGGCGGATTGGGCGGCTGAAGATTATCTACAAGAATGGAGGTTGAGACGTGGCGATAAAATCCTATCTGGAAACCAAATATGGTCTGTCGAGGAACCCGTTTCCTGGCAATGCTACTTATGGCGAGGACAACCAATTGGTGTATGTGCCGGAGATGTTCGGC
Organism: Polyangiaceae bacterium; assembly: GCA_031415295.1. Lineage (GTDB taxonomy): Bacteria > Myxococcota_A > Polyangia > Polyangiales > Polyangiaceae > Polyangium. Next base: position 8,551 of record JANORL010000911.1, on the reverse strand, counting down.
GATCAGAGGAAGGAGTTCCTCCGCAAGTTCGTCCTGGCGCCATTGGAGAACGGTCAGCCCCTGATTGGCGCTGTTTGGTCTGTCGTGCCCGGCGATCCCGAGGCGCGCGGTTTTGGCAAATCGACGCTCATGGGCGAAGAAGCGAAGATCATCAACCGCGATTTCGGCAAGAGCACGCTGGCCTATTTAGAAGTGGACGAGGACGAGGCGCAGAGTAACCCAATCCTGAGCAGCTATGTGTCATTCAATACGAAGGCACAAGGAGGCATTTCCAGCATAGATGCCGCTGCATTCCATTTGACGCGTTTTATCCTGCGTCAGACGCACGAGGGAGGAACGAGCATACATCTGGCGCTACGCGAGCGCGCGGTGGCGAAGCTAATGCAGCAGGGCAAGGCATCCGCCGGCGTCGAGACCGATTCTATTATTCATGCGGTGCGTGAGCGGTTCAGGAAGCTGGCCGGCTCAATAGACATTCGCAATCTTCTCGAGGATTATCTCCGTCACCTGGCCTCCCCGGATACCGAAGCGCTGGAGCGATTTCTGAGTGACGATGTCGGGACGTGGCACCACGATCGCAACGGCCTTAAATATTTGCAAATTTTCGTCGCTTTTGCTGAGATCGCTGGAATCGAGCATCTGACGTTCTTCGTGGATCAAGTCGAGGATTTCACATCCCATGCCGGAGCGGTCAAGCTTCAGAAGAATGTGAAGATCATCCGTGACGCGCTGCTCGAAACGGAGCCGTTTGCATCAAGGGTCTCGTTCGTTTTCCAGTTCCACCCCGACGCCTACGAGAAATTGCGAAATGCGTGGCTGCACGAGGACCTGCGGTCGCTCGCGTGGGATGAGCCGATGAATGCACCCTACGTCGTCGTGCTCAAGGGACTGCAAACCTTCGAATCGGCCAAATTGTTGGCCGACAAATGCCTCAACCATCCATCGGTGGTTACCGCGAACCGCAAATCGGGTATCTACCCGTTCACGGAGGGGGCGCTCAAGCTCGTCTGGAAAGCCACCAAACCGCGTCCGAGGTGGTTCCTCCGCACGCTTCATGACCTCCTTCAACTCGGAAAGGACGCCCGCGCCGACGCGCTTGATGAGGCATTTATTAAGCCCAAGCTCGACAGTCTCACCGCCGTTGCTCGGACGGAGGGAGCGGACGATGGAATGGCGGGCGACGACCGTACGGCCTAATTCGGGTGATCGGGATGTGGTGGACACGCCAAAGACTACCAGGCACCATACCTCTCTTGCCGTCGAAGATTCTCGACGTGTTGGTACGGGTCTATGCGCTTGTGGAGGTTGGTGGTGTCGGAGGCGTTGGACCTGAGCGTGGCCGAAATTTCGAGCAACTTTTCTACAAGGTCTGTGATCGGCGCGGCTTGCACCTCACGGAGAAAGCCGGTGGGCGTTCGGTTGCTGGGCAGCGCAGCACATCGGGGTTCGCCCATGAAGTCGACGGCGCAACGCGAGCGGCCAGCTCCATCACGTACTGGGAGTTGAAGCACCTCTCGTCGCCATTGGAGAAAAACGAATTGTTGATCTTTAATGGAAAGGCATTGGACTTCCTCTATGATGCCGACGTCCTGTTCCGCAAAACGCCACTCCTTCGATTCCTTCTCAGCGGCCGGAACATTCGTGATGATTGTCGGGTTTTTGCGGTTCAGTGGGGCATCACGGTCATCGAGCCTGGCCGATTGATCGTGCCCTTTTTGGGCGAGGCAATGGCCCGCGGTTTCGGCGCTGACGTGTTAAGAAAAGCTGACCAAGACGCTGTTCATCTCCTTGCGCCGTGGGCATGCCGCTCGCTCCAGTCCGTGGTGCAAGATGTTGCCTCGCGGTGTTCCAACGACTGGAAGAATCCCATAACTGCTTCGGTGTCACGCCGTGCGAAGGAAGTGATCGAAATGCAGGAACAGATCGGAAAAGACATCCTGGACTCCATAGAGGATCGCCATCCCGACTGGGTAAACGATCTTGCTCAGGAGGTATGGACAGACGTCGGTGGTTGGTCCTGACGCATTGGCCGCCCCAAATTGGGTTTGATGCGGGCGACGCGTGAGGCGAAATGTGGGTAATGGGGGCGCGAGTAAAGCCAGGCAACGATTCGTAATGCGCAGCAGCCCGCGCAACGCACTCGTCATCACTCCCCGCAGCGCGATGCTTGCCAATTGAAGAACCGAGCATGGACGCGCGGGTAAATCCACGCGCCGGCGAATACGCCGCCGATGACGACAAGCGCCGACAGATGCCCTTCGCCGAGCTGCGCCATTGCGGTACCGGGACACGTGCCGGTGATGGCCCAACCTAGACCGAAGATGATTGCTCCAGGAATAATGCCCGGGTGAATCGTGCGGTCGGGGAGGTTAAAAGGCATTCCATAACGGCCCGTCGCGCCGCTACGCCGAAGAATTTGGAATGCGATCAGGTTGAGGACGAAAGCGGTGCCAATGACGAAATAAAGCTGCGCATTACGGAATCTGAACATGTCCGTTATGATGTCGAATCGAGTGGCTCCGGCGCGGCTCAAGGCAAACCCGAAAATCGTTCCGAGAAACATGTAAAGGCCATATCGCTTCATGACAAAACCTCAGAGCAATGCATTGAGAAGAAACGTGGCGGCGATACCAACACCCATAAAAACGCACATGGCGACGATACTGGCTTTTTGGAGACCAGGCGCGCCCATGATGGCATGACCGCTGGTGCATCCGCCCGCCATACGCGTGCCGAATCCGACGAAAATGCCGCCTCCGAAAAGGACGGCCGCTTTGGCGAGTGGGCTGAGTTTCCACAACGCGTCGAACCCAGCGTAATCGAAATTGAATGTGAGTGGCGCTCCCGAGAAAGCGCGCGACAAAATTCCCGAAACAATGCCGCCGAGGAGAATGCCTCCGAGGAATACCGTGGGCCACGATGATTCGTCTTGGATAGTCGAACTTGCAGTCGCGGAAGGCATTGGAAATGCGCCGGGCATCGGGAAATCCGCAGGATTCGGAAAATCGTCCGGATTATCGGGAATCGGAGATGCGGTATCGAGGGCGACCGACATGGCCGGTCCAGTTGCGGGAAGGGGAAATGCTTCCGCCGCCGGTTCCATTTTCTTCTTTCGATCTTCAAACCAATCATTCGCGCGATCAATGGCGAATGCGTAACAGAATGAAACGCCCAATTGCCGATTGCGGGTAAGCAGAAGCGAAACGACGACAGCGCTGATGACCGCACCGCCGACCCAACCGGGCCACATATCCACGAATATCGATTGGTTCAAGTCCATGTGCCGAATCCCTCGAGTCAGCTCATCGAGCGGCCGTCAGGTAATAAATTGTCGGGAACCGTTTGTCCGGCCGACAACTTCTTGTACCGCTCACAACTACTGAAATTGCGGTTGCAATAATAACTCTGCCAAATCTTGAGCGCAGTTTCGAGGCTGAAGCGAGGAAACAGTGCGCACTTGTTCATGTTCGGACAATTGCCAGCTTGGGGGAGTGAAGCTGACGTGCGTTTGCCAAGACCGAACAGTGACATTTCGACTCCTCGGGCGAGCTTAGCAGAGCCACCGCGAACTGCCTGGAGACTGGTGTCGTTTCATCGACTTCTGAGTACGTTGTTGTGGACACTGATGCGCGGCAATCAGTTCGTCCCTGTACGGCAAGCTGCTACATCGTTGCTCGTGCGCGCCATTTTTTTCGGCACTCCAGCTATCGCCGTCCCTTCGCTCGAAGCTCTCGCCTCGATCGCCGAGATTCCTCTCGTCGTGTGCCAGCCTGATCGTCCTGCTGGTCGGGGCCTCGAGATGCGGGCGCCTCCTGTTAAAGAGAAAGCACTCGCGCTCGGTCTTCGTGTCGAACAACCGACGAAGGTCAGGACGCCCGAGTTCGCGAACCTCATCGCATCTGCCAATGCCGACGTCGCTCTCGTCATCGCCTACGGCCGCATCCTTACCAAAGCGGTTCTCGATGCACCCAAGCACGGCTGCATGAATCTGCATGCGTCGCTTCTGCCCAAGTATAGAGGAGCAGCTCCCATCACTTGGTCGATCGTCAATGGCGAGACGGAAACGGGCATCTCGCTCATGCAAATGGACGAAGGCATGGACACGGGACCCGTGTTTACGAAACATGTGATCAAGGTTCGTCCTGATGTAACCGCAGATGAACTTGCTCGCGAGCTCGGTGCGCTTGCGTCACTTGTCATGCGTTACGATCTCGAACGAGCTGTGCGTGGCGAGATCGAAGCGACGCCACAGGATCATGCTGCGGCGACGATGGCTCCGATCCTCGACAAGGAACACGGACGCATCGATTGGAACAAACCTGCGTCACGAGTTCACGATCACATTCGCGGGATGACGTCGTGGCCTGGGGCTTTCACGGCGTTGACGAGCAAGACGTTCAAGGTGCTCGCGGCGCGTGTCGCTGTAGAAGATGGAGTGCTTGGCGCACCTGGGGAAGTGATCATCGCGGACAAACGCGGTGTGCAAGTTGCGTGTGCCAGCGGAAGCGTGGCGTTGTTGCGTGCCCAAATGGAGGGACGCAAGGCAGTGGTCGCGCAGGACCTCGTCGCGGGTCGCATGCTCGCGAAAGGGATCGTCCTCGGAGCGTGATCGCACGTCGTTCTACTTTCGCTTCTTTTTCTTTTTAGGTTTGGGAGCGTCCGTTTCGTTCGAATTCGTAACATTCGTGATCGAACCGACTTCAGCGCAGCAACGGAATCCGGTTTCGTAAAATTCGAATGAAGGCTCGTGCGCGTCGTTTGTCCCTCTGCAACCCGTCCAGGGTTTGGCCCAGAAACCGCCCATGAGCGATCCGGGGAACTTGCGACTCGAACGAGACACCACCCACTCTTCGACGTTGCCCATCAAGTCGTAGATTCCATACGTCGATACACACGTCAGGTATTTGCCGCTCGCGCTGCCTTGCCAAAGTTTCTCGAGTTCGCGTTGAGCTTCTTCACCACCAGCACGTAACGCGGCGACGTCGAACGGACGCCAACTCTTGTCGCTGTTGCAAGCCGTCTTGTCGACAGCCCATCCATAAGCGAGAGGACGACGTTCAGCGCCTTCGCATCCGAGTTCCCATTCTTGTTCTGTGCACAAACGTTTTTTTCGTTCAGCACACCAGCGTTGCGCGGAACGGAACGACTGCATGACGAGTGGACGTTTGCCCTTTTTATTGGGTGCCTCGAATTGGTCCATGCACACCCGAACGTCGGTGACTGTTCCTTCTTCCGCCGTGAGGCCTTCCGCGTAAGCAAAGCAATGGGTGTCTTTGGAGTCTTTCCGCGGATCGATGCACAAGTGCTGCACATCGTCGTAGTGACTGCCTACAACGAGCCGCATATCGGGCGGGCAATCGTTGCGCGGTCCCGGATCGATCGAAGATGTGACGGCGACGTGCAACATGCCCACTGCCAGGGCCAGGGTCGTGACGACGGGATCGAGCACGCATCCTCCACGCAGCGAAAACCGAATCTGCCGTGTTTCGAGGTGTCAGCGGGGGAAGGGGAGTGGCTTTTCGCTCCCTACCTTACCCGTCGCGGACGGGCCCACAAGGCTGCTCGATCGACCGCGCCGCGCCCAGGGCAGTTGCCGTCGTGATCATGGTCGCGCAGGAAATCTCGTGACAGGCCTGGCACGGAGCGTGCGTCGTGTCTACGTTGACCGCCGCTGCCCTGCGGTCTGTTCTGCGTGCCGTAATGTTGAAAGGTCCGGGGCACATTGCATGCCGTTCGATAGCTGGCCTCTTGGATGACTCGAGGTTCGGCATATGCCGCCGTGGTCGGCGGGGCCCTTTCGTCCCAGGTGCTCCGCAGAGGAGATCGTCTCATGTCGGAAAAGAAAAACCCGCCGAGTCCGCCGCGTTCTGACGAGGAGGTGGTGTTTGGCGACGAACTGCCGGTTCTTCCCATCCGCAACGCGGTGTTGTTTCCAGGAGCAGTCGCCCCGTTTGACGTAGGTCGCGAGAAATCAGTCGCGCTCGTGGAAGTCGTCGACAACTTGTCTGGACCCATCATTGCAATCTTTGCGCAGCGTGATCCGTCGACAGACGATCCGAACGCAGAAGATTTGTATCCCGTCGGTTGCGCCGCGCGCGTGTTGAAGGCGCTCAAGCACAGCTCCGGAAACTACTCGCTCATTCTGCAAGGCATCACGAGGATCCGCCTCGAAGGTGTGCTCACGACGTCGCCGTACATGCGCGCGAAAATTCGGCGCATCGAAGAGCCCGCGTCGGAAGATGTCGAGGCTGAAGCACTCGCCATGAGTCTTCGCGACATAGCCAAACAAGTCATTCAGCTCATGCCGGAACTTCCTCGCGAAGCCGGTTCGCTCATCGACTCCATTCAAGCTCCGGGAGCCCTCGCGGATCTCGTCGCTGCGAATCTCGATGCTCCTGTCGAAGACAAGGCGCAGCTCATCGAGACGATCGACGTGAAGGAGCGCATTCGCAAAGTGCTCCGCTTGCTCACCCGTCAACTCGAGATCCTCAAGATGCGCGAGCGCATCAACGTGCAGATCAAAGAGGAGATGGGCAAGAACCAGCGCGAGTACGTTTTGCGTCAGCAGCTCAAGGCCATCAAAGAAGAGCTCGGCGAAGACGAAGGCGATCAAGGTGAACTCGACGTCCTCGAGGATCGTATTGCCAAGGCAACCCTTCCGAACGAAGCAGAAACCGTCGCGAAGAAGCAGCTCAAGCGTTTGCGCACCATGCAAGTCGGGTCAGCCGAGTACACGGTTGTCCGGACGTACCTCGATTGGATTCTGGACATTCCGTGGACGCAGCAGACGCAAGACAACCTCGACATCGCGAGCGTGCGTAAAGTCCTCGACGAAGATCATTACGGTCTCGAGAAGGTGAAGAAGCGCATCCTCGAGTACCTCGCTGTGCGCAAACTGAAGCAGGACAAGAAGGGACCGATCCTGTGCCTTCTTGGACCGCCTGGCGTTGGTAAAACCTCGCTCGGTCGCAGCATCGCGCGTGCACTTGGTCGCAAGTTCCATCGCGTGTCGCTTGGTGGCGTGCACGATGAAGCTGCGATTCGAGGGCATCGACGAACCTACGTTGGCGCGCTGCCGGGTCAGATTATCCAAGGCATGAAGAAGGCCGCGATGGTGAACCCCGTCTTCATGATGGATGAGGTGGACAAGATCGGACACGACTTCCGTGGCGATCCATCGGCTGCGTTGCTCGAGGTGCTCGATCCGGAACAGAACAACACGTTCGCGGATCACTACTTGGAGATCCCGTACGACTTGTCGCACGTGATGTTCGTCGCGACGGCGAACACAACGGATCCGATTCCGCCACCCCTTCGCGATCGTATGGAGATCCTCGAGATTCCTGGCTACACGCGCCGGGAAAAACTCGCGATCGCGCGGCAACACTTGCTGCCCAAACAATTGGCTGATCACGGGCTCACGCAAGAGCAACTCGAGATCACCGATCGCGCACTCGAAGAGATCATCGATCGCTACACGCGTGAAGCAGGCGTGCGTTCACTCGAGCGACAGATCGCGAGCGTCATTCGTGGCGTTGCGGTGAAGGTTGCCGAAGGTGAAGCGCACAAGCGAAAGGTCGACAACGAGGACGATCTTCACGAGTTCCTCGGAGCACCGAAACACACGAGTGAGGTTGCAGAGCGGACAGCGGATACGGGTGTCGCGACGGGTTTGGCATGGACGTCCGTCGGTGGAGAGATTCTCTTCATCGAAGCGACGCGCATGTTCGGAACCGGCAAGATGCAACTCACCGGACAGCTTGGTGACGTCATGAAGGAAAGTGCGCAGGCAGCTCTCTCGTACGTCCGGTCAAACGCGTTGAAGTACGGCATTCCGAAGGACTTCCTCGAGAAGAGTGATCTTCACATTCACATTCCGGCCGGTGGGATGCCGAAGGATGGTCCGAGTGCTGGTGTCACGATGTTCACGGCGCTCGTTTCGTTGCTCACGGGCATCAAGGTGCGTCATGACGTGGCGATGACCGGTGAGATCACGCTGCGAGGGCGTGTGCTTCCGATTGGTGGACTCAAGGAGAAGGTCCTTGCGGCACATCGAGCGGGCATCAAGCGCATCCTCGTGCCGGAACGCAATCGTGCGGACCTCGAAGAAGTGCCCAAGGAAGTCACGGACGAACTGCAGTTCTTCTTCGTGGCTCGTATGGACCAAGTGCTCGAAGCGGCGCTCGAGTCGATGCCGGTATCTTTGCCGGAGCCGACGGAAGACCCCGACAAGAAGGCAGACGGCGAAAAGAAAGACGCCGACAAGCCCCAACTTCAAAGCAACTGATCAGTCTCGCGTCGTTGTGAACGAGGGCTGGATGCGTACGCGTCCGGCCCTTGTTTTGTCGCCCCTGTCACGCGCACGACGGCATGGATCGTGCGCGATTTTCCATCGCAAAAAGTGATACCTTTCTCTGCGGATGAAGCCCTGTCCTAGCTGTCAGTGGATGCTCAAGGACACGGACTCGCTCTGCAATATGTGTGGCGCGTCCGTGGGTGGCGGAGGCGGAGGAGGACCGCCGCCTCCGATGGTTGGTGGTGGTGGTGCAGG
>JANORL010000910.1:0-12463 GCA_031415295.1 Polyangiaceae bacterium | reverse complement strand
GCGGCTGCGCGGAGCAGGTCGTGGTTGCGGAATGTTTCGGCACCGTCCGTCCCTGCGTCGCGAATAAACCTGCGTCGACGAACATTGATTCGAGTTATTCGACGTACGAGTGTGAGGGGGACAGCGCGCCGGGTTGCACACTTGCGGATATCTTGCCGGTGGGTTCGCGGTCGCCAAAAGGAGATGGGCGGTGGGGCCATGCGGATCTTGGTGGCGGTATCTACGAAATGGTCCTCGATGGCTGGCTTCCTTTTCCGGCGCAGACCCCATGCATTGACTGCGCGACACTTGGTGCGCAATGGCTTGTTGCTCGCGGAGGAAGTTGGTACACTACGCGTTTCTTTCAGCAGAACACGTTTCGCCACGATACGGATGCGAATTCCCGTTTGCCAGATTATGGCGGCCGGTGTGCGAGAAATCCGTAGGGCTACGGGTGATGCGTCTTGGGGCGCGTTACCTGTGCGCATCGAGGGTTTTGCCATGAATGCGTGTGCAGGTAATCGTATGTGCGATCCCACGGCAACCAATGCTGCAAGAACTTCCGATCGTCACCAAGACGGATTCATTCCCTGCACAATACCAAAAGTTCGGCCTTCGACCGCACTTGGATTGTCCACAAGACGCAGTCCTCCTCCACATGCGCCAAGTCGGCACGCGCTTCGGCTTTTCGACCCAACTGGACGAACGCTTCGGCACGCAGGAAATGGAGGACTTCCCGGTCATGCTCCATTTTCAGTTCGTCGCACAGAACGAGCCCTTTTGTGAAGTCAGCAATGGCACTCTCGTAATCAGCCGCTCCAAGCGCATATCGGCCGCGAGTGAAGTACCATCCGGTTCGCGGAGGTGCGAGCGCAATCGCTCGAGTCATAGCTGCAATCGCAGCAGAATAATCATTCTTCATACCGTTGGCATATGCAATCATCAACCAAATCTTCGGTTCATCGGGATGTTGCTCGGCAAGCCTTACGGCATCCTCGAAAGCGGCTGGATCTTTTTCTCCAATCCGCTCCTCGATGTTCTTGATCATGGATTTCAACGAGCTATTCATCAGGTCCTCCTTCCAGGGCGGGCTCCTTTGCCGCCCCAATCGATGAGATTGCCGCCACAAGCTTCCCTGACATGACCCCGTGCGCAGTCCTTCGTGTTCACGTATCCCCCCGTTACGTCATGGGGTGGATCATTTGAATCCTGTATCTCTTGGCAATATTTATACGCCTTCTCCCATTCCGCCACACACTCCGCCGACATCGTCGCCACGACGGCCGCGACGGCCACGACAACCACCACAGCCACGACGATCGTCACACCTGACGCCGTGACGACAATGGGAGCCAATCGGATCACCTGAGGCAGCACCGCGGTATTGCCGAGGAGAACGCGTCCTGGAGGTAAAATACGTTGAGAACTGGCTGGTATCGAATCATCCAGCACGGAATCATCCGGCGGCAATAATTCGCTCACCGGTATCTGCCGCAACGCCTGGATCAAGCACGTTTCCATCTGTGCGTCGTCCAGTCGTTTACCCTTTGATTCAACACCGCGAATCGCACCTTTTGCCGTCGCATCAATCTCAAAGGTGAGATCGTACGCATGCCGTGATAGTCGCGAAACCCCTTCATTCACGCAATGTTGAAGCGCAATCACCATGCTTGAATGTAGTGTCCGCTCCAATGGTTGTGACTGCTCCGATGGTTGCGGAGGCGTCTCGGCATATTCATCGCTCGCCGCGCATCCCATCGGCACCAAACATATTGCCAAGGCGGTAGCGAAGAAGGTCGCCGATGCAGATCCCCAGCGGCTCAACGGTCTCTGGCTCTGGTTGCGTATGTTTGTCCGAATCGTCATCGGTTCGTCTTTGTGTACCATCGTTTCATTCCTTGGGTCAAGCGAGTCATCACAAGCAAGCTCGACCTTCCGAATCGCCATCAAAGCTCCACAGATAGGTTCATCCACCATCAAAATGACATTCAAACCGCACGAATCCAGGTGATTCGACCTGCGACGTGCGGTTGGAGTCTGTTTGGGGATGTCGATTCGAGAGTGTCGAAACAAAACACTGGCAACCGGGACCAGTTGACGGGTATGGTTCGGCCATGACTGCTCCCCGCCAAACTCCAACCAAAGACTCCATCGTCGTACTGGCCTCGAGTGTGGAGGACGAAGATTCGGGTGACATTATCCAGTCGAACATTGCGTTTGTGGACATGCTGGTCGAAGAATATTTGGAGCGCCAAGAGATCGCCCCGGACGCCTTACGCAGCTACAACGTCGATTCGTTCCTCGCGGAATTCGAGAACGGCGGTTTTTCGCAATACGTTTACAATACGCGCTGGAACAAGGATATTGTGACGGATGTGCGCGAAGGTCTCAAAGCCATGGGCGCCAAGAAGTACCTGAAGGCGTTTGAAAAAGGCGCCAAAATGGTGGAAGCTGTTGGCAAAGAAAAACTCACGGCTTATCTGGATGGCGGCTATTTTCATGATGAAAACGCCGAAGAAGAAGAGGAAGACCCGGTTGATTGGGACGCTGTTGACGAAGCGATCAGCAAAGCGGGCGACGTCGAGGATATCTTCGCATTACACGTTGCCTGGTTGAGCAAGCATCCGCATTTGGTTTTGATGGAGAGCGAAGAGGCAATGCGGGAGGAAGCTCGACGTCGCGGCGCAGCATTGCCGGATCGGGCACAACGAATTGCCAAGGCCGCAGCCAGTGAGTATCGGCATATAAAACTGATGCGTGCATTGTGCAAAGAGGCCGACCAAGAATTCGACCGCTGGACCGGATCCGATAAGCAATACGAATACGAGGGGGAACCGGTGATAGCGTATTATTTCCTCACGGACGAGGGCGGGTTTCATATGGTCGAGCATGAAGGACGTGCAATCATGTTGCAAAACGATACGAAGGACGAAGTATGCAGCATTGAAGCGCCGCCGGAGGAAGTGCAGCATTGAGGGGCGCTACAGTCTATTTGAGGTTAGTTGTTGTGCGATTTCTCGCAACTTGCTTCGATCGTTTGCGTTGACGCTCGACCCGTACGAATTGATTGCGCAGATCTGCGCAATGGTGCTGCCGCCCCTGTTTCACATGGTGGTAGGAAATGACGCACGAATGTACGCCAAAACCAGCACTCGCCTGATGAGCGGCAATACAGTTATTTGCAGATGCCGACGACGCGGGCCTGCATGTCCCACGTGTGCAGCTGCTGGAAATTGTCCGTGGCGAGCACTTGCGCGGCAATATCGAAATCGACCAGGCCATTCGGCTGAATCTCGAAGGCGTTCACTTGGAGGGTTTGAATGCTCATCTGCTTGTTCGGTGCGGCAATCCCCTTGACTTCGCCGGTTTCGAGCAACGCGAAACTGATGACTTCAAAGCCTTGTTGCCACACGATATTGGCCCATGCTGCGCCGTACGTTGCGGTTTCTGCATAACAGCCGTAGACGGACCAACCACCTCCGCAACCACAACCCTTGCAATTTTCGGAAACCATACCATCGACTTCTCGATACCCGAACCGCTGGCCTTTTGGTCCACACGAGATGCATGCGGCCTCTGGCCCATTACCAACTTCGCAGACCTCGGAGAAATCGCACGTGACGACCGGGACGAAGTCCCATCCTGTGCTTGGGTTGTAGCAATTGTAGCCCGCAATTCGCCGAAAAGAGTCCTTGTCCAAATCAGTGTCCGTCTTGTAGCTGCATAAAGCCGTCTGCTTCGTGCATCCGCCGCTGCCACCAGCGCCGCCGTTTCCCTGTCCGCCGCTGCCTGCGGTACCTCCCATTCCTCCGGAGCCGGCGTTTCCTCCCATTCCCCCGGAGCCACCACTTCCTTGCTCATTGCCGCCGCTGCCTGCGACTCCACTGCTGCTTACCGCGCTGCCGCTGCTGCTCGTGCTACTGCTTTGCGCCGTGCTGCCGGCGCTCGAACTGGGTGGAGTGGTGGTGCCACATGCGGCCAATCCATATGCGGGAAAAGCTGCCAGAATTGCCACTCGGAGCGTTTGTCGAAGGAACATACCCCAGCGTATCCGTAGCGGTCCTCCTGTGTCTACTAAATATTTTCGACGAAATCAGCAATCATGGTTGGATTGACTGTCAGGCCGGTAAAAAAATCCAGTAGACTCGCGTCGAGATCCCCGCTGAGGCATGTTTTTATGGTGGATGTCTCGGTGTGGCCCGAAGTGTTTGGGTCCGATGCGGTGGTGTTCAGGTGATCGCTTCAACCGGCAGCACATGAAGCGGGAAAGCCCCTACTGTTGGTCGCGACACACCTGGATGAAACGAAAATCCATTGACAGGCGGCATAGTCGGGTATAAGGGCAAACCCGCCATGCCGACTGTCCACCTGACGCGCCACCTGTACACGTTCTTCCCCCAACTCGAGGGCCAAGACATTGTTGTCGATGCATCGACGGCAAGCGAAGTTGTGCAGGCGTTGGAAAGACTCGCGCCTGGCATCGGTTTTTACATTTGCGACGAGCGCGGCTGCTTGCGAACGCACGTCAACATCTTCGTCGGGAAACAAATGATCCGCGACCGCAAGCGGCTCACGGACACGGTATCTGCCGATGACGAAGTCCATATCCTGCAAGCGTTGAGCGGAGGTTGAGCATGGCGTCTCGAATTTTGGTTGGCACGCGCAAAGGCACGTTTATCGTGGAGAAGCAAAACGGTTTATGGAAGCCGCGTCTTGCTGGACACGCTGGGGGCGGCGTGAATTTTGTCGCGCGTGACCCATACACGGGCAAACTCTGGGCATTGCTGGGTTTTGGTCACTGGGGAGCCAAGCTCTCCGTCTCGACGGATGACGGGGCCACGTGGGTCGACAATGCCACGCAGATCAAATATCCGGATGGCGCTCGGTACATTGGGCAAACCATGTACGAGGACGCGGGCAGTGATTTTGGCGTCGGTTGGAAGATCGTCACACGTCCAGCCACGGTGCAAAAGCTCTGGATCATTGGGTTTGGGCCAGCAGGTGCGGTGTACGTTGGGACCATTCCTGGCGGCCTGTTCGTCAGTCGCGATAGCGGCGCCACGTTCGATCTCAATCGACCGCTGTGGAACCACGAATCACGCGGTGGTGACCTCTTTAGCGGCGAAGGAAAAGGCGAGACGAAATGGTTTGGCACGCCCGCATCGGAAGGCGGCGAATTTGCTCCAGGTATTCACTCGATCGTTGTGGATCCACGTAATGCAAACCGGGTACTCGTGGCAGTATCCACGGCGGGCGTTATCGAGACGACGGATGGCGGTGAGACGTGGCAACCGCGCAACAAGGGAATGCTGCTTGATCACACGCCCGAACCCGATGCAGATTGGGGCCATGATACGCATTACATCGAACAATGCGAGGGCGATCCGAATCATGTGTGGCAACAGAACCACGTGGGCATTTATTACAGCAATGATGGCGCCGAGAGTTGGCGCAAGGTGAGCCACCCCGAGCAAGGGGTGCATTTCGGTTTTCCGATCACCGCCGACGCCAAGAATGGCGGTACTGCGTGGGTTGTGCCGGGCAAGTCGGACATGCAGCGCATTGCCGTGAATGGAGCGTTGTTCGTGGCTCGGACGACGGATGGTGGCGAGACGTGGCAGGAGTTGCGGCACGGGCTGCCCCAGGAAGAAGCGTACGATGTCGTGTACCGCCACGCTCTGGCCAACAAGGAAGGGGCCGTGGCATTTGGTAGCACCACGGGCAACCTGTACGTGAGCGACGACGGCGGCGACAACTGGACAGTCGTCGCCAACAACCTGCCACCGATTTATTCGGTACGCTTCGCCTGACGTGGGTATTGGGAGAGTTTCTTTATCGCGGGGGTTGTACCCCTAATACCCAATCTACTTCGAAAAGTCGCAGCTTCCGCCCGGACAACCTGCGGGCACCGTGATCTTCGCCTGACCCGCCCACGCGCTTTTAATGAATGACGTGATTTGCGTTCGTGCCGCATCTCCCGCCGGACCACTGCGCGCAGCAAATCCATGAATGTCGAGCGCATCGCCACCGGGCGGAACCTTGTATTGCGTAAGCGCCGTGCGTTCAATGGCTTCGTTGCCCGTTTCGAGTCCTTCGACGGGCATGATGACTTTGCCGATATGTAACGCGTCCGCGGCCACCGAGAGCATATCTGTTCCTTCATTCGGCAAAATGGGATCCCCCATGCTTTCTTGCACCAGAAGCACGGAAGGATCCCCCGGAATCGAGCCCGCCCACGCACCACCGTCGATGTTGTCAAAGTTTGTTTGCGACATCAAGAGCGCATGCAATACATCTAGGTCCCCGCCATAACTCGTCCGCAACAGTCCGCGAATCGTAGAATACGTCTGCGATCCGGGAATGAAATGAGACCAAGCCGCCCCAGGAACGTTGACAACGCCATATTTCATCGTCGGATCCATGGATACGTACAGCAAGCCCATCGTTCCGCCGAGCGAGCCGCCGGTCCACACCGGAATCGAAGCATCGGGATGGCGCCCCGCAGCTGGATTGTCGAATGTGCCAATTTTTGGCGCAGCCAACATGTCCCCCAAAGCGAACTTCATCGAATGCTGAATGGCCGCAGCAGCCGAAACCGCATGCATCGTGAGCGCCGAAACGCGGTGAGTCGCTTCCGCCATTCGAACCAACGCGGCGAACGTCGATATGAGTTCCTTGTCGGTCCACCCGTTAAAACGAATCGAGATCTTGCCAATGCCATTCTCGCCGAGGAGGTCGTCGAACGAATCGTCCGTGTAATCACCACCCGTTCCGTGTCCGTACAAAACAAACCTGTAGTCTCCCGCTCCGACGGGCACGATGGCTCGAAATGGCGCTTCACGCGTGCCTGTTTGCATGATTTTGCCGTCAGGCCCAATCGCCAAATCGCCATCCGGTTCAAAAAAAGACGGCAATCCCGTGAGACGCCCTTCCACCGTCACGGACAACGCGGAAATGGGCGTCGTGTTCACATCGTCCACCACGACTTTGACGTCGCCTTTATCCACGGCGGCAATGGACGCTTCACGCATTTCTGCGAGGTAATGAATGCCGTCGTCTGCGGACCGCGTGGTAAAATCAAAAACCCGCAAGACCTTGGCCGCGTCAATCCCAGCATCCGCCAAGACCTGGCGTGTCGGCGCATGATATCCGCGTAGATCCGCTTCATCTTGAGAAGCAGGTTCGGCACGACCAACCGAGACCTCGGTGTTGCGTGTGGGCCGAAGCGCAGAACCATTTTGGGCGCGCACTTCATTCGTCACAGCAACCACGTAATCCGTGGCGGGTTCGAGGGGACGCAACGGATACGCAACAAGCAACGTTTCCGTCGCGGGATCTTCGCCGGGCGTGAGCTGAATCCGAACGGGGACCTTTTCACCATATCGAGGGTGATCCTTTTGTGCGAGGATCAGATGCACGAGATCACCACCGGACGCAGGAATGCTGGCACGATCAATGTCCGAGGGAAATCCGACCATCAATGGCGTGAGCCGAGAAAAACCATCCGCGAGCGCGTAAGAACGAGGATCGTCTTCCACGCGCAAGCTGGATGGATCGACGGCCAATCGTAAACCCGTCGGAGTCGAGGCATCGGTTTTGGTGTAGGTACTGGATGGCCAAGGTAAAAGGCATCGCATTTCACCCGAGTCGCCGCACGCCGACGATTGCGGGGCACGTGCACCAGCAGCGCGATCGGGCGCGGCAAATGTCGGGGCGTCCGTGCCGCATCCGCTGAGAACAACGGCCGAAAGCAAAGACAAACCAAAGAAAGTCGAAGCGTTTTTCATGGATTTCCTGTCGTGAGGTGGGAGGGATCGTAAGACGAGTTTTTTTCGTGCACGTCTTCGTACACCACGGGAATGGGGCGCTTGGGGCGAAGAGTTATGCTGGCCAGAAGTTGAATGGGTTCGTCGGGATTTACCAAACGAATACGAACACGACGCATCATGGTGACCATCGCCAAAATGGCTTCCATCATGGCAAAATGATTGCCAATACAAATACGATGTCCCCCGCCGAAGGGATAATACGCGAATTTAGGAAGTGTTCGCTCGAGGCCTCCGAGCCAACGTTCGGGGAAAAAGCGCAATGGTTCGGGGAAATAGCGAGGATCTCGGTGATTGACCCATTGCATCATCCACAACTGCGAACCTTTCGGAATAGGATACCCCGCTACGGTCAGGTCTTCGAGCGCTTCGCGGCCAATCGCCCACGCGGGCGGATATAGGCGCATCGATTCGAGAATGACCGCGCGCGCATACGGCAGACGAGAAAGGTCAGTCGCCCCAGGTGACCGATCGCCAAGCACACTCGAAATTTCGGCGCGCAAACGTTGTTCGACGTCGGGATGTTTCGATAACAAAGTAAAGGTGAACGTGAGCGCCAAGGCGGTCGTTTCGTGACCGGCCAGGAAAAACGTCATGAGATGGTCACGAAGTTCCTGATCGCCAAACCCTTTTCCAGCGTCGTCACGCGCGGCGAGCAGCATGGACAACAAATTCGATCCCAATCGATTTTGCTGGCGCGCACGATGAACGATATCGAGAAGGATTGCGTCGAGTGACTGAAGCGCCGCAAACGCTCGTTTGTTCGATGCCAGGGGCAAACGGTCGAGCCATGGGAAAAGTGCTCCAAAACCGTGCCCATAATGCTCGACGATCGTTTCAATGGCGGGACTCACTTTTTCGATATTTTCACCCAAATCACTTGCAAACAAGGCACTTGTGACAATATCCGCGGTGAGACGCGTCATGTCCGCATGCAGTTCGCGCGGTGAGCCACATTCAATTCGTGACGCATGACGGTCCGTAACGTCGACCATAATGTCCCCAAGGCCTGCGACGTTCGAAGGTTGGAAGATGGGCGAGATGAGTTTTCGATGGCGTAACCAGGTGTCGCCGTGGCTCGTGAGTAGACCTTCGCCAAGAATACGTCGCAACGTGAGCGTGGTCCTGTCCTTGGTCAAACGTTTGTGTTCTCCGACGACGAGACGCTCGATGTCGACAGGTTCACGCACCATGATCGCGTCGAGGGGCCCAAGTCGAACTTGGACAACTGGCCCCCAGGATGCGGAAAAATCCATGAAAGCAAGCGGATCACGGAAGTAGGGCAAGAGGTGCCCAACGATGGGCAAGGCTCCTGGCACAACCGGAATTTTGAGGATGTGGGTTTCTACAGACGAACTGGGCGTGACCATCGTGGAGAATGGTAACGCGAATCGAAGGCACGGAATGGAGGAAGCGTCAATGGACTACGCGGGACGGTCGGCCCATTGTGGAGGTCGGATCGCAAGTTCACGATCACGCTCTTCGGCTTCTCCATGGGCATCGACGGCGCGTGCGGCTTTGAGGAGCAGGATGGCCTGGGAAATGGAAATGCACGCGTAGACCGCGGGAAAGTACACAGCATCGTTTTTCGCGCCAAAGTAAACCACGCCGAGTAGCGCCAAAAGAGCGACGTTGTGACCGATGGAGAAAAACGCGAGCTTGCGGGCATTTTGAGCGGCGTATTCGGCACGTTGCAACAAAAGGAGCCCCACACTGAGGAGGCGTCCGCCAATCAGGAGCCCCGTGGGAGCCGAGAGCATGAGAATCAACACCACGTAATCACCAGGGCCATGAACGCCGCGCGAGAGAAACTCGGCCACCACGATCAATCCCACGAGCGCCGCAAGTGCTCCGGGCACGACCATTTGCCCCAGAATGAAAGAAGTTATCGCCGCGAGATGAACAGAAAGGGGAGGTTTGCCCGAAACCCAAATGGGCTTGATTTGGGCTCGGTACGCGCCGGGACCGTTTTTTTCGTATCCCCGGAGAAAAAGACCCCAAACACCGCCACCCGCAGAACGTCCGGCAAAGTAAAGCGTTGCAGGAACGGTTACAAGAAATACACTGGTTACGAGCAAGAACACCAACATCGCGATTTCCTCATGCACATGGACGCACGAGACGCCGTGGGTATTTCACTCGAATGTGGAAATTTTGCGCAGGAATGATGGAGAACGATGACCAAGATCGGTCAGGCGCTCGTAGCACCGAAAACTTTGCGCAGTTTGGTCAAGATTCGGGCGAGCGGACCGGAATCGACGGCATCGCCACGTTGGTCCGCCGGTCCAAGGGCGACGACGTCGTCGAGCACGGCGGACGGAACGAGCACACCGGAACAATCCACGCAGCGCAGGATGTACGGGCCCGTGGCGTAAAGTTTTTCCGAGACGAGTTCCGTGCGACAGCGCGGGCAAGGATGTTTGTCCGAGACATGAATGGGGATTGTCTTGACAACCTGAACGTCGCTCGCGACTGTAGCGATGTCACCGTCGAACCAATCGATCCAAACGGCGAAACATTCGGTGCACACGTCGACGATGGCGTCTGCTGCGGAACGATCTTCCATGGTACTGCCGCAAAGCGGGCAGGGAGGCGGTGAAGATCGATATTGATTGCTCATCGTGCTTCCTTGGCTGGGGTTGGAGGAACGGCGCGCCGATCATAGAGCTCGGCAAAATCGCTCAATCGAGCGGCGAGGTCGGGGCGAAATACGTCGCCTTGGAGAATGAACCGCCAATTGCCTTTGACTGTGGCGGGGTTGTTCATGCGTGCTTCGGACCCGAGCGCCAAGACGTCTTGCATGGGAATCATTGCGGTGCGGGCGACGGACGCGAACGCTGCATGAATGAAGTCCCACGCGATGTCGTGACCGTTCACGCGTAGATAACGTTGCACGTGTACGCGCATCTGGTGTTCGGCGGACCGGAAAAACCCGACGATCGTGTCGTTATCGTGTGTACCTGGATAAACGACGTTGTCAGGTTCGTGGTTATGCGGCAAATGCAGATTTTCGGCATCGGCTCCAAAACCGAATTGCAAAACTCGCATACCCGGCAAACCTGCCCCCTTGCGCAACTTGATGACGGCGTCGTCGATGTCGCCGAGATCCTCGGCAATGAGTGGCAAATTGCCACCATGTCGTTTTAATGCATCGAAAAACGCCATACCCGGACCTTTGATCCATTTGCCGGAACGCGCATCTGGCGCGCCGTGGGGAATGGCCCAATACGCCGCAAACGCTCGAAAATGATCGATACGGACGATGTCCGTGTGGTCGAGTACGCGACGAATTCGCGCCCACCACCACCGAAAATCCTCCTTCGCCATTTGATCCCAGTCATAGAGGGGATTTCCCCAAAGTTGCCCGAGTTTGCTAAAATAATCCGGCGGAACACCGGAAACGTTCAACGGAATGCCCAATTCATTGAGCTGAAACAACTTGCGGTTCGACCAAACATCGACACTGTCGCGATCGACATAAATGGGCAAGTCTCCGATGATCTTGATGTTCCGCTTTTTTGCATATGCACGCAGTTTTGCCCATTGATGGTCGAAGAAAAACATGATCGCCGCTTGGACGTCAATGTCGTGCTCGTGTGCCTGACGCATCGCCAAGACTACGCTTGGATCCCGGTCGCGGAGTTTTTCTTCCCAATCCCACCAAGCTTTGCCGGCATTCTTGTGTTTGATGACCCAAAACAATGCCGCTTCATCGACCCAAGCCGCTTCGGACTTTCGGAACGCTCGGTATTCAGCAAAAAGTGGATGTTTGGGACTCGCAAGAAGTTTGACCGCGGCTCGCTCGAGACGAGGTTCTTTAAAAGCGCGAACAGCTTCGTAATCGATCAGATGCCCGTGCGGCAATCCATGCGCGACATCGGATTTGTCGAGCAAGCCTTCTTCCGCAAGTCCCACGAGGTCCACGAGGAGAGGATTGCCAGCAAACGCCGACCAACACACGTACGGACAGTTGTTACCCGTGGGATTGAGCGGCAATACTTGCCAAGCGCCAAGCCCCGCCAATTCGAGCCAGTCGATGAACGTGCGGGCAATCGCGCCAATATCGCCCATGCCGTGGAGACCCGGCAGCGACGTCGGATGCAGAAGGATCCCTGCATCGCGTTGATGTTTGCCCGCGGAGGAAATTTGTTCGGTCGGTTGAGCCATATGGTTTTCTCAGACGAACCTCGAGCCTGCACTACGTGGACGAGTGCGCGAAGCTTATCACCGCTTGGCGCGAAGTGCGGAGACCCTTTGCAGTGCAGCGTCTACGGATTCTTTGGCAATCTTGGTGGCATCAGCAGAACCAGTCGATCGACGCATGGCCTCGATAGCTTCGCAGGCTCGAGCGTCAACCTTGGGAAGTTTTACGCAGAAAAGATCAACGACATTGATTGCTGCTTCCGCTGCAGCCGGCTCTTTCGCCAGGATCGAGGTTGCTTGGGCAAGTACTGCGACAAACATTGCTGCTTGGGGATTCGTGTCGAGCCATCGCGAAACGAAGGTGGGATTTTTCGTCATACGGCCGAGCAGATCCCAACGATCACGAGCGATACCCAGTTCCGCGGCAAACACGAGTAACGACAAGTTGCGACCTCGATCGCCAAGTTTGCTGGTTTCTACATCGACGAGAGAAATGTCGGCAAGCGTGGCGTCAT
>JANORL010000909.1:0-10055 GCA_031415295.1 Polyangiaceae bacterium | reverse complement strand
GCCATGCTCCAAATCCCGTGAATTGGTGGGAACCACGGGATCTGCGCTTCGTCGTCGCGAAATACGGTCCGTGACGACAATCGTTGATCTCAATCCGTCGGAAGCTTCCGCACGCCACGGGCACATTGCCGCGACTTCGTCCATATCGAAACGGAGAGCACACGTAATAGGACTTTCCGCCGGGAATCAATCCATTGTCCTCAATGTACCACCCGGACAACCTGGGCCCATTCGAACGTCAAATCATTACAAAGACCAGCTTTGGGAGCGGCTGGATTTTTCTGCGCTGCGGCGGGGCCCCGTTGTTTGAGCCGCCGACGACGGCGAGTTCGGGGTGCCGCTGGCGCCGACAAACCAAGCCTCCTAAAGCACCACACGGCCCATGCGAACGCAGCGTTAGGAACTTTTTCCCGTAGCCAGCGCCACGATTCCAAGCTGCGCGACATTGGGCGGTCCACCGATATCGTCGAAATGGTCGACCCATTTCCACTCTTCGAATTCGTCGTTTGGTTTGACTTCGTCCGTATCGACGTCGGCCACGAAGACGAAGTTCATGTGGATTCCTTTGCTCCCGGCGGGATGCTCTTCGTATCCGATGAGGCCCAATGGCGTGCCATCGATTTCGCTCGTCTTGGGAAATCGGCCGATGAGTCCCGTTTCTTCGCGCAGTTCGCGGGCTGCAGCTTCCAGCGGTGTTTCGCCTTCGTTCAATTCGCCCCCAGGAGGAAGCCAAATACCGAGACGCCGGTGATGAATGAGCAAGACATGGCCTTGATGACGTGGATACACCGCAACGGAAAACGATCGACGCATGCCGCCTTTTAGCCCGACCTTTTCACTTGAGCAAGCTCCTACCAGGGTGAGTCCGTCAGTTCGTCTTGCGAAACTTCTTCCAAACGACACTTCCATGTGGTACGACCCGCGCCAATGAAGCCGAAGCACCTGCAAATCCGCATCGAACAGTGTCTGGCCCTCGCCAAAGCATCGAATTGTCCGCGTCGCAAGTTTGGCGCATTGTTACTCGATCCCGAACGCAACGTCATTCTCATGGACGGCTACAATGGCGGCCCGCGGGGTGGCGGCGAACTCTGCGGTGGCGGCGAGTGTTTGCGCGATACCCTGCAAATCAAGAGCGGTACGCGAATGGAAGTCGGTTGTCATCATGCCGAAATGAACGTCATTTGTAATGCTGCCGCAAGCGGTGTAGCTACGCGTGGCGCATGGATCATCGTCACGGGTGAACCTTGCGTACTTTGTGCCAAACTTATTCACCATGCAGGCATTACGAAAGTCATTGTCGTCACCGAAGGTTATGCCGGTGAAAACGGAGTGGATTACTTGATCCGACACGGAGTCCAAGTGGAAGCGACGGACGGTCCAAAAGATCCGCGGCGAACCCCCTCAGACCCTTCCACACCGAGCTGACCTCGAGCACACGGACGTTTCTTGTCCTGGCCATCCAATTTTTTCCACGCGCAACCACAACGCTCTGCTACCCTTGCGTTCGTCATGGCGTTTGAGATCACCGAGCAATCGATCATCGAGCTTTCACCCAACGAAAAAGCATTGCTCGACGCACGTGAACTGGTCAGCAGTGGGGCTTTGAAAAACCTGGCAAGAAGCGACGATGGTTCGCTCATCTTTGCCGATTGCCGCGGTTCGAGTGGCGCGCCGTACTCTGTCTCGATGGATCTCGCATCCGCCGAAAAAACCGTGCTCCGTTGCTCATGTCCATCGCGACAACGCCCTTGCAAACACGTCCTTGGACTGATGCTCGCGTACGTGCAAAAAGGCGCAACCATTTCCGTCACCGAAGCACCTCGAGAATTGCTCGACAAACGTGCAAAAGAAGCGGAAAAACCGGCATCCAAGAACCGCGCGGCCAAAGATTCTCCGCGAAATGTAAATAAAAACGCACTCGCCAAAAAAGCCAAAGAACAAATCGACGCCTTGGAAACCCTGGGCGTTTTCTTGGTTGATCTCGTGAATGTCGGCATGGGTGGAATCACCCCAAAAATCATTGAAGAAATCGACCAACAAGCCAAGCGGATGACCGATACGAACATCGTGACTGCGACGGCCGTCCTCAAACGCTTGTCTGCTGCGGTTTCGCAAGATGACCACAACAATAAAGCCGACGAGGATGGCGACACTGGGAAAACGGCTGCGCGAAGTTTGTCGACGGAAACCGAAGCGCGTGTTGCGTGGATGATCACGCACCTTCATGCAATGGTGCGTCGAGGCATCAAATTGCTGGATGGGCGTTTGGCAGCGGAAGGGGCGACAACGGCAGATATCGACGCCACTTACGATTTGATTTTGAGTCGACGCTGGCATTTGCCGGATTTGAAACAAGCTGGATATTGGGCAACGAACCGGACGTTCTTGGAATTGTCGCACGAGCGTCGAGATTTCGACGAGCTTGAATTTGCCGAAGCGACGGGATTTTTAATGGACCTCACTGACGGCAGCATCGTTCGTGAATGGACGGCATTACCCTACAACGTCCTCAAGTTTCAAAAATTGCGAGTTTCACGTCGCGGCACTTTGGTCGTCTCCGAAGCGGGCCTGTATCCCGGCGAAATGATCAATCGGCGTATTCGTTGGGATGAAAAGACAGACGGGATTTGTGTTGAGCGCGTTCGGTACGATTCTGATTACGAAGCATTGCATACCCATGCCAAACCCATTGATACGGTCATCAAATCTTTTCGTGCGCATCTCAGAAATCCGTTACACCCTCTCGAAGCGGTGTTTTTGGTGGCCGCGACACGTTTTGGCACGATTGGAACGGATTTGATCGTCGAAGACGGCGCCAAGGATCGGATCGTCATGCGGGATATGCATGGAGCGATCGTTTCGGCAACAACTGCATTACGACAAGCGGCTGCGGCCTACGGTCCAGGCTCGCTGGCTGTCCGGCTCCATTACGATCTTTCTTCACGAACCATTTGTGGTGAACCTTTGGCGCTGTTCGTCGGTGACGAGCATTTGAGGCTTCACGCCTGAGAGGAATCGACCATGGCCAAAGATACCTTGAAGCAGCTCGATATCTCCATTGATGGAATGTTTTTTACTGGGGCGCAAGTCGCTCGCACGAATCCGGACTTGACATCGAGCAACCTGAAACTTTCACCCATTGCTGCAAAAATTCCAGCCATTCGTCGGGTCACGGAACAAGTCACGCAACTGCTTCAAGCCGAAGGTAAATCGGCGGCTTCGGAACTTTTGGATTTGGCGTTGTTACTCGCCCAAGTGCGCAGTGCCCAAGCGTCTCCGGTGATTCCCGAGGGCGCAGGCGAGCTGACAGATTTGCCACCGGCCGCAAAAATTGGTTCGCCTCTTTTGCCCACGGAATTGCAAACCGTGGTCGGGGCATTAACGAATACCGGCGAAAATCGGCATCGCGCGGCAATCATTGGAGACGCCGTGTTTCGAGGCTCGGCGCGGGACTTGCGTATCTTGTCGTTATGTGTTCCCGCCCTGTCGGATACGCATATCGCGGATGTCGTCGAAATGAGGCTCATTCCATTGATGGGCCACGCGGTGATTCCCGAATTGCGTCGGGAACTCGACATTGAAAAAGGCCGAAGTCTCGACCAGCGAATTCTGCGTTCCATCGTGCGTATCGAAGGCGTGGACGCGATAGATATTTTGCATGACGCCATTGGTCGCGGAAGTGCAGACATTCGTTCGGCGGCGATTGAAGAGTTTGGAAGGGTTGCGCCTCGAGAAGCGGAACCTGTCGCCGTCGTGCTCGCAGAAAAGGACCGTTCGAAAGAAGTCAAGCTCGCGGCTATTCGGGCGCTGGCACATGCACGAGGTGACGAAGCGCTCGACGTTCTGATTCGTGCGTTTGGCGGTTCCACGGAAATGCGGGCCACGGCCGAAGCGTCTTTGATGCAATCGACGCATCCTCGGGCGACAGAAAAAATCATCGAGCTTTTCACGCCTGAATACGACGAATTGGCGCATTTCAAAATTAGGAAGACGACAACGAAGGAAGAGAAGGACGAATCGGCGAAAGCGCAGCAGAGCCACAATCATAAAATTGCTTATTTGGTGGACCTCGTCGATTTATTGGCCTATCGCGGAACCGAGGCGACGAAAGCCATCGTCGTGCATATTTTCCGGACGCATAAGATCAAAGAAGTGCGTGATACTGCCGCCCGCGCGTTATTACGCATGGGGTATCGCGAAGCGTGGGACGAACTCGTTCCGGCGTTGTATGAAGCGCCCGAAGGTGCGCAATACCAATTCATTCACGGCACGTTCGCCTTCGAGCCTTCCAAAGCGTACGAACGGTTGGCGCCTTTTTTCACGCCCAATGCTTTGGGGATCAAAGCGGGACTTGAATTCGCCCAACGGGTACTTTTGCGACTTTGTGCTGTCGTGAACGAACCCGGGAACGCGGAGCTTACGTTGCTTTTTGACAAACACCCGCAATGGACCGATTTGGCAATTCAATTGTTGCCGTCGGAAGTTTTGCGTCCCAATGCATTGGGGTTATTAAAACGCACGAAGTCACCCGACGCTTTGGAACCAGCGTTGAATCTTTTACGTGACCCTTTACCCGCCCATCACGCGCCATTGCTCATGGAATTCTTGTCGCTGTACCGAGACAACCGCGTACCGCCAACGTTTATTCGGCTACTCACTATGCTTCAGGGGGCGTATCAATACAGCAACGCTTGCGAAATCTTCAGCAGATATGACGACCCAAACCTGGGTTCGATGTTACGTTATTGGCTCGAAGACCGTAAATCACGGCGCAAAATGCCTAAAGGGGAAACCGAGCCGTTCGAGCAATGTATTCGATTTCTGCTCCGCGATCGCAACGCGCCCCTGCCCGATGCTTGATTCTTGATTCTTGATTCGATTGTAGATTGACCCAACAACCGCGAGACAATCGTAATGGCCATCAAAAAAGACGCGCACAAGAATGACGACGAAAACACGGCAGCCAAAAGCGACGTATTGCGCGAGCCGGCGGAACGTCTCTTTGCAAACGAACTCGCGGCCCTCGTCGCGACCGACAAAGGCGAAACGCCTCCCGGTTGGAAACTGTCGCCCAAAGCCGTACTGACATACATTTTGGGGGGGAAAGTTGGCGAAGCGGTCATCACACCGAAATACATAGGTTCGCCGCGCCTCGTGGAAATCGCCATTGCCACACTCGCAACCGACCGCGCATTGCTTTTGATTGGTGAACCTGGAACGGCGAAAAGCTGGCTTTCCGAACATCTTGCCGCAGCCATTTCAGGGGACTCGCAATTGCTCGTGCAAGGAACTGCTGGCACCACTGAGGAGCAAATTCGGTATACATGGAACTACGCATTGCTGTTGGCCGAAGGCCCGAGTCCCAAAGCGCTCGTGCCTTCGCCCATTTACCGAGCGCTCGAAGGCGGCAAATTGGTGCGTTTCGAGGAAATCACGCGTTGCCCGTCGGAAGTGCAAGACGCCCTGATTACGCTGCTGAGTGAAAAAGTCCTGACCGTCCCCGAGCTTGGACATCACGTTCAGGCCAAACGCGGATTCAACGTAATTGCCACGGCAAATACACGGGACCGCGGCGTGAATGACATGAGCGCGGCATTAAAGCGTCGCTTTAACATTGTGATTTTGCCCCTTCCGACGGATCTCAGCACGGAAGTAGCCATCGTGTCACGACGCGTGCGAGAAATTGGGTCGAGCCTACGTTTGCCCTCAGCACCTCCGGCGGAAGAAGCCGTGCGAAAAGTGGTGCAAATCTTTCAAGAATTACGCAATGGGCAAACGCTGGATGGAAAGCAGAAACTCAAGAGTCCATCGGGGGTACTTTCGACAGCCGAAGCGATATCGGTACTTGGCAACGGAATGGCGCTGGCTGGGCATTTTGGAACAGGGCGCGTGACGGATCGTGATCTTGCCGCGGGGCTTCTCGGGGCGGTCATCAAAGAAGATTCGCGGGATGAAGCCGTTTTCGTTGAATACCTCGAAAACGTCATGAAGAAGCGCGGCAACGATTGGGATGCGCTTTACAAAGCCTGCAAGGAATTGGTTTGATACGTCATGGCGGCGAAAAAGGCGATATCTACCGCCCCGGTAATGAATCCGGCACCATCGGCACCCAAACCGACCGCTGGGCCATTGGCGCACATTTTTGGTGTGCGCCATTTGTCACCGATGGGCGCGTGGCACCTCGAACGATTTCTCGATAAAATCGACCCTACGGCCGTACTCGTTGAAGGTCCCAGCGATGCGACGGATGAAATTCAATACTTGATCGATGAACGGACGAAACCGCCCGTGGCGCTGCTAGCGTTTACCCAAAAACGCCCCGTGCGATCGATTTTGTACCCGCTCGCCGCATATTCACCAGAATGGATTGCTTTGCGTTGGGCGCTTGGAAAAAACCGCGTCGCGCGTTTCATGGATTTGCCCTCCGAAGTTTTTCTCGGCCAGGCTCCCGCCGAAGACGAAATATGCACGCATGGTGAAGATGCGGAAGAAGAACAAGAAGCCGCAGAAAACGAAGCGAAGGATAACGCCGAAACTGACACCCAGCGATATTTGGGTGATCCCTACACGGCTATTGCAGAATTGTCTGGCGAAGTGGATCACGACGCCTGGTGGGAACGGCATTTCGAGCATTCGACGGAGGTGGATTCGTATCGTTTGTCGATTTTTGAATTCGGCAGACAACTGCGCGCGCTCGAATACGAGAGCCCTGCGCGGCGTGCGCACACGGTGTTGCGCGAGTCATATATGCGGCGCAAGATCCGACAAACCATCACGGAGGGCCATGACCCCGACAAAATCGTCGTGGTTTGCGGAGCATTTCACGCGCCGGTGCTGACAGCTGACGAGCCGGCGATGACGGACGAGGACGTCGCGAAATTGCCGCGAGCGGCGGTCACCCGGACAATCATGCCGTATAGCTATTTTCGATTGAGTTCTCAATCGGGCTATGGCGCAGGCAATAAGGCGCCAGCGTATTTCCAGGGGCTTTATGAAGAAGCGCAAAAACACGGCTCGACGGCACGGATGGGACAATGGTTTTTGACGGAGCTTGCGGGTCGGCTACGAAAAGCGGGCATGATCCGTTCAACCGCGGACGTCATTGAAGCGGTCCGTCTGGCCAATGGTGTGGCAGTTTTGCGGGATTCGCATTCCCCAACGCTTGGCGATTACGAGAGCGCGGCAACGGCTTGTTTGGGGCACGGCGATCCGAACGTCATTGGACGATTTTTGCGGGACATGGTGGTCGGTGATGCCATTGGCACGGTACCGCCGGGGGTCTTGCGTACATCGATTCAGGATGATTTTCAGGCATCGATCAAAGATTTGCGCTTGGAAGAATACCTGAAAGACAAAGAGCAAATCGTCAAAGGCGCCACGGGAAAAGATTGGCTCGATTTGCGCGAGAATCGGCAAGTGAAATCCACAGATTCGGCATTCCGTGATCGTTATCGTTCGATTTTTTTGCATAGGCTGATCACGCTCGGCATCGCCTTTGCGACGAACAAGACGTCCGCCGAGGACCAAACTTCGACTACATTCAAAGAGGTCTGGGCGGCACGGTGGACGCCGGAATGTGAAATAAATCTTGTGGATAATGCATTGCTGGGCGATACCATCGAAATGGCAGCCGCTCGGAAACTTGATGAAGCATTGACGGCATGCGCGGACATTCTCGCCGCGGCGCAACTCGTCAAAAATGCAGTACTTTGTGATTTG
The DNA here is from genome assembly GCA_031415295.1 of Polyangiaceae bacterium. Classification (GTDB taxonomy): domain Bacteria; phylum Myxococcota_A; class Polyangia; order Polyangiales; family Polyangiaceae; genus Polyangium. The sequence continues at coordinate 2,336 of JANORL010000909.1, read as the reverse complement.
CAAGATGCCACGAAAGAAGCGTTTTCCCGCGTGCAAGCATTGTCGGTGAACGATGGCGATTTCGTGGCCATAACGACCGCAGCGCTCGAATTGTCTCATCTCGCGGCGTATCGTGATGTGCGCCAATTCGACACGGCGCCGCTCGATCCGCTTGTGGCACAACTCTTTTTACGCGGCGTTCTGCTCGCTCCGGATGCCAGTCGATGCAACGAAGACGCGGCGATCAAAGTGGGAGCGGGGCTTTCGTCGTTGCATCACGTCGCGCAAGTATTCCAAGACAAACTCGACGAGGATCGGCTCGTTCGGACGCTCGATGCTATTGCCGACGATCCATTTGCGGCGCCGCATGTGGCCGGTGTGGCGTGTGCCATTCTGCTCGAACGAGGCCAATTGTCGGATGATGTGCTCGATCAACGCGTTTCGCGCCGTTTGTCGCCGGGCGTGAGTCCCACCGAAGGTGCGGGTTTTTTCGAGGGGCTTGCGACGCGTAATCGTTATGCGCTGCTCGCTCGCAAGTCACTTTGGTCCGCCATGAATGCATTCATCGAAACGCTCGACGACGAAGCCTTCAAACGCGCGGTCGTGGCATTACGTCGCGCTTTTGGCAGTTTCGAAACGAGCGAAGCTCGACGCATTGCGAACGTGTTGGCCGACGTGTGGGGTGGCGGCGAAAAAGACCTCGTGCAAGCAATCGAAACGAAAGTGGACGATACGGAAATCGAAGCGCTTCAAGCGGAACTCGCAGAACTCGGCGATTTGGATTTTTGATATGGCCAAGAAAAACCCTGCCAACTCCGCGACTCCGCTCGCACCGACCACCGCGCCGACGCCAGCTCCCGCGGGACCGATGTCGTTCGACCGCGTGCAACGTTGGCGCCTCATTTTGGGAAAACGCGTCGAAGATCAATTGTCCGGCTCGGGTGGCTTTGGGGCCGGCGGCTCTGGGGGATTGCTCAGCCGGGAAATGATTGAAATGGACGCGGCTCTCGGCGCCGTGTACGACGTGGAAGATGCCGACCCGGGAAAAAAGGGCGGTGGTCGTCGCGGAGGCCTTGGCAAGAGTCGTCCGCGTCTTGCAGCATGGCTTGGCGATTTGCGCAAGTATTTCGAGCAAGACATCGTGGCCGTGATTCAACAAGACGCGATTGAAAAGAAAGATTGGAAGGAATTATTATTCGAGCCCGAAGCGCTGGCGCAAATCACGCCCAGCGTCGAAATGGTCGGTACACTTCTTTCCATGAAAGATCTGATTCCCGATCGCGCGAAAGATGCCGCGCGGGAAATCGTGCGGGCAGTCGTCGAAGAAATCAAAAAAAAGATGCAAGGGGCGCTCGAGAGGGCCGTGCGTGGAGCGCTCGATCGTTCGCGGCATCAGCCCATTCCTAGTCTGCCAAACATCGATTGGCGACGAACGATCGGGAAAAACCTGAAGAATTACGAAAAGACCCGGCGCACGATCGTTCCGGAACGGTTTTTCTTCTATGCGCGTCAGCATCGGCGCAAAGAATGGAATGTCATCGTGGCGATGGATCAATCGGGATCCATGGCGAGCAGCGTCGTGTATGGCGGCGTGATGGGGAGCATTTTGGCGAGTCTCCCGGCGCTGGAAACACACGTCATAGCGTTCGATACCGAGGTGGTGGATTTGACGCCGCGCCTGGTGGATCCAGTTGATTTGCTATTTGGGATTCAACTCGGCGGCGGAACGGACATCAATCGAGCGGTGGGATATTGCCAAGGACTCATCGCGAATCCACAAAGAACGCTGTTCATTTTACTTACGGATCTGTTTGAAGGGGGCAATCAGGAACAAATGATTCGGCGAATGGAAGATCTGGCACAAAGTGGTGTGCGGGCGATGGTGCTCTTGGCGCTCGACGATTCTGGAGCGCCAGCGTTTGACGTGGAACTGGCAAGAAAACTCGGAAAGATTGGCGTTCCAAGTTTTGCATGTACGCCAAACGCGTTGCCCCTGATGCTCGAGGCGGCATTAAAAGGGCAGAACCTCGAGGCGGTCGCGCAACGATTCGATTCACGCAAAGGCGGAACAGGATAGTTGATGCGCGGACCGAGCTCCGACGCGCACACGCATCCCAAAACCTCTCCCGAGGGTGTTTCTATGAGGATGTCTATCCGAGTTTCCCGGCGAAATCTGAGTTTGTCCGCCCCGGGAGGGTTTGATGTTGCGGCGTCGCGGCACCCCGAACTCGCCCGCTACGCGGGCTCAGACAGCGGGGCCCCGCCGCAAACGCCGCAACATCAAACCCTCCCGGGGCGGACAAACTCAGATTTCGCCGGGAAACTCGGATAGACATCCACATAGAAACACCCTAGGG
>JANORL010000908.1:0-8743 GCA_031415295.1 Polyangiaceae bacterium | reverse complement strand
CAAAGGTGCCAACCACTTTTTGGCGGCCACAGGTGCCAACCACTTTTTGGCGGCCAAAGGTGCAGCCAAAGGTGCCAACCACTTTTTGGCTGGCCAAAAGTGCAGCCAAAGGTGCCAACCACTTTTTGGCTGGCCAAAGGTGCCTGGCCAAAGGTGCCAACCACTTTTTGGCTGGCCAAAGGTGCCGGAATACCAGCAAAATAGGCTCTACCGCGAGCAGCGCCAGCCAGGCAGGGGCTTGCGCGTGCCCGCGCCGTATCCGACGAAAGACCTTCGTGGCTGTTTCGCTTGCTCGCTTCGTCGAGTTCATCGGCACTCTGGCACGAAAGCACCGTTATGGAACGACAAACACTGCACCACGCATGCCGAACGTTCCATGGAGTGCGCAATAATAGGGAAACGTACCCAGGGAGGTCATGGCGAAGTCCTTGGATGTCCCAGCGTTCGTGGCAGGAACGAACGGACCATTCGAGGCTGCGAGAGGCATACCGTTGACGATGACCCCACCTTGTAATGGGCTTTCCGCGAAATTACCCGAAAACGTGACGACTGTACCAGATTTGACTTTGATGCATTTCGGAGAATAATAAAAAAGCTGGAACGTCACCGTCGTCGAGGATACGCCTGTCAAATCGACGGCGGTAATGACATCGCATTCGTTGACATCGGCTCGACATTGATTCGCGTGGCACGTGCTGCTCGAGCAATCGCCGTCAACCGCACACGTTCGACTCGTCGACCTCGATCGCCCCTTGCAATCAGCGACAAACCAATCCAGATTGATTTTCGTACGCACATAGCCCACTGCTCACGCGTTCGTGTGTGAATGGTTGTCACGATAAACTCGGCGCTTCTGGAGGCCTGGATCTGACTGTTACTCCCAGCGTGCAATTCGATTCGGCCTACGAAGCATTGGTAGCCCTTGGTTCAGGATCGGGCCACGGCCGCAAATATGTCGATGATCTTGGTTCGAGTGCTCGGACGAGTTATCTGGTGGAACGGATTTTGGGCCGCGAACTCGATGCCCCTCGAATGGTCACAGGTGTTTGTCTTGGAGAACCACCGCTTAGTGCCGACGAACGGTTGACCATCACGCGGTGGATTGACTTGGGCGCTATCTACCGGGGAAGTACGCCATGAACTCGTTTTTGTGCGGCGCCGTGGCATTCGTCGCGTGCGGGTGTGTGGCCCCGCAGAGCGAATCCATTTCAGTTAGATCATTCGATCGCAATATATTTGGCACAACCATTCAGCCGATTCTTGCGGAGCGTTGTGCCAATCCCAGTTGTCACGGGCAATTTGCGCGGCCATTCGCCATTTATGCGCTGAACGAGGGGCTATCGCAAATGCGCAAACACGATTACACCGCGGAGCTACGTGCCTCAGGCGTGAAAAACGTGCACGCGATGGTCATTGCGTTCGATGGCAAAAAAGTCATCGTCGCGCCAGGCGGGACGTCGGAAAAGAAGAAGAAGTCGGGCACGTCGCGCAAGGTGGGGCAATCGAGTCGCAAAGGCGTGAAGAAAGCGACAGCGAAACGAAAACGTTAACTCGCCCAAGAGGCACTTCGCTCGCCACCGATATCCTTGTTCTGTTGGGCCTTTGGCTCGCGGTTCTACCGCTGATTTACATCGCGGAGCCCAACAGAACTGCTCGGTGGCTAAACTGTTATGGCGAGGTTTCGAACGACGGCACGTTGCCGAACCTTTCCGCGAGCAGGTCGAATACCACACGAATGCGTCGATTCGTTTTGAGCTCTCGGTGACTCGTCAACCATGTAGGAAACGTGACGCCTGTTCGAAAATCCGGAAGCACTCGAACGACGAGGGGTTCATGGTCGCCCACTTCTTCCATCATGATGCACAGACCCACGCCTCGTTTGGCAAATTCCCATTGCACCAAATGATTCTCGGTGAACACGGAGAAACTATCGTCCCTGAAGGGAAATCCCAGCCCAACGAGCATTTTTTTCATGCGATCGCTCTCGTCAAATGCAATGACCTGCCCACGTGCTCCCAATTCTTCAGGTGTGCGAGGATTCCCAATACGCTCGAGATACCTCGGCGCCGCGTACAAATGCGCCTCGCTTTTTTCTTTGATCATTCGGGTCACCAAATCTTCGCCTTGCGGGCGAAAATGACGAATGGCAATATCCGCTTCGCGACGGCGCAAATCGCTCGTCGAATTGGAAACGACCAGCTCCACCGCGATGCCCGGGTGCAACGTGCGCAATTCGTCGACAATCGGCGGCAACAAATATGCCGACACCGCTTCACTGGCTGCAATACGCACGATGCCATCGATGCTTTGCGTCTGCCCCGCCGCAATCAATGCAAACTGAGTCGCCGCGTCGCTCATCGCTCGCACTTGCTCGACAAGGTTCTGCCCCGTCGCGGTAAGCACGAGGGTATGGCCGACCCTTTCAAATAGAGCGACTGCGAGTTCCTCCTCGAGCGCCGTCACTTGACGACCCAGCGTCGGCTGCGCCATCCCCAACGCCCGCGCGGCAGCCGAAAACGACCCTTCCTCGGCGACGACCAGAAACGCCCGTGCGTAGTTCCAATTGAAGCCAGACTTCTTCCACTCCATGCACGAACGCATACCACGCATGCGGATCTCGGGGATACCCATATTTTCATGCACGGCTACAACAACGCCATGAAAGTTTGCATTGTCGGCGCATCGGGAAAACTTGGCCATTACATGATCCAACACGCTCTCGATCGGGGTTACGAGGTCATCGGCGTGTGCCGCCCGGAAAGCGTGCAGAAGCTTGCGGCGTTCGAAGGTCGCATAACCGTTTTTCCGGGGCGAACCAATGATCGCGAAGTCATTCGACGAGCGGTCGCAGGTTGTGACGGCGTGCTCACGGTGCTTGCACCTATGGGCATGGACAACAACGCATCCGGCACGGCGCAAGCGGTGCTCGATTTCGCCAAACCCAATGCTCGGCTCGTGTTTTCGTGCGGTTGGCATATCACCCGAGATGGCAAAGACATTTATACGAAAAAACTCTTGTGGTTCGTGAAAATTGCCGGCTGGCTCGCACGTGCCGTCAAATTCGGCGATCTCGACGACCAAGTGAGAGCGTGTGATCGGATTTTCCAAAGCAATACGCGCTGGACGGTGGTGCGCGGCAGTGACCTTGAAGAAGGCGCGAGCCAAGGGCTACCGGTGTGGACCCGTCACGTTGGCGATCCTGTGCTTCAAAGCAATCTCACGCGGCGCATTGATTTTGCCCTCTTTATGGTCGATGCATTGACGAACGATACGCTCGTCCAAGAAGCGCCGGCGATCGTCGGAAACCAGACCGAATCTGCCCTACGTCACGGGAAAACTGAACGGTGCTCTAGGTCTTTGGCCCACAAGTTTGGCATTGACGGGAGATGATCCATCCGGCGCACTTGTTCTGAGCATTAGTCACATCTCCATTTCCACAACGACAGCCCTGGGAGAGGGCCATTTCGCGGCGTTCGCGGGGGGCCCCGCTGTCTGAGCCCGAGCTTGGGCGGGCGAGTTCGGGGTCCCGCGGGCGCCGCGAAATGGCTCGCTCCCGGGCGGCCCACGCAAAAAACCGCGGTTTTCAACAAAAAGATGTGACGAATGGCCAGGCACTTGTTGGGGTCGTGCGGCGGACCGGTGATCGTATAGAAACCGTGATGGTTTTCGCGTGTTCAGAAGGGGGAGACGTAGGGCAGATTGTCGCCCATTTCGTTCGCGTTGTCGCCGCGGGTCACCGTGTCGCCTTGACCAAGCTGGCCGGACGCATTGTGGCCCCAGCATTTGAGCACGCCGGCGCTGAGTATCGCACAGGTCGTATTGCCCCGCGTCGTGATAGCCAACGGTGATTTTCCGGTCCCCACGCTGATGATGGGCAGGTTATCACCCATATTGCCGGACCAATAGCCACCGTGCGTGGTCGTGTTGCCCAAACCGAGTTGGCCGTAACCATTGTGGCCCCAGCATTTCATCGTCGCGTCGGTCAACACGGCGCATGAATGCCTGCTGCCCAAAGACAAGGCGCTCACGGTTTTCCCCGTTCCAAGGTTCACGAACGGGAGATCATCTCCTATCTCAGTCACATCGTCACCGTAGTTACTGGTACTGTTGAGACCGAGTTGCCCGAGGTCGTTCAGGCCCCAGCATTTGATTCGTCCGTCATTGAGAAGCGCACAACTATGGCTTTCGCCCACGGCGATGGCCGTGGCGATTCTTCCCGTGCTGAGGAGGACGGTGGGCAAAAAGTTGCCCATTTCGTTCGGATTGTCGCCACGGCTGTAATCGGTACCCGCTCCAAGTTGTCCCATGCCAGAACGACCCCAGCACTTGACCCACCCGTTATCGAGCAATACGCATGCGAAATGGTCGCCGGTGGCAATGTACGTTGCCGTTCGTCCCGTACCCAGGCTGATGGGAGACAAATTATCGCCCATCTCACCCGGATTGTCACCGCGATTGATCGTGTCGCCCTGACCGAGCGCTCCGCTGGCCCCATCGCCCCAGCACTTGACCAAACCGCCATTCAACAACGCACATGTCGTGTTCCCCAAAGGTCCGACAGAGACTTGCAACGCAGTTTTTCCCGTCCCAAGATCGACCGTCGGCAGGTTGTCGCCCATTTCATTGGGCCCATCACCCAGAGTCGTCAACATTCCAAGGCCCAGTTCACCATAAAGGCTTTGTCCCCAGCACTTCAGGGTCCCATTGTCGAGAACGGCGCATGCATGACTCGCCCCGATCGACATTTGCTTGACAGTCCTTCCCGTGCCGAGGTTGAGCGTGGGCAAATTGGCGCCCATTTCATTCGGGTTGTCTCCTCGAGCCACGGTATCGCCAATTCCCAGAATGCCCAGCGTATTGGAACCCCAGCATTTGGTGGTCTTGTCGATCATTTGTGCGCAAACCGAACCAGCACCACCGAAAACCTGCTCGATGGCTTTGTTCGATATACACGCGATGCCGTTGCCCAAATATCCTGGATTGCACGTGCACGTGCGGGAACCAACCGTATTGGTGCATGTCGCATTGGGATCGCAACCGCCGTTGTTCGTGAGGCATTCATTGACATCGTTGCAATCCGAACCATTGCCGGCATAACCGGCATTGCAGATGCAAGCGCTGTTTACGCAAGACGCCAGCGCGATGCAATCGCTGTTCGTCGTACATACGGGATCACGACACGCGCCGCCGCCATTGCAACTGCCCAGCGGACACTCGTTGTCGGGATCGGTGTTGTTCAAGATGACTCCACATGTGCCATCCGTGCCTTGTCCCTTTTTTGCAGCCGAACACGACATACATGTGCCCGTGCAGGCAGTATCGCAGCACTTGCCCTCCACGCAATGCCCGGACGCGCATTGCGTATCCCCGACGCAATCAGGCACAGCGGCGGCGATACCAAAGAGATTCGTTGCGCCAGCAATCGCGAGGGGCATCGTGAAGTTTGTCGCGCCTTTGTACAACCGCGCATGATAACCACTGCCCGTCGCATCCTCCACGAAGACCAATTCGACTTCTGCATCGCCCGCACCCAAAGAGAGGCCAGGTCGGGACTTGGCGCTCATGTTGCCCGGGGGTTGTTGAGGGTTTGACCACGTAGCCGTGATGCCCGTAAATCGGGTCCAAAAGATCCGCTTCATGGGATCTCGATAAGCCAGCACGAAGTCACCATCGGGAAGTGCCAAGAGCGATTGATCCATCGCCTGCGCATTAGCAATCATCGCCGAAGACGTCCATATACCATTTTCTCGCGCCGTCCAATACAATTGATCCGCGACGGGTACATTGTCGGCGTAAACAACCACGCCATTACGAACGTGATTGCTGTCGTACATCGCGACGGAAGGAATTCTCAGGGTGCTCGTCTGGGCACCTCCCTGTCCCACCCATCCATAAAATGGAATACCGACGTGGAGGATCCTGAGGTTGGTTCCATCCGTAAAAGCGACCACGGGGTCGTTATCGTCACTACCGTATACGGGTGGAACGGGGCCCGTGTAATTCGGGTAGTTCCCCATTCCCCACCAGTACCATAAGGTCCCCGAACTCCACGACGAGCTTGCCGCATCGAAAATCCCCTTCGCGAATTTTTGATCGGTTCTGTGGTACGCCATTTCGAACAACGTCTCGCTTGCCACAAGGGAGATGGGGCCCGGCGTGTACTCGGGGGCGTTATTAAAGAGCACGGAGGTCCAAGCTGAAAACCCGGCGGCCGATGTCCATTTCATCCAACGCATTGAATTGTCGGTACGTCGAATGAGCCCCATCGCCTCGTGGTTTCCCCAAGTCGCTGCAATGCTCGGGATTTCCGTGCTCGCCTCGTTCGAATAAGTGGTCGTGGACCATGGAGGCGATGAAGACGATACGAAGCTGCCGCGTACGCCGGTGGTTCCCGTCGCGAGCATGACGAGAGGCGGGCATGGCGGACAATTTGTCGTGCCGCAACTGCCCGCTGTGCCTGCCGCAGAACAAGAGGCGCAAGCACCGGATCCATTGCAATATCCCGCCGGACATTCGTTGTCGGGATCGAGCCCGGTGACGATGTAATCGCAGGTGCCCGATATACCAGCTCCTTTTTTCTTTGCCGTGCAAGCCAAACACGTGGTGGTACAAGCGGCATTGCAGCAGACGCCGTCGACGCAAAAGCCGGAGGTGCATTGCGCGGCAAGCGTGCATGCGACGCCATTGTCACTCGTGGGTTGCGGTTGATTGCAGCCCCCGGATCCATTGCATTCGCCTGGATTGCATTCATTTTCGGGATCGATGTTGTTGCCAATCAAGCCGCATTGGCCATTGTTCCCCGATCCTTTTTTGGCTGCGCTGCATGCGTAGCAAAACCCATTGCACACATTGTTGCAGCAGAAACCATCGACGCAATAGTTCGACAAACACTGCGCCGTTTGCGTACAAGCCAGGCCATTGTAGAATTGGCATGTACCGCTGCCCGAACACGCCCCGCCATAACATTCTTCGTCCGGATCGGTATCGTATTTGATGGCTCCACAACTGCCGCTCGTACCTTGGCCCTTTTTCGCAGCCGAACAGGCTTGGCACGCCCCGGTGCACGTCGTGTCGCAGCAATACCCATCGATACAATTCCCTGAGGCACATTGCCCGCCGGACACGCACGTCGTCCCATTGACTTGCGGCGTTTGCGGCTGATTGCACGTCCCCGAGCCATTACATTCCCCAGGATTGCATTCGTTATCCGTGTCCTTGCCCGAGGCCATCGGTCCGCAAACCCCATCGTATCCTTGGCCCTTTTTGCCTTCGGAGCACGCGTAACACGTGCCCGTGCAAATGTTACCGCAGCACACTCCATCGACGCAATAGTTGGACAAACACTGCGACTTGTTCACGCACGGCACGCCGTTGTATTGCTTGCACACGCTTTGACCATTACACGCGCCGCCCCAGCATTCGTCATCCGGATCCTTGTCGTTGGCAATCGGCCCGCATACGCCATCCACACCCTGGTTTTTCTTCGCCGCGGTGCACGCTTGGCATGCTCCAAGACACCAGCTATCACAACACACACCGTCCGCGCAATAACCAGAAGCGCATCGCGCCGATGATGTGCACGCCGTACCATTGGCCGCTTGCGTTTGCGCCGTCTGACATGCGCCCGAACCATTGCATTGGCTCCCCGTGCATTCATTGTCCGGATCCGCATTTACCCCAATGTTGCCGCAAGCGCCATCGCTACCACTGCCCTTTTTTGCCGCAGAACACGCTTGACAGGCACCCATGCAGATATTGCCGCAGCAGACTCCGTCGACACAATAATTCGACAAGCATTGCGCCCCCGAAATGCAAGTAAACCCATTGTAGTTCTTGCATTGATTCTTGCCGTCGCATGCGCCTAAAGGACAATCGTTGTCCGGGTCGGTATCATACGCAATCGATCCGCAGATGCCGTCGACGCCGCTTCCTTTTTTGGCTACGCTGCACGCCATGCATTTGTTGTCGCATTTCGCATCGCAACAGAAGCCATCGACGCAATATCCCGTCGGGCATTGCGATCCCAACGTGCACGCCGTCGCATTCACGTTGGCTGGCAAGACAAACAGCGTGCCGTCGTCGTCCAATGCCCATTCTTCAGCAGCGTTGGCAGCTCCTCCGCTCTCTGCCGCCCCTCCACGGCCCCCGGCGCCGCCATGACCGCTCGGATCGGCGGTTCCACAGCCCACAACGAGCATCGCGATCCATGCGAATACGATTTGCTCAGTGCGCCTTGATTCGGCGCATTCTACGCGGTTTTTGTATTTCATGCTTCCCCTCACTCCTTCATGGTGAGCATTCCTTCGTTGCATCTGCAGCACCCTCTGTTCATGAAATTTTATTATTTCGCTAACTGTTTTACATGCCCTACTCCCAGACGTGATCCTCCCCGCCTCCATAGAACCGCCTGGTTGATTTCAACTCATTGGGCACCATTGCAGCACCATTGCAGCACCCGGTGACGGCCGATATGGATGGAAACCATTCGAACATACGGTTTGAATCGATCCCATGGGGAAATCGAAATCGCCATCAGGCATTACCGTAATCTTTGCGCCGTCGGCGAACCAACTACTGATGTCTTAGGATGAGTAATACGGCAATGCAAAGACCGCGAACCGTCCAACCGAGTGTGCGCCAGCCATTTGTCGATACGAGTCGGTCGATAGTGGCAGCGTCGTATCCGTGTGTTTATGCGGGAGCCGCTCGAGAACGGCCTGACGATCTTTCCGAAGATGGCGAC